>NZ_CP022521.1:0-301944 GCF_002234535.1 Actinoalloteichus hoggarensis
GTGGCCGACCACCAGGCCGATCTCGGCGTCGTCTGGAGCCAGGTGGTGCAGGAGCTCTCCTCCAGCACCCTCTCCCCGTTGCATCGTGCCTGGATTCGGGACACGCGGCCGATCGGGCTTCTGGACGGCGTGGCGCTCCTTGCCGCGCCGAGTGAATTCGCCAAGGACGCGCTCGAACGGACACTGCGAGCTCCGGTCTCCGACGCGCTGTCGCGATATCTCGACAGAAAGGTGACGCTGGCCGTCAAGGTCGACGAGATCCGGCCGCAGTCGTTCACGCCGCCGCCCGCCGACCCGCTGGTCTCCGAGGCGCCGACCCCACCGCAGGGATTCGAACGGCCGATCGTCGACTCGACCGAGCTGCACGACTGGGAACGGCCCGCGCCGCTGCCTCAGTCGATGGCGTGGACACCGCCGCCACCGACCAGATTCACCGGCGGTCACGCCTACGGCCCCGGCAGAGGTCAAGGAGAGCCCCCGCCGAGACTCGACGGGCCGGGTAGACCACCGCACTTCGACCCCCTCCCGTTCGAGTCGCTTCCGTTCGACCGGCCCGCGTTCGACGGCGGCTACGAGCAGCGCGACTACGACCAGCGAGAGTTCGACCAGCGAGAGTTCGACCAGCGCGACTACGAGCAGCGCGACTACGAGCAGCGCGACTACGAGCAGACCAGAGTCGAGCACACCGGGCCGCTTCCCGCCCTCGACGCCGTACTGGCCACCGGAGTCGTCCCGAACGAGGACGGCATCGAGCCGGATGTCGGAGTCCTGGACTCCGTCGGTCCCGCAGGCTCCGCAGGCCCGGCCGAGGAGATCGACGACGAGCAGGACGCGCTCGCGGACCCGATCGACGGCAGGCAGGTCTTCGCAGGCCAGCCGCAACCGCAGCACGGATCACCCGGCGCCGGCCAGGCGTCCGGCGGGCAGTCGCACGGGCAGTTCGAGGCCTACACGGCGCCTCGACACGGCCCGCCCAGCTCGCAGACCAGACTGAACGTCAAGTACAACTTCGACACCTTCGTCATCGGCGCGTCCAACCGCTTCGCGCACGCCGCGGCCGTCGCCGTCGCGGAGGCCCCCGCACGGGCCTACAACCCCTTGTTCATCTGGGGCGAGTCGGGGCTGGGGAAGACACACCTGCTGCACGCGGTCGGGCACTACGCCCAGCGCCTCTTCCCCGGGATGCGAGTCCGGTACGTCTCCACCGAGGAGTTCACCAACGACTTCATCAACTCGCTGCGGGACGACAGGAAGGTGGCCTTCCAGCGCCGTTACCGGGACGTCGACGTGCTGCTGGTGGACGACATCCAGTTCCTGGAGGGCAAGGAGGGGACTCAGGAGGAGTTCTTCCACACCTTCAACACGCTGCACAACTCCAACAAGCAGATCGTGGTCTCCTCCGATCGACCGCCGAAGCGGCTGGAGACGCTGGAGGATCGGCTGCGCACCCGGTTCGAATGGGGTCTGATCACCGACATCCAGCCGCCCGAGCTGGAGACGCGCATCGCGATCCTCCGGAAGAAGGCGGCCCAGGATCGGCTCGCCGCACCGGCGGAGGTGCTGGAGTTCATCGCGGCCCGGATCGAGCGCAACATCCGGGAGTTGGAAGGCGCCCTCATCAGGGTCACCGCCTTCGCCTCACTGAATCGCCAGCCGGTGGACGTACAGCTCGCCGAGATCGTGCTGCGGGATCTGATCCCGGACTCGCATGCTCCGGAGATCACGGCGTCGACGATCATGGCGGTGACCGCGACCTTCTTCAACGTCGGGATAGACGATCTCTCCGGACCTGGCAAGACCAAGGCGTTGGCCCAGGCCAGGCAGATCGCCATGTACCTGTGCCGTGAGCTGACCGATCTGTCGCTGCCGAAGATCGGCCAGACCTTCGGAGGACGCGACCACACGACGGTCATGCACGCCAACAAGAAGATCCGCAAGGAGATGGCCGAGCGCCGTCGCATCTACGACCAGGTGCAGGAGTTGACCTCCCGCATCAAGCAGCGCGCCAGGAGCTGACGGTCTGGCGGGCGCCGAACGCGCCTCAAGACCACCCGGCAAGCCCGCATCGCAGCATCGTCCCGCACCGCCGCCACGACACCGATCCACCCCGCTCACCGCTCGCCACCCCACGCAGGCGTCTCGCGCTCACCTCCTTCGGATGCGACCCGGCTCACCGGACACCGCCGAAGCGGGTGGCGAACAGGCCGAAGCCGGAGGGGCCGCCGCCGAGCCCGCACCGGACCGACAGCGGCACAGCGAGCGGCACTCGGCGGTGAGCGAGCGGCATCATCCGCCGCATGTCCCGCGCCGGCCGTCGGATCTTTTCCTTCCCGTGGAGGCCGGCGGGCTGCCGGCTGCCCAGAAAAGGCCGCGATTAGAGTTGTCCACAGCCCCGATCGGGCGAGATCCACGCCACTTCCAGCCTGTGCAGCGCCTGGGTACAACCACCCCCAGATCTGGGGATGGAAATGTGCACAACTCGGCTCGTCTGTGGACGGATCGAACGGGCCGGCGAGTTGTCCACCGAGCAGCCCAGTTGTCCACCGACTGATCCACTGCTCCGCACACAGGGGTGCACAGACGGTGAGCAGCCAAAACAAGGGTTATCCCCAGTATCCACAGCCCTTACTACTATCCCTGTCTTTTTCTTCTTAGAGAGAAGGTGAGGAAAAACAGGGGGTGGGGACAGCTCGCCGAACCACAGTCCGAGAAACCCCCGCCGGCGCCGGCCCGTGTCACACCCGGGGTCGGGGAGGCTCTACGGTGGTGTTCCCAACTCGGGGGCCGTCCCCGCTCGGGGCCGTCCCTGTTCGGGGTTGCCCCGTCTCCTCGCCCGGTCGAGCCTGACCATCGACGATGGCCCGCCCGGTGAACAGCGTCAGCGAGCCCCGTGCGACGTCGATGCTGGTCAACCTGGTCAAGCTCGGTCGGCTGCCAAGATCGCAGCGGCCTGAAAGGACGCCTGATGAAGATCCGAGTCGAGCGTGACGGACTCGCCGACGCCGTCGCCTGGGTCGCCCGCAGCCTGCCCTCCCGACCGCCGATCCCGGTGCTGGGCGGCGTCCTGCTCGACGCGGGCCCGGAGCACGCGGACGATTCTGGCGAGGCGGCAGGCAGCGAAGGTGCGGAGCGCACCCTGACGGTCTCCGGTTTCGACTACGAGGTCTCGGCTCAGGTCGGCGTCCCCGCCACCGTGGTCACGCCGGGCCGCACGCTCGTCTCCGGCAGGCTGCTCGCCGACATCACCAAGGCGTTGCCCAACAAGCCGGTGGACATCACCGTCGACGGCTCCCGGGCCACCATCGCCTGCGGCAACTCGAGGTTCAGCCTGCCGACCATGCCGGTCGAGGACTACCCACAGCTTCCGGCCATGCCCGGGCTCGCGGGCAGCGTGCTCGGCGAGACCTTCGGCGAAGCCGTCGCGCAGGTCGCCGTCGCGGCGGGCCGCGACGACACCCTGCCGATGCTGACCGGCGTCCGCGTCGAGATCCAGGCGGACCGCATGACCATGGTCGCCACCGACCGCTTCCGTCTCGCGGTGCGCGACTTCACCTGGGAGTCCAGCGACGACACCATCGACACCTCGGTGCTGGTGCCCGCGAAGACACTCGCCGAGGCGGCGAAGACGCTGGGCGGCGGAGGGAGCAAGGTCGAGCTCTCACTGGCCTCGGGCGACGGGCTGCTCGGGCTGGCGGGCGCAGGCCGCCACACCACCACGCGGCTGCTGGACGCCGACTTCCCGAAGTACCGTCAGCTGCTGCCCGAGGAGCACAACACCAGCGCCATCGTCGAGGTCGGCCCGCTGGTCGAGGCGATCAAGCGGGTGTCGCTGGTCGCCGAGCGCGGCACGCAGGTCCGGCTGGAGTTCGGCGAGTCGAGCCTGCGGCTGACGGCGGGCGGCGACGACGAGGGCAGCGCCGAGGAGGCGCTGCCGATCCAACTCGACGGCGAGCCGCTGACCATCGCCTTCAACCCCGGTTACCTGCTCGACGGCCTCGGCGTGCTGCGCACCGACCGAGCCCACCTCTCGTTCACCGTGCCCACCCGGCCCGCGTTGATCAAGCCCGTGAACGACGAGGGTGCGGTCATCGAGGGCTACCTGTACCTGTTGATGCCGGTGCGCCTGCCCGGCTGACGCGATCACAGCGCACCACTCGTCAAGGCTTCGTCGGCAGGGGAGGACGTCGTTGAGAATCGGACTGGTCGGTCTCGGCAGGATGGGCTTCAACATGCGCGAGCGGCTGCGCCGCGCTGGGCACGAGGTCATCGGATACGACCGAGATCCACAGGTCAGGGACGTCTCGGGGCTCCGGGAGCTCGTCGCGGAACTGAGCGGGCCCCGGCTCGTGTGGCTGATGGTGCCCGCGGGCGATCCGACGCGGCAGACCGTGGCGGAGCTGGCCGAGCTGCTCTCGCCCGGTGATCTGATCATCGAGGGCGGCAACTCCCGTTACACCGACGACCAGGAGCACGCGAAGCTGCTCGCCGAGCACGGCGTCGGGTACCTGGACTGCGGAGTGTCCGGCGGCGTCTGGGGCCTGGAGGTCGGCTACGGCCTGATGGTGGGCGGCGACGCCGAGCTGGTCGAACGGGCGATGCCGATCTTCGACGCGCTGCGTCCTGAGGGTCCGCGCGAGGAGGGCTTCGCCCATGCGGGCGGAGTCGGCGCGGGCCATTACGCGAAGATGGTGCACAACGGCATCGAGTACGGCCTGATGCAGGCCTACGCGGAGGGCTTCGAGCTGCTCGACGCCTCCGACGTCGTCACCGACGTGCCTGCCGTGCTCAAGGCGTGGAGCCGGGGCACCGTCGTACGCTCCTGGCTGCTCGACCTGCTGATCAAGGCTCTGGACTCCGATCCGGAGCTTGACGACCTGCGCGGATACGTCGAGGACTCCGGCGAGGGCCGATGGACGGTCCAGGAGGCAATCAATCACGCGGTGCCCGCGCCGGTGATCTCCGCCGCGCTGTTCGCCCGGTTCGCCTCCCGGCAGCCCGACTCGCCTGCCATGCGAGCCGTCGCGGCATTGCGGAACCAGTTCGGCGGCCATGCGGTGCAGCAGGCGGGCCCGTCCTCCGGCACCGGACAGGTGTCCGACGGCTCCTGAGCCGACCGGCGCGGCGCCGACCGGTACCGCCGCGCCGGCTCACCGCGTCTAGGCAGGCCGTTCCACGTCCTGCGATTCACCTCGGCGTGTGCGACGCCGCACCAGGTGCGGTCGGCCCTCGCCACGACTCGATCGATGCCCCGCGAAACCGATCGCCTTCGGCGGTCGCGTGGACTGACGGAAGCTCATGCATCTACGTCATCTTCAAGTCACCGACTTCCGCTCATGGCCGCGGCTCGATCTGGCACTGGAACCGGGGCCGGTCGTCCTCGTCGGCGCCAACGGACAGGGCAAGACGAACCTGATCGAGGCGGTCGGTTACCTGTCGACGCTCGGCTCGCATCGGGTCGCCCTGGACGCGCCGCTGGTGCGGCAGGGCGCAGGTCGGGCGGTGGTCCGCGGGGCGGTGGTCAACGAGGGTCGCGAGCTGCTGGTCGAGGTCGAGATCGCGCCGGGCCGGGCGAATCGGGCGAGGGTCAACCGGGCACCGGTGTCCCGTCCGCGCGATGTGCTGGGCATCCTGCGCACGGTGCTGTTCGCCCCGGAGGACCTCAGCCTGGTCCGTGGTGATCCCGGCGATCGCCGACGGCTCCTCGACGAGCTGCTCACCGCCCGCTGGCCTCGTTACGCGGGTGTGCGGGCCGACTACGACAAGGTGTTGCGTCAGCGCAGCGCCCTGCTGAAGTCGGCGGGCGCGCTGCGCCGGGGGAGCCGATCGCGTCGAGCGGGGCCCGAGCCGCACGGGGACGAGGTCGCGACGCTGGACGTCTGGGACGCCCGGCTCGCACACTTCGGCGCCACGCTGTTGGCAGGCCGGGTCGAACTGGTCGCGGAGCTGGCGCCTCGGGTGGCGCTGGCGTATGCCCAGGTCGCCCCGGAGTCGCGAGAGGCCTCGCTGCGTTACCGCTGTTCGGTGGAGGGCCTGGTGCCCGAGGGTCGATCGATCGCGGAGCTGGAGGAGCTGCTGCTCACCGAGCTGGGCAGGGTCCGGGCGAGGGAGCTCGAACGCGGTGTCTGCCTGGTCGGTCCGCATCGGGACGAGTTGGAGCTCTCCCTCGGCGAGTTGCCCGCGAAGGGCTACGCCAGTCACGGAGAATCGTGGTCCTTCGCGCTGGCACTGCGGCTGGGCGCCTACGAGCTGCTGCGCTCCGACGGCGGCGAGCCGGTGCTGCTGCTGGACGACGTGTTCGCCGAACTCGACGAACGGCGGCGGGGCCGCCTGGCGGCGGTGGCGTCCGAGGCGGAGCAGGTGCTCATCACGGCGGCGGTGGCGGCGGACGTGCCTCCGGAGCTGGCGGCGATCCGATATCAGGTGCGAGACGGGGAGGCGCGACGTGATGACTGACCGACCCCGAGACCCGTCCGCGCCCCGCCGACCACATGGTGTGGGTGATCTAGGCGCGACTACCCCCATATCTGGGGATAACCCTGTGGATGGTGTGGATAACTCACGTTGGGGCGGTGGAGTGACGAGCCGATCGCCGCGCAGGCCCGTGCCCGAGGTCACAGCCGCCGTCGTCCCGCGGGACGGGGACATTCCGAGGGGCGCGGACCTGGCTCGGGCCAGTCTCGCGGCCGCGCGGGCCGCGGCGAAGGCGAAGGGGCGCGCACCCGGACAGCAGCCGGTCCGACGGGGCGTGCGCGCTGCCCGACGGCGAACGTGGTCGGGACCACGCCCCGACGAGCGAGATCCGCAGCCACTCGGCAGGCTGGCCTCCCGCCTGGCGATGGAGCGCGGCTGGTCGGAGAGCCTCGCTGGGGGGTCGATCTTCGGCCGGTGGGCCAGGCTGGTGGGGGAGGACATCGCCGAGCACAGCAGGCCGGTCGCGCTGCGGGACGGAGAACTGACCGTGCAGGCCGACTCGACGGCATGGGCGACGCAGCTTCGGCTGCTGCAGCGGCAGCTCCTCGCCCGGATCGGCACCGGTGCGGGGCGGGACGTGGTACGGCGCCTGAAGGTGCAGGGCCCCGCGACGCCGAGTTGGCGGTACGGCCCTCGACATGTGCCGGGGCGCGGCCCGAGAGACACCTACGGCTGACACCCGCACGGAGATCGGACCGCGGGCCGAAAAGGCCGACCGATTCGCCGCGGCGGCGGGCAGCCGTTCCGCCGCCGCTCGTCGGACGTCCAGGGTGACTCCCCGCCGTGATCAGAGGAACACCGACGGCTGACCCTCGTCGAGATCGGCCTCTGCTCCGGGCGGAGCCGCCCGCCAAGACGGACGAATCACTCTGGGGGTTGCCGACCGCAGGCTGCTCCGCTTCGATGGCTCTGCGAGGATTCTAGAGGTGTCCTTGGGGCACTCCTGACGTACCAGCCCAGTAGAATCGGAGCCAGAGCGTGTTCTCGCCTGGCCCGCACCGGGCGACGGCAGACCGAGGACTGCCCCGTGGACCGGGTCGGTCAGGCTGGTTCCCCTTTTCACGCCGCACCGGATCATCCTGTGCGACAAGGGCCGCAATGAGGAGACTTCGAAGCTCGTGGCAGCGAAGAAGAACGAGTACAACGCATCATCAATCACCGTGCTCAAGGGCCTTGAAGCGGTCCGCAAGCGTCCCGGCATGTACATCGGCTCGACCGGTGAGCGGGGCCTGCACCACCTGGTTCAGGAGGTGGTGGACAACTCGGTCGACGAGGCGATGGCCGGCTACGCGACCAGGGTCGAGGTCACCCTCCTCGCCGACGGCGGCGTCCGGGTGGTCGACGACGGACGAGGCATCCCGGTCGCGATGCACCCCTTGGAGAAGAAGCCGACGCTGGAGGTGGTGCTGACCCAGCTCCACGCGGGCGGCAAGTTCGACGGCGAGTCCTACGCCGTCTCCGGTGGTCTGCACGGCGTCGGCGTCTCGGTGGTCAACGCCCTGTCGCTCCGGCTCGACGTCGAGGTGCACGTCGAGGGTCGCGTCTGGCAGCAGAGCTACGTGGAGTCGGTGCCCGGCGAGCTGCGTGACACCGGGCCCACCGATCGGACCGGCACGTCGGTCACCTTCTGGGCCGATCCGACGATCTTCGAGACGACGACCTACAACATGGAGACGGTGTCTCGCAGGCTCCAGGAGATGGCCTTCCTCAACAAGGGGCTGACCATCCGGCTGCGTGACGAACGGGTCGTCGAGGCGGCCGATCAGAACGACGCCGAGGGGCAGCCCGCGCAGGCGAGTGAGCGGGTCTTCTACTACCCCGGAGGCCTGGAGGACTTCGTCCGACACATCAATGCCACCCGCGAGGCCGTCCACCGCAAGGTCATCTCGTTCGAGGCCAAGGGCACCGGCGTCGAGGTCGAGGTCGCGATGCAGTGGAACACCGGCTACACGCCGTCGGTGTACACCTTCGCCAACACCATCAACACCCATGAGGGCGGCACGCACGAGGAAGGCTTCCGTGCGGCGCTGACCAGGGTGGTCAACGAGTACGCCAGGGACAAGAAGCTGCTCAAGGAGAAGGAGAACAACCTCACCGGCGACGACGTCCGGGAGGGGTTGGCGGGCATCGTCTCCATCAAGCTCGCCGAGCCGCAGTTCGAAGGCCAGACGAAGACCAAGCTGGGCAACAGCGAGGCGAAGTCCTTCGTGCAGCGCACGTGCAACGAGCGGCTCGCCGACTGGTTCGAGCGGCATCCCACCGAGGCGAAGTCGATCGTCAGCAAGGCGGTCTCCTCCGCGCAGGCCAGGATGGCGGCGCGGAAGGCCCGTGAGCTGGTCCGACGCAAGGGCGCCCTGGACATCGGCGGACTGCCCGGCAAGCTCAAGGACTGCCAGTCGCGCAACCCGGAGGAGTGCGAGCTCTACATCGTGGAGGGCGACTCCGCGGGCGGTTCGGCGAAGGAGGGGCGGGAGTCGCGGTTCCAGGCGATCCTGCCCATCCGTGGCAAGATCATCAACGTCGAGAAGTCCCGGCTGGACCGCGTGCTGAAGAACAACGAGGTGCAGAGCCTGATCACCGCGTTGGGCACCGGCATCCACGACGAGTTCGACATCAGCAAGCTCCGGTACCACAAGCTGGTGCTGATGGCCGACGCCGACGTCGACGGTCAGCACATCCGAACCCTGCTGTTGACGTTCGTCTTCCGGTTCATGCGCCCGCTCATCGAGCACGGACACGTCTACCTGGCCTCGCCGCCGCTCTACAAGATCAAGTGGCCTCGGGGCGAGGCGGAGTTCGCCTACTCGGACCGCGAGCGGGAGGGACTGATCGAGCGGGGCGCCGCCGCGGGACGCAAGCTGCCCAAGGACGACGGCATCCAGCGCTACAAGGGGCTCGGCGAGATGAACGCCAACGAGTTGTGGGAGACCACGATGGACCCGGCCAACCGCCTGCTCCGGCAGGTCACGCTCGACGACGCCGCGACGGCCGACGAGCTGTTCAGCGTGCTGATGGGCGAGGACGTGGAGGCTCGGCGCGCGTTCATCACCCGTAACGCCAAGGACGTCCGCTTCCTCGACGTCTAGAGCGGCCCCGCCGCCGGAAGACAACGCACACGTCCCCACACGAAGGACTTCAATGACCGAGACCCTGCCGCCGGAGGGCGACCGCATCGAGCTGGTCGACATCCAGCAGGAGATGCAGCGTTCCTACATCGACTACGCGATGAGCGTCATCGTGTCCAGGGCGCTGCCCGACGTGCGCGACGGGCTCAAGCCGGTGCATCGTCGGGTGCTCTACGCCATGTACGACTCCGGCTATCGGCCGGACCGGGGGTACGTCAAGTGCTCGCGCGTGGTGGGCGACGTCATGGGCAACTACCACCCCCACGGCGACTCGTCGATCTACGACGCCCTGGTCCGGCTGGCCCAGTCGTGGTCGATGCGGCATCCGCTCATCGACGGGCAAGGCAACTTCGGCTCGCCGGGCAACGACCCCGCGGCCGCCATGCGGTACACCGAGAGCAGGCTCACGCCGCTGGCCATGCAGATGCTGGCCGACATCGACGAGGAGACCGTCGACTTCTCGGACAACTACGACGGCCGGACGCAGGAGCCGGACGTCCTCCCGTCCCGGGTGCCGAACCTGCTGGTCAACGGCGGCGGCGGCATCGCGGTCGGCATGGCGACCAACATCCCGCCGCACAACCTGCGTGAGGTGGCCGCCGGCGTCGTGTGGGCGTTGGAGAACTGGGACGCCTCCGACGAGGAGACCCTGGCCGCGCTCATGCAGCGGATCAAGGGGCCGGACTTCCCCACGCACGGGCTCATCCTGGGCACCTCGGGCATGGAGGACGCCTACCGCACCGGCCGCGGCTCCATCCGGATGCGTGCCGTGGTGGAGATGGAGGAGGACGCCAAGGGGCGTGCCATCCTGATCGTCACCGAGCTGCCGTACCAGGTGAACCCGGACAACCTGGTCGAGAACATCGCCGCCCTGGTGCGCGACGGAAAGCTCAGCGGCATCGCCGACATCGCCGACGAGTCCAACCAGCGGCGCGGCATGCGGATCGTCATCACGCTCAAGCGGGACGCCGTCGCCAAGGTGGTGCTGAACAACCTCTACAAGCACACCCAGCTGCAGACGTCCTTCGGCGTGAACATGCTGGCGCTCGTCGACGGGGTGCCCCGCACGCTGCGCCTCGACCAGGTGATCCGGCACTACGTGCGGCACCAGGTCGAGGTCATCGTGCGCCGGACGCGCTACCGGCTGCGTAAGGCCGAGGAGCGGGCCCACATCCTGCGCGGGCTGGTCAAGGCGCTCGACGCCCTCGACGAGGTCATCGCCCTCATCCGCCGTTCGGACACCCCGGACATCGCACGGACGGGCCTGATCGAGCTGCTCGGCGTGGACGAGATCCAGGCGAACGCGATCCTGGAGATGCAGCTCCGCAGGCTGGCCGCCCTCGAACGACAGAAGATCGTCAACGAACTCGGCGAGATCGAGCGGGAGATCGCCGATCTGCAGGACATCCTCGACCGGCCCGAGCGGCAGCGGACCATCATCCGCGACGAGCTGATGGTCGTCGTCGACAAGCACGGCGAGGACCGTCGGACCAGGGTGATCCCCTATGACGGCGAGGTCGCCGTCGAGGACCTGATCGCCGTCGAGGACGTCGTGGTCACCATCACCAGGACGGGTTACGCGAAGCGCACCAGGACCGATCTGTACCGGGCGCAGAAGCGCGGCGGCAAGGGCGTGCAGGGCGCCGCGTTGAAGCAGGACGACATCGTGGCGCACTTCTTCGTGTGCTCCACCCACGACTGGATCCTGTTCTTCACCAACAAGGGGCGGGTCTACCGCACCAGGGCCTTCGACCTGCCCGAGGCGAGCCGCAACGCGCGTGGTCAGCACGTGGCGAACCTGCTCGCCTTCCAGCCGGACGAGCACATCGCCCAGGTCATGCAGATCAAGGACTACACCGCCGCGCCGTATCTCACGCTCGCGACGAAGAAGGGCCTGGTCAAGAAGTCCCGGCTGTCCGACTTCGACTCGAATCGGGCGGGCGGCCTCATCGGCGTCAATCTGCGGGACGACGACGAGCTGGTCGGCGCGGTGCTCTGCTCCGGTGACGACGACCTGCTGCTCGTCTCGGCCGAGGGCCAGTCGATCCGGTTCCACGCGACCGACGAGGTTTTGCGCCCGATGGGCCGGGCAACCTCAGGCGTGCTCGGGATGCGGTTCAACGAGGGCGACGAACTCCTGGCGATGGGGGTGGTGCGCCCCGACAGGTTCGTACTGGTGGCGACGGACGGCGGCTATGCCAAGCGCACGCCGATCGACGACTATCCCGTGCAGGGTCGGGGTGGCAAGGGCGTGCTGACCATCCAGTACGACCGCAGGCGCGGCAGGCTGGTCGGCGCGCTCATCGTCGACCTCGAGGATGAGCTGTACGCCATCACCTCCACCGGCGGCGTGATCCGCACGACCGCCAAGGAGGTCAGGAAGGCAGGAAGGCAGACCAAGGGAGTCCGGCTGATGAACCTCGGCGACGGCACCACCCTGCTCGCGGTCGCGCGCAACGCGGAAGAGGCCGCCGACCCGGACGCGGCGGGCGACGACTCGGCCAGGCAGAACCTCGTGGCCGGTTCTTCTGACCAGACTGCGTCGGCCGGGAAGGACCAGCCATGAGTTCGGCGAACAACTCCGATCCGGCCTCCGGCGGCGACCGGCGGACGCCGGACTCGGAGAAGACCTCCTTCATGACGACGCTGGGTGCCAAGAACGACGGCGTCGACGCGGGCGCGGCGGCGGGCGTCGAGAAGCAGGCGCTGGGGAAGCCTGACACGGGGAAGTCGGATGCCGGGAAGTCGGCCGCTTCGCAGCCGGACACCGTCACGTCGGAGGTCCTGAAGCCGGGCACGGGCCGGACCGACGCCGCGAAGTCGGACACAGGCGAATCCGTCGCCGCCACGGCCGGTGCCGCCAAGGCCGGCGGCACCGGATCGGCGGACACGTCGAGTGCGGCAGCGTCCACCGTGTCCGCCTCGACCGCCACCGCCGACGCCACTCCGGCGCCGAGGTCGACCTCGGGCACCGTGGGCGCGACGGGGAAGGACGCCTCGTCCGCGGCCAGGTCCGAGTCGAGATCGGATTCGCTCCGGGCGGACGCCCCGGCCGCCACCCCGCCGTGGCAGCGGACCACGGTCGCCGGGCAGTCCGCCACCCCGGCTGCGGGCCAGTCCGCAGGTCAGTCCTCCACTCAGCCCCCTGACGCGACGAAGTCGTCCGGGTACGCTTCGAGTGGGGCACCCGCAGGCCCGTCCACGGGCGCGGGGGGAGGCGAGGCGACGATCATGACGCAACCTGTCGGCGGTGGTCAGCAATCCGGTGCGGGCCGTACCGCCGTGACCTTCCCCGCCGGGAACGTCCGGCCGCCGGGACAGGCACCGGGTGCCGCACCGGGGGCGCAGTCGGCGCAGTCGCGGCCGACCGGCGGCTCGTCGACCGGCGGCTCGTCGACCAGCGGCGGACGTCGGCCGGGTCGCGGACCTCGCCGGGCGAGTCTTCAGATCAAGCGCATCGACCCGTGGTCGGTGCTGAAACTCACGCTCGTGCTGTCGATGGCGATGTTCGTCGTCTGGCTGATCGCGGTCGGAGTGCTCTACGGAGTCCTCGACGGGATGCAGGTGTGGGATCAGCTCAACGGCACCTACAACGACCTGGCGGGGGAGAGCGCGGACAGTGCGCTGATCAGCGCGGGCCGGGTGTTCGGCGTCGCGGCGATCATCGGCGCGGTGAACATCGTGCTCTTCACCGCGCTCGCCACCGTCGGTGCCTTCGTCTACAACGTGTCGGCGGATCTGGCGGGTGGCATCGAGGTCACGCTCTCCGAGCGTGACTGAGCCGGCCCGTCGGGTGCTCCGGTGGTGTGATCAGCGACGATCCTGATCTCGCACCCTCAGAGAGCAGCCGGTTTGGGTGCGGTGGGAGGCGTGCGGTAGTCTCTTCCCATCGCACCCACGGGGGCCTATAGCTCAGGCGGTTAGAGCGCTTCGCTGATAACGAAGAGGTCGGAGGTTCAAGTCCTCCTAGGCCCACTGCACATGATGATCTTCGATGAATCTCAGGCCCGGTCGGGCCACTGTGCGCCACATTCTTAGGAGGCGATCAAAGGTGAAGAAGCTGCTTGCACTCGCCGCTGTGGCTGGAGTCGTGCTGCTGCTCGTCCGTCGCAACCGTTCCGCGAAGGCGGAGGCGGACCTGTGGCGCGAGGCCACCGCGCCCAGCGAGGGCTGATCCCGCGCTCCGCCTGCCGTAGCGTTCGCGCGGCAGGCCGGGCGCGCGGATAACGTTGGTGCGGTGTTCGTGCCGGGCCGCAAGGATGGCGCTTCCAGCGGTTCGGCCCAGCGGGGACGTAGCTCAATTGGCAGAGCACCGCCTTTGCAAGGCGGGGGTTAGGGGTTCGATTCCCCTCGTCTCCACGTGACGGGGTCGCGGCTCGCGGTTCTCCGATGCCTTGCTCCCGGTCTTCCGCGCTGTCTGTTGCGAGGCCGAGCGGCCGCGATCCCCTGAATCCGGTCTTCGACCACTGTGGGCCGTGTGGTCCGGCTCTTCTGTGTGGCCGTGACACAGGTCCTATGTCATCTTGTTCGGCGCATCAGTCCTGCCCGCCGCGGTGACTTCTCAATCCCCGCGTCGGCGCGCGACTCCCGCGCCCCCGGTCAGCTCGGGTACTCGCGGGCGTGAGCGGAGGCTCTGTTCGTCTCCCCGCAGCCGACGTCGAGGCCGGTCTGATGCAGTGATTCGGTCGGACTCAATCGTGACCCGGCGTCGAACGCGACGTCGAAGACCTCGTCTCCTGCCGTCGACCGTGCTCGTCGCGTGATCCGTTCCACATCATGCCTCTCGGCGGGGGGCAGGGGTGCCCCGATCGACTCTCGGTTCGACGCGGCGGCACCGAGAAGACATGCGGCGTCCTCGTTCCTGCCCTGTAGCGCGCGCGCCCCGGCCAGTCCCTCCAAAGCGAGCGCCACCCCTCGCGTGTCGTCGGTGGCACGCGCGGCGGCGAGCGAGTCGAGGTGCATCAGACATGCGCGGTGGGCATCCTCCCGATGCTCGGCGATGAAACCCAGCTCGGCGTAGATCAGTGCGGCGCCCGGCATCCAGTCCACCGCCAGACACCAGGACAGCCAGGGCCGCAGCAGGGACTCCGCGTCGTCGTGCCTGCCCTGCCGACGGGCACTCAGAGCCAGCCCGAGCACCGCGAAGAGTTCGGACGGTTGGCTTCCCCGTTCGGCGGCCAATGCTCTCGCCCGTTCGTGGAACTCGTCCGCCGAGGCGTGATCGCCCGCCAGCAACGCACTCCTGCCGAGCCGCGACAGACTGCCCACCGTCTCGATGGTCAGGCCGAGTTCCTCCGCGACGGCCAGTCCCTCGCGATCATGCCGTTGCGCGGTCGAATAGTCGCCGATGATCTCGGCGTGGGAACGGAGTGCGTTGGTGGCCTGGAACATGCCCCAGCGGTCGCCCAACGTGCGGAACAGCTCGGCGCTGCGTTCGCCGTCGCGTCGCATGCCCGCCAGATCGCTGCGGCCGATGGCGTGGGAGGCATGGGAGGCGAGCGCGGCGGCCACCCCCCATCGGTCCCCGATCCGGGTGAACCTCGTCAGAGACCGGGCGGTCAACTCCTCGCTCTCGCTCTGGCTGCCCGCGCTGTACAGCGCATGTCCGAGGAACCATTCGGCACGCGCCAGCCCGCCCGGATCGTCCTCCCCGTCGAAGAGGTCGACGATCTCGCGGCAGCGCAGGGCGGAGTCGGCGGACTGCCCGAGCATGATCTCCAGGCCCAGCCGCCAGGATTCGGCGCGGGCACGGTGGGCGGCGGGCAGCCGCGGCCAGGCGGCGAGCACCGCGTTGATGGTCTCGACGCCCTCACGGAGTCGGCCCCGCAGTACCCAGTACCAGGCCGTCGCATCGACGAGTCGCAGCGCCAGCCGCACGTCATAGCCGGTCGCGCCGGAGATCGCGGAGCGCAGGTTGGCGGCTTCGGCGTCGAATCGCCGCAGGTTGTAGAGCTGGTCGGGGCCGCGAAGGAGCGGATCGGCCTGTTCGGCCAGTGCGAGGAGGCTTCGATCGTGTCGGCGCTGCGTCGGCACCGTCTCGTCCGCCTCGTCGAGCCTGGCCGCGCTGTAGTCCGCGACCGACTCCAGCAGTCGGAATCTGCGTCCGGTCTCATCGTCGACGGTGACGACCAGGGAACGATCCACCAGGCGGGCCAGCAGTGTCGGAACCTCGCCCGCGTCCACCCCCGGCCCGGAGCACACCGCCACGGCCGTCTCCAGTCCGTAGCCGTCCGCCTGCACGGAGAGCCTGCGCAGGACCCGACGTTCCGGGTCGGTGAGCAGCTCCCAGCTCCAGTCGATCACCGCGCGCAGCGTCTGCTGCCGGGCGGGCACGTCCCGTCGGCCGCCCGAGAACAGCGCGAAGCGGTCGTCGAGTCGGTCGACCAGTTCGCGTGTCCCGAGGGACCGTACCCGATTGGCGGCCAGTTCCAAGGCCAGCGGAATCCCGTCGAGCCTGCGGCACAGGGTCGCGACGTCGGCGGCGTTGCGGGCGTTCAGGGTGAAACCCGCCGACGACGCCGTGGCGCGGGCGATGAACAGCCGTCCCGCGCCCGACGCCGCGACCCCCGCCGCGTCGACGGCGCCCGGCGGGGGAAGGTCCAGCGGCGGCACCGACAGCAGCGCCTCCCCCATGAGCCCGAGCGGTTCCTGACTGGTAGCCAGGATCCGCAGCCCCGGAGCGCCGTCGAGCAGGAGGCCCGCCACCTCGGCGACCTCCTCGACCTGGTGCTCGCAGTTGTCGAGCAGCAGCAGGGCCCGGCGTCCCGAGGCTCGGATGACCTGCTGGACCGTCGGATGATGGTGACCGGGTGTCTGCGTGTCAGGCCGTTCCGTGTCCGGCTCGTCGCGAAGGCCCATGGTGGCGGCGATCAGTCGCAGGATCTCCGTCGACGTCCGCCGGAGCCGAGCCGATGCCGCGTGCTTCGATGCGAACGGGCTTTGCGTCTGCCCAGCCCCAACCCCAGCCCCAGTGCCGTCGGCCGGAGCGCCGGGTGACGCGGTGTCGGGCTTCGAGACGTCGCCGCCCGGCCCTGCGGACATGGTCCGGTGAGCCGCGCGATCAGCCGTCGCCGTAGTCGGACGGCTGCGGTCCGCCAGTTCCACCAGCCACACCCCGGCGGGAAACCGTGCGTCCAGTCCGCGAGCGACCTCGATGGCGAGTCGTGTCTTGCCCACCCCGCCGGGTCCGGTCAGAGTCACCAGCCGGCTGGATTCCAGCAGCGCGCTTGCCTGATCGAGTTCGGCGGACCTGCCGATGAGGTCGGTGCGGGTGGCGGGCAGGTTCGTGCGCGTCCCTGCGGCCGGCAGGCCTGCCGTCGAGGTCGGCTCCCGGCGATCGGACGCACCGGGGACTTCGCGGCGCAGGATCGCCTGGTGCAGCGCGACGAGTTCCGGGCCGGGGTTCAGGCCCAGCTCCGCACGCATCCGATCGTGGAACCGCCGGTAGACCTCCAGCGCCTCCGCCTGCCGCCCGCCGAAGTAGAGCGCGCGTAGGAGGGCCGAGATGAGACGCTCGCGCAGCGGGTGCCGTTCGGAGACGTCGCTCAACTCGCCGATCAGGCTGCCGTGTTCACCCAGCTTCAGCCGTGCCTCCGCGAGGTCCTCCAACGCGGTCAGCCGTTGTTCGTCGAGGCGCGTGATCGTCGGCCGGGCGAACTCCTCGTCGGCGAAGTCCGAGAGAGCCGGCCCACGCCAGAGTGACAGGGCCTCGGTGAGCAGCTCCGCGGCGACGCTCGCGTCGTCGGTGCGCGCGGAATCGGCCAGCAGCCGCTGAAACCGGTTCGCGTCGACCTCGTCGGGCTCGGCGTGCAGTCGATACCCGGCCGGGCCGGACACCACGTGATCTCGGCCGCCCGGCTCGGCCGACTCCAAGGCTCGGCGGAGCTGCCAGACCTTGCGATGCAGCGCGCCCGCGGGGTTGGCGGGCCTGCGGCTGTCCCAGAGCTCCTCGGCGAGCCGATCGCGGGACACCGGCTCGCCGGCGCGCACGAGGAGCGCGGCGAGCAGGAGACGGACCTTCGTTTCCGGGACCTCGACCGGGAGCCCCGCCGAGGTCCAGATCATGAGCGGGCCGAGTACCCCGAAACGCATTCCGCGACGGTATCCCGTCGTCCCGTGTCGAGCCCGAACAGCCCGAACAGCCCGAACAGCCCGTTCCGAAGTCATCCGAAAGTCAATCGAGCGTCGACCGAGTGTCCCGACCCGCAGAGTTCATGTCGACCGGCCCGGCGAGCGGAGAGGAACGGCGTGATGACCGCAGTAGAGCCCCTACGACTCACGATCATCATCGGAAGCACCCGGAGGGGACGGCTCGGTCCCAGCGTGGCGGATTGGTTCAAGAGCCGGGTCGCCGACCACGGCGCCTTCGATGCCGACGTCATCGATCTGGCCGAGATCGGTCTGCCCGACGTGCTCGTCGACGAGGCGGACGACATTCCTGTGGAGGTGACCGAGACGGCGCCCCGGCTCGCCGCCGCGGACGCCCACGTCGTGATCACACCCGAGTACAACCACAGCTTCCCCGCCCCGTTGAAGACGGCGATCGACTGGTTCTTCGACGAGTGGGCGGCCAAGCCGGTGGGGTTCGTCTCCTACGGCGGAGTCAGCGGTGGGCTGCGCGCGGTCGAGCAGCTGCGGCTCGTGTTCGCCGAGCTCCATGCGGTGGACGTGCGCAACAGCGTGAGCTTCGCCGACATCTCCGCCGAGGTGGAAGTCGACGGGCGCAGGTCGTTCGAGAACGAGCGCGCCGACGCGGCGGCCGTGAGCCTGCTCGATCAGCTCGACTGGTGGGCCCACGCCCTTGCCCAGGCCCGCGAGGCACGGCCCTACCGGCCATGAACCCGAATCCGACCAGTGCAGCAGCGACGAGAGGAACATCTGATGCCCGTACGACTCGACCACGTCATCGTCCCCGCCCGCGACCAGGCCGCCTCGGCCGAATTCCTCGCCCACATCCTCGGCGTGACGGTGGGCACCGATCCCGGCGGCTACTTCGCACCCATCACGCTCGACGGCGTGACCCTCGACTTCTATGACGGGGAGTACGGCAGCGACGGCAGCAGCGGGCGGGACGAGAGCCGACCGGTTCCCACGCTGCACTATGCCTTCCTGGTCAGCGACGCGGAGTTCGATGCGGCCTTCGCCAGGATCGTGGAGCGCGGCGTGCCGTTTCACGCGCACCCCCATCAGCCCGAGGCGACGGCCGGGCAGATCTCCTTCGGCAGTCAGGGGGATCGCGGCGTCTACTTCGTCGACCCGGACGGACACGCCATGGAGCTGGTGACGGCGGCCTCCACCGAGGCGGACGCCTCGGCGGACTGGTGGACCGGCCCGTTCCAGCCTGCGGGGGCATCCCGCGAGAAGGGGCCCGACAGCTCGACGGCCGCGACGGCCGACGAGCGATGACGGATCACGAACCTCCCTCGCCGGAGCACACGGTCGAGCCCGGGCGCGGCGGGGTGGGAGAAAAGCGCTCGATCGTCGGCCTCGGCACCGGTTAGCCTCGCCCGAGCGGTGCCACCGCTCTCGGTACAGGCGTGTCGGGGCGGTGCGGCCGCGCTCGGGCATCCATTCGACCGCGAGACGGTGTCACACGGCCCGAGCGCCGTCGGCGGGCGTCGCGACGCACGAGAACGAGGAGCAGAGCCGACATGGGCGAACACGACGAGGCGATCGCGGCGAATCGGGCCAACTGGGATCAACGGGCCGACGTCCACGCGCGGTCCCGGATGTACGACGTGGAGGGGCTGCTCGCGGATCCGGCACGCATCTCCGAGGTGGTCCGCAACGACCTCGCCGTCCTGGCACCGCATGTGTCCGGTGGCACGGTGGCCGGGAAGTCGCTGCTGCACCTGCAGTGTCATATCGGCTCCGACACGATCTGCTGGGCCCGGCTGGGCGCGGTGGACGTCCACGGGTTGGATCTGTCCCCGAACTCGCTGGCCCATGCTCGTCGTCTCTCCGAGGCGGACGGCGCGGGCCTGACCCTCGTGGAAGGGGACGCCCGCCGGGCCTCCGAGGTCGTCGACCGTCGTTTCGAGGTCATCGTCACCAGCGCGGGCACCATCGTCTGGCTGCCCGAACTGCGGTCCTGGGCGCGGTCGATCCGTGATCTGCTCGAACCCGGCGGGGTGTTCATGATCCGGGACGACCATCCGATCCTGGGGGCCATGGGGTTCCGGCCGTGGCAGGTGACGGAGGACTACCTCAGCGGTGGCGGAGCGAACGTCTACGACGAGGCCGCCACCTACACCGACGGGTCCGTCGACGGCATCACGCACACCGTCAATCACGAATGGCGGCATGACCTGGCGGAGGTGACCGGTGCGCTGCTGTCGGCCGGACTGGTGATCGAGGCACTCGGGGAGCATCCGTTCATGGACTGGCCTGCCTTCGACGGGCTGGTGGCCTGCCCGGAGGGCTGGCGACTGCCGGACGGCGCGCCGCGGATCCCGCTGAACTTCTCGGTGGTCGCTCGACGCCCGCACTGATCAGCGGGCGGGGCGACATCGGGCGGAATCCCGTGAGCATCGGCGCTCGCGCCGCGGCGAGGGGCCCGGGACCCGGATGCCGGAGGGAACGGCCGGTGGACGATTATCGCCAGCTATGAAGAACTCGGTTCTCACCGCGGTGGTGGTGGCGGGCGCCGCCGTCGCCCTCGCGGGTTGTGCGTCGCAGGACGCGCAGTCTCAGCCGGACGCGCCCGGCACGGTGACGTCGACGGTGATCGTGCACGACGACGGGGCGCCACCGCCTCCGGTCGAGCCGGTGGCCGACGGGCCGTGCCCGTACCTGGCCTCGGAACTGGTCGAGCAGGTCAACGGGCAACGGCTCGGCGACGTGCGGGTCGGTGACGACGAACCGCATCCCTCCTGCTTCTTCTCCCGGCCCGACGGCGGGGACCAACTGACCGTCCGCGTGTTCGTCGGCGAGCCGCAGACCGCCAAGGCACTGGTCGACGAGCAGGCGCCGGTCGACGCCTCCCAGCTCGCCGAGGTGGACGGCGGGTGGTCCGGGGGGCGGATCAGCGGCGACGACGGCTCGGTGTTCGCCGTCTACAAGGAGGAGGCCGCCGTCGTGGTGTGGACGAATCAGCAGCAGAGCTTCCCTGCCCAGACGATCGCCGAGACGGTCATCGCCGATCTCGCGCTCTGACCAGGCCATCCTCGTCGTTCTCCGCTCGGCCCGGCTCGGCGCGGTGTCCGTCGAGTGCGGTGAACGGGAAGTGACAGGCGATCCGCCGAACCGTCCCGCCTGCTGTACGGGGAGACGGGACGGTGTGGGCGGGCGGTGAAGCCCCGTTTCCGTCCGGCGTTCCGGTCCGAGCCGCGCCGGCCGTTCGCCGTCGGGAGTCACCGTCCAAGAGCACGCAGCCGCGCCGCGGGGGCCTCATCGATCCTGAGCGGTGTCCACACACCGTGCGTCGATGCTCGCCGTTGGGGGTGTTCTCCGCCGGGGCACCCTTGGGAGGGCACGGCGTGCGCCGGCGTCGCCGCGAGCCTCGAATCGGTGCTCGACGGACTCGCGGCCGCGATCGACGACGGTGTGCGGGACACGGACTGAGCCCCACCGCCGTGCTGTGCGGTCACGAGTGCGTCGAAACCGAACGAAGACGGCGGGAGCGGATGAGTGAGATCCGCGTCCGTCGTCTCCGCCGCGTCTCCGTCGTCCGGGCGTCAGTATTCGTCGAGGTGTCAGTTCCGGTTGTCGGCGCCTCGGTCGAGGTCCCGGGCGGCGCCGTTGCCCCGATGCAGCGTTCCAGAGCCGTTGGTGCTCGGCTCGGCGTCCGACCCGGCCCCCGCGTGACGGCCCTCGCCGTGCATGGCATCGGGTGAGTCGAAGACGTCCTCGGCCTGGACGGTCGTGCTGTCCGACCGTCGGGTCGCCGCGACCGCCGCCGCGCCGAGCGCGATCAGTCCGAGCACCCACGGCCAACGCCGACGTCTACGGGTACTCTTGATCTTCTTCTCGAGATCGCGCCGAGCCGAGCGACCGGCCTTGCGCAGATCCCGACCGGTGCGGGCCTGCTGCTTGCGCAGTTTCCGCTTGTTCACCTCGACCGCCTTCTTGCCGTCCTGCGCGTTGTTCTCGATCAGTTCCAACAGCTGGTGCGGGGTCAGCCCCCGATCGGCGAGCTGGGACTCGGTCGACCTGGCGGCCTGTCGAGCCGCCTTGATCGTCGCCTGAGCACCTGCCCTGCCTGCCCGTTGCGCGCCTTCGCGGACGGTCCTGACACCGCTGCCCATTGCCCGGCCCACGGATTCTCCCGCCGCGGCCATCGCTCTCACCTCGTCCACGTTGCCTCCGGAACCTTGGTTGACGGACGTCATTCCGCGATCCCCATACTGCCCCTCCGCCGGGGGTCCCGCTGAAGATGGCACGATGGTCAGGTGGCTGACAGTAAAGAGACGCTGGTCGGGAGCAAGCTGGTCGCCACCCTGCGGACCTCGCTGGGTGAGATCAAGATCAACTTGCTGCCTGATCACGCACCGAAGACCGTGGCGAACTTCGTCGGACTCGCCGAGGGCACCAAGGACTACACCGAGCCCAACGCGCAGGGGGAGCGCTCCGGCCCCTTCTACAACGGCTCGATCTTCCACCGGGTCATCGACGGCTTCATGATCCAGGGCGGCGACCCGACGGGCACCGGCCGCGGCGGCCCCGGCTACAAGTTCGCCGACGAGTTCCACCCGGAGCTGCAGTTCAACAAGCCCTACCTGCTGGCCATGGCGAACGCGGGGCCGAACACCAACGGCTCGCAGTTCTTCGTGACGGTGGGCCCGACCACCCACCTGAACTTCAAGCACACCATCTTCGGCGAGGTCGCCGACCAGGCGTCACGTACGGTCGTCGACACGATCGCGCACACCTCGACCGGCCCCGGCGACCGTCCCACGACCGACGTCGTCATCGAGAGCATCACCATCGAGCGCGGGGAAGGCTGATCCCGACATGACGGCCCGGACCGTGCGGGTGGCGTGATGACCACACCCCCTGGGCAGCATCCCGGTACCGGCGGCGGGGGAGGCTCTTCGCTGCCAGGCTGTGCGCGGCACCCGGAACGTCCGACGGGGCTCAGCTGCACTCGGTGCGGGCGTCCCGCCTGCCCGGAGTGTCTTCGCGACGCGTCGGTCGGCTATCAGTGCGTGGACTGCGTGGCGGAGGGGGCCCGAGCGGTACGCAGGCCCCAGACGCTGGCGGGTGCGGCGGTGGGCACCAGGCCGATCGTCGTTCCCATCCTCATCGCGCTGAACGTGCTGGTCTATCTCGTCACCGCCGCCCAGGCGGGCAACCCGATGCGGAACTCCTCATCGGCGCTCTTCCACGCCTGGGCGCTGTGGCCGCCGCAGGTGGCCGCGGGGGAGTGGTGGCGGCTGGCCACCTCGGGATTCCTGCACTTCGGTCTGCTGCATCTGGCGCTGAACATGTTCGCGCTGTGGGTGCTGGGTCGGGATCTGGAAGTACTGCTCGGCCGGGCCCGCTTCATCGCCGTCTATCTCGTGTCGCTGCTGGGCGGCGGGGTGGCCGTGTATCTGTTCGGGGAACTCGGCACGCAGGTCGCGGGCGCGTCGGGTGCGGTGTTCGGCCTGATGGGCGGTATCGCGGTCGCCGCGATCCGGTTGAAGGTCAACCCCCGACAGGCGTTGATGGTCATCGGCATCAACCTGCTCATCAGCATCACCATCCCGGGCATCTCGCTGCTCGGGCACCTCGGCGGCCTGGTGATCGGCGCGCTGGCCGTCGCGGGGATGGTCTTCGCGCCCCGCGACCGTCGCAACCTGGTCCAGGGCGGCACGGTGGCGGCGCTGCTCGTGCTCCTCGTCGTCCTGTTCGTCATCCGCGACGTCCAGCTCGGCGAGTGGATGTGCGTGACGGGCGCCGACGGGCTGCGATGCGGCCAGGTCGGCTGACAACGTCCGATCGTGCTCGCGTTGTGGACAAGTGGGGCCTTCTACCGGCGCTTGTGCCGAAATGCTCAAAGTTATCCACAGGAGTTGTCCCCACTGGGGATGAGTTACACGGCTGTGGTTCGACGACCCGGAGTGCACGCCCCAGTCGTGAGCGTCCTGATCTTCACCAGAGTGAGCGCGGCCCGGATGCATGTCGCATCCGGGCCGCGCTCACTCTCAGTGCTCTTGGTGAGACCTTCGCTCAGCGCCACCGCATGGTCATCAGCAGACCGGTGATCATGAGTGCGAACCCGATCGCGAAGTTCCACGCTCCCAGCTCGGCCATCAGCGGGATGCGATCCCCGGCGATGTAGTTGACGATCAGCCACAGGAGGCCGATCAGCATGATCCCGAGCATCACGGACACGTAGACCGGATGCGAAGGACCCGCCGCCTTCACCTTCACCGGCGTGCGCTTATCCTGCGGAACGGTGTAGACGTCCTTCTTACGGACCTTGGACTTCGGCATCGTGTCCTCGCTGGCGTCGACCGGTGTTGCTCGTCGTCATCACGGAATGTGGCCGTCCAGTCTACGCCTGGTGATAAATCGCAAGGTGGACGCCTCGATCCCGCAATCACGTTAACGTAGTCGAGGCCTTCAGCGAAGGACAGGTGTACCCGTCGAGCATGTGGTGCCTGTGACGGCGACGATGTGCCGTCCGCATCGCAGGCCGGTTGATCCGCCCGCGAGGCCCGTGACGGCCCTGCGCAGTGCTACCGGTGTCTCTCGACAAACGGACACGATGACAACAGACGTGTGTTTACGCTGCTGGTGCAGCGCCGCAGAAGTCGGAGTCCAGGAGGTTTCGTGGTGAGTGAGTTCCCGCCGGAGCGGGACGACTACGCCCCCCGCACGCGCGCTCCGCAGACCACGCACGACGAGCCGCGCCGGGCTGCGCCGCGTCCCCACCGCGTCGCCGCGCCCGGTCGCAGGCACGCTGCCCGCGAAGGCCAGGACGATCAGCGTCCCGGCGGCGCAGCGGGAAGACATTCGACGTCGGGCACCTGGGAGGCGCCGAGCCCGCCGAAGCCGACGCGCCCGCGCCCGCCCGCGGAGGCACCTCGGGGGTACACCGAGGCCGAGCCTCGCCGTGTTCCCGAGGCCGAGCCTCGCCGTGTTCCCGAGGCCGAACCTCGCCGGGCCGCCGCGCGGCCGCCGCGCCGGGCTGCCCCCGAGGGCGCGCCGCCGTCCGAGAACGCGTTCCGACCGGAGACGGGCCGTCCTGCAGGCGGCGGTCGCCGACGCAGGCCCGATCCGGATGAACAGCTCCCGCCGCGGCGCGCGCGCCGGGACCCGTCGGACGCCCCGAACGGCGCGGAGGCCCCGGCGACGGCCTTCTTCGCCGAGCCCGCCGAGCAGTCGTGGCCGCAGGCCGGGCGGCTGGATGCCCCCGATCCGCAGCCGGGGGTCCGGCGGGGTGAGACACCACGGCCGACCGCACCACCGCACGGCGATGGCAGGCAGCCGCCGCCCCGTCGTCCCGTCGACCGTCCCATCGACGCGCCTACCGGCAGGCGGGCCCGTCCGCAGCAGCCCGCGCCGTCGGGATCGGAGGCGGCCGCTCGGCCGCGTCGGCACGCGGAGAACCGTGACGAACAGGCGCACTCGGATTCGTGGCCGGGCTCGTCGGCGCTGATAGGCGGAGTGCTTCCGGTGCCGGGCGCGGAGGAGCCGCCGGGCATGCCGCCCGTTCCGGGCGCGGGGCCGCAGCCGACGGCGGGCCTCGGAGAACCGGGGCAGGGAGGCAGGCCCGCACCGCCGAACCTCTCGACGCGATCGAACCCTGCCTTCCCCCCGCCGCCCCCGCCGCAGCAGCCGGTCCGACAGGACACGGGTCTGGAGTCGAGGCTGGGCTCCCGGCTCGACGGTGATCTCGACGACGCAGGCGACGCCGGGCCTCGTTCGCTGCTGGACCCGGACGCCGGGATGCCGACCCGACAGATCCCGCAGGTGGCCCGCCAGGCGGGCCCGCCCGTGCAGACGGCCGGGCGGGGACAGCCCGCCGAACCTGTCACGGAGCTGATCGCCCCCGTGGCGGACGAGGATGTCGACGATTACTACGAGGACGAGTACGACGATCGCCACGTAGACCGGGATGACCACCGCGACGGCGATCTCGATGACGGTCCGGCCGACGAGGAGCACGAGGCGGCTGCGCGGTCGGAGCGTCGTCGGCCGAAGAAGCAGGCGCCCGCGCGGAAGAAGGACAGCGCCGGGCGGATACTCGCGCGCTCCGGCGGCGAGTTGATGCTGACCGCGGGCTTCGTGGTGCTGCTCTTCGTCTTCTACGAGCTCTTCGTGACCGGCTGGTTCACATCGGCGCGGCAGGCACAGGCCGACTCGCGGATGGAAGAGCAGTGGCAGGCGGGTGAGAACGAGCGCGAGGCGGGATTCGAGCCGATGGAGGGCGAGGCGTTCGCCCGCATCTTCGTGCCCAAGTTCGGTCCCGACTACCGATACAGCATCGTGGAGGGCACCAGCGACGAGCACCTCGAGGTCGGCCCCGGCCACTACGTCGACACCGCCATGCCGGGAGAGCGGGGCAACTTCGCCGTCGCCGGGCATCGAGTCGGCTGGGACTCCCCGTTCAACAACCTCGACCTGCTCGAAAGCTGCGACGCCATCGTCATCGAGGGCGCCACGGAGTGGTTCGTGTACCGCGTGCTGCCCATGGAGAACGAGATCGCGGACTGGGAGACCACGCGGGCGAACAGGCCGGAGTGCACCGACGTCCCGTCGCTGGTGGACCCCACGGTCGAGGGCGGCGGCGTCTATGGGAACACTCCCGGACAGCAGATCGTCGCCCCGAGTCAGGGTGAGGTCATCCTCCCGGTGCCGAGCAACCCCGGTGCTGAGGTGGACGAGGCGGATCAGCGCGCGCTGATCACGCTGACCACCTGCCATCCGAGGTTCTCGGCACGGGAGCGGATGATCATTCATGGTCTGTTGACCGCGCAGTATCCGAAGGACGGGGAAGGAGCTCAGCTTCCGCCTGAGCTCAGCCAGTGATCAGCGACGAGAGTAAGCGGGGACGACGTGTACGGCTGGATCTGGCGGCACCTGCCGGGACCACTCGTGGTCAAGATCATCCAGGCCTTGGTGCTGTTCGCCATCGTGGTCTCGGTGTTGCTGTTCATCGTGTTCCCCCTGGTGGCGCCGATGCTGCCGTGGAACAACGTGGATCTGCCCACCGACTCGAACACGGTGGGCTGATCACGGCACGGCAGCCGTAGCGACCAGCGGAGGTCTGGTGAGCACTCGGATCGGGCTTGACGCTCGACTATCCTGACCAAGTGCGCATCCTGGTCGTCGACAACTACGACAGCTTCGTCTTCAACCTGGTCCAGTATCTCGCCCAGTTGGACGTCGAGGTGGTGGTCAGGCGCAACGACGTCGTCGAGCCCGCCGACCTGGACACGGTCGGCGGGGTGCTCGTCAGCCCCGGCCCGAGCACCCCGGAGCGAGCCGGACGAAGCATCGAGATCATCCGGCAATGCGCCGCGCGAGAACTGCCGGTGCTCGGCGTCTGCCTCGGCCACCAGGCGATCGCCGCGGCCTGGGGCGGGGTCGTCGAGCGTGCCCCCGAACTGCTGCACGGCAAGACCAGTGAGGTCGAGCACACCGGGGTCGGCGTGCTCAGCGGGCTGCCGAATCCGTTCACCGCGACCCGCTACCACTCGCTCACCGTCCGCCCGGACACCGTGCCCGCCGACTTCGAGGTGACCGGACGCACGGCGTCGGGTGTCGTGATGGCCGTCCGGCATCGGGAGCTGCCCATCGAGGGCGTCCAGTTCCATCCGGAGTCGGTGCTCACCGAGGGCGGGCACCGGATGCTGGCCAACTGGCTGGCAGGCTGCGGCCACGTGGTCCCGGAGGCGCTGGTCGACGAGCTGGAGCGGGGTGCACGCCGGATCGCGGCGGCGGCACACATCTGACTCCTGCGCGGGCGTCGCGATGCGTCACCCGGTCCGCGGTGCGTGACCCCTCGGCCGGGGCAGCGGGACGGCTCGCGCTCTGATCCGGGCCTGGAGTCGGGCGACGGCGCCACGCAGGGCGATCGCGAGCGTCTGCACCGAGTCCGGATCGAGGACCAGGACGTCGGTCTCCGGCGAACTCAGCTCGATCCGATCCTCCACGACGCGCACCGCGACCCGGCACAGCCTGCCCTGCGCATCCCGGCAGAGCACGTCGGGCAGCGTCTCCTCGCTCGACGGGACCTCTGCTGTCATCGCACACACCTCCTCCGCCAACGCCGGAACCGCGTGTCGGCCCGGTCGTGCCAGCGTGGGGCGGGGATCTCCCGGTCGCAACAGGAGGCGTCGCGGTGGAGTCAGGGCGCCGGGAGAGAGGCCTGCCAGGCCATTCGCAGCGGATGGGTGTCGTAGACGATCCGCAGCTCGGCGATCCGACCGTCGTCGGCGAGCGTGAGGACGTCGACACAGTCGAAGGCGGTGGCCGTGTCGTCGGGCAGCCGCCAGTCGTAGCGGAAGCGCACGGCCGCGCACCGAGGATCGTCGACGGAGAGGTAGACGTCGATCGGCGTTATCACCGATCGCGCGGTGGTGGCGGCGAGTTCCGGATAGAACTCGCGTGCCGGGATCATCCCGTTCATCGGTGAGCGGACCACCCCGTCATCGGTGAACAGCTCGAGCACGCCCGTCACGTCGCCGTCGGCGAGCAGTCGCAGATACCGATCGATGGTCCGCCGCGCCTGTTCCTCCGCCGTGGACACCATGACAGGACAGCGTACTGGGACCGATGTCGATTCCGTGTCCAGGCCCAGGACATCGCAGGCGCCGACGTAACGCCCGATCCGATGCCCTGGGCGGGCGACATCCTCCCCGCCGTGAGGATCAGACCGGGTCGATCACGTCATCTCGGCCCGGACGAATAGATCACGGCGGGTCGAAGGACGGCTCACCGCCGGTCAGTCGGCCGACGCTGACGGTCACCGAGGCGTTCATCCCGAGCGGATCGCCGGTGCTCACCGACTGGTCCACGACGCGGCCGATCTGCTGGATGTCCTCCACGCCCGCCGTCTGCTGCGTGAACGTGCCGTCCCAGCCCAACTGCCGCAGCCGGTTCTCGGCATCCTCGGGGTCGAGCATGCTCAGGTCGGGCATCGAGATCTGGTTCCCCCGGGACACCTGGAGGGTGATGGTCGTCCCCGGCGGGACCGAGGAACCCGCGGCGATGTTCTGCATCAGCACCTCGCCGGCCTCCTCCACGCCGTCGACGTCCTCGCGGTTCACGGTCAAGCCGGCGTTCTCCAGGTTCCCCGCCGCGACGTCGTACTGCTGGCCGACCGCGTTGATCACCTGCACCTGCGCGGCGGCCTCGCCGAGGATGATCTGGATGCTGGTCTCGGCATCCACCTCCTCGCCCGGCGAGGGGTCCTGACCGACGACGCGGCCGACGAGGTTCTCGTCGTCGACCTCCTCGCTTCCGTAGCTCGGGTTGAGCAGCAGTCCGACCGCGCGAAGCTCACCGGCCGCCTCCTCGGCCGACAGGCCCGCCAGATCCGGCACCGTCGCGGTGCCCGGCCCGAGACCCAACGAGATCGTGACAGCCGTGTCCGCCTCCACCGACGTTCCCGCGGGCGGATCGGTGGCCATGACGGTGCCCACCTCCTCGGCGGTCGACTCCTGTCCGTCGCCGATGTTGATCCGCAGGCCTGCCTCGGTCAGGGCGCTCCTGGCGTCCTCCTCGCTCAGTCCGATGAGGTCGGGGACGTCGATCCTCTCGGTGACGGGCGCCTCGTCCGATCCGGAGTCGAAGAACCCGCTGCTGGTCAGGTAGGCGGCCAGCGCGATGATCCCGACGCACAGCACGGTGATGAGGGCGGCGACCAAGCCCTTCCGCCTGCGGGCGCGACGCTCCTCCTCCTCGTCCTCGAGGTCGTCGTAATCCTCGTCGACGGGGGCGGGCGGGCGACGACGCCTGCCCGAAGCGGGCGAGTCCTCCGGCCCGCCGAGCATCGTGGTGCGTTCCTCGTCGGTCATCACCATGGGCGCGTTCGGCCGCTGCCCGGACAGCACCCGCACCAGATCGGCACGCATCTCCGCGGCCGACTGGTACCGGTTGGCCGGGTTCTTGCTCATCGCCTTGAGGATGATCGCGTCCAGGGCGGGGGAGATCTGATCGTTCACCTCGGACGGGCGCCGAGGGTCCTCCCGCACGTGCTGGTAGGCGACGGCGACCGGCGAGTCCCCGGTGAACGGCGGCTCGCCGGTGAGCAGCTCGAAGAGCACGCACCCGGCAGCGTAGACGTCGCTTCGGGCGTCGACGGCCTCGCCGCGAGCCTGCTCCGGCGACAGATACTGCGCGGTCCCGATCACCGCGGCGGTCTGCGTGACCGCGGCCTGCCCGTCGTGCAGCGCACGGGCGATGCCGAAGTCCATCACCTTCACGGCGCCGGACTTGGTGATCATGATGTTCGCGGGCTTGACGTCCCGGTGGATGATGCCGTGCCGGTGGCTGAAGTCGAGCGCCGCGCTGGCGTCGGCCATGATCTCCATCGCGCGGCGACCGGTGAGCGGGCCGTCGCCCTTCACCATGTCCCGCAGCGTCCGGCCGTCGACGTACTCCATGACGATGTAGGGCAGCGGGCCGTGCTCGGTGTCGGTCTCACCGGTGTCGTAGACCGCGACGATCGCCGGGTGGTTCAACGCCGCCGCGTTCTGCGCCTCCCGACGGAAACGCAGCTGGAAGGTGGGATCTCTGGCGAGGTCGGCGCGCAGCACCTTGACGGCCACATCGCGGCTGAGTCGGACGTCCCTGCCCATATGGACCTCGGACATGCCGCCATAACCGAGTGTGTCACCCAGTTCATAGCGGTTGGAGAGCAGTCGGTGCGTGCTCATTACTGCGTCGTCCCGATCCTCGATAACGGTCGTCTCATCATGCCGGGTTGCCCGGCTCGATGCCGAGTCTGTCTAGCCAGTCTCCTCGGTGGTACATCGGATCACGCACCTCCAGGGCTACACCGCACGGTGATCTCGGTCCCGGGTGGCAGCCGACCACTCGGTTCGACGGACGTCACCAGGCAGGTCCGCGGGGATTCCACGGCCTCGCCGTCCACCGACGACAAGGTCGTCCGCATCCTAAGCTCGGCCAGCCGCACCTCGACCTGCTCGGCGGGCATGTCCTCGAAGTCGCTCGGCGTGATCTCGACGAGATCCAAGTCCTCGACCGCCGGTTCCCGAGGCGATCGCAGGTCGTCCGGCGAAGGCACGGACGGTAAGACGTCCTGCCCGGAGACGATCGGGCCGGTGTCCGACGTATCGCCCTGAGCACTCGGCGCGGCGCGGGCACGACCGTCCTCCAACATCGCGCTCACCCCCCACACGGTCAGGGCGGCGATGGCGACGATCAGGATCGCGATGACCACCCAGAGCATCGCGCCGCCCCGCCGTCGCCGCGGCATCGGGCGCGGATGGTGATAGCCGATCGGCGGCGGGCCCATCGGCACCCCGCCGTGACCCGCGTGCGGGGGCAGGTTCGGCCCGGCCTGCGCGGGCATCATCATGTTGCCGGTGTGCACGCGGGGAAGGTTCCCGGTCACGGGCCCGGTCTGGAGCGCCATCGCGAGGCCGGACGGCGGCGGCAGAGGATGTCCGGCCCGAACCGCCGACACGGCCGCGGCGAACTCGCCCCCGGTCCGATAACGCCGCCGCGGGTCCTTGACCAGGGTGTTCTCGATGAGGGTGCGGGCGCCGATCGGCACGTCAGGCGGGAGCGGCGGCACGTTCTCCCTGATGTGCATCATGGCGACGGTGACCGCGTTGTCCGAGACGAACGGTCGATGGCCCATCAGACACTCATAGCCGACGACCGCCAGGGAGTACACGTCGCTCGCAGGCTCTGCCTCGCCGCCCAACGCCTGTTCCGGCGCGATGTAGTGAGCGGTGCCCATGACCATTCCGGAACGGGTGACCGGTGCGGCGTCGGCGGCCTTCGCGATGCCGAAATCGGTGAGCTTCACCTTGCCGTTCGGCGTCACCATGATGTTGCCCGGCTTGACGTCCCGGTGGACGTAGCCGCGTTCATGGGCGGCCTGGAGTGCCTGGCCTGCCTGCTCCAACATGTCCAACGCCCGATCGGCGTTGAGCCTGCCCTGGTTCGCGAGGATCGCGGCGAGCGGGTCGCCCTCGACCAGCTCCATCACCAGGTACGCGGTGTCCTCGGGGCCGTCCGGCACCGCGGCGGTCTCACCGTAATCGTGGATCGCCGCGATGTTCGGATGGTTCAGCGAGGCCGTGGTGCGGGCCTCGGTGCGGAATCGATGCAGGAACTCGGCGTTGCCGCAGAGCTCCGGCTTGAGCACCTTGACCGCGACCTTACGGTCCAGACGGGTGTCCGCCGCCTCCCAGACCTCGCCCATGCCGCCGACCGCGATCCGCCTGCCGAGTCGGTAGCGGTCCGCGAGGAGCTGCCCGGACGTGAGCACGGCTCAGCCACCTCCGAGCCCGGCGCCGATCACCGCTCGGCCGATCGGGGCGGCCACCCGGCCGCCGGTGGCACCCTGGCCCACGTTGCCGCCCGCCTCGACGAGCACCGCGACCGCGATCTGCGGGTCCTCCGCGGGAGCGAAGGCGACGTACCAGGCGTGCGGGTTCGTCTCGTTCGGGTCGACGCCCCACTGCGCGGTGCCCGTCTTCGACGCGATCGTCACGCCCGGGATCGATCCCTCGCCGTCGGTGTAGGCCTCCGCGGCGATCATCATCTCGGTGAGGCTCCGCGCGACCTGCGGCGACATCGCGTCCTCGACCTCGTCCGGCCGGGTCCGATCCAGCTCGTCCAACTCGGGGGTGAGGATCTGTGAGACCACGTGCGGCTGCATCCGGGTGCCCTCGTTCGCGATCGTCGCGACCATCATCGCGTTCTGCAACGGAGTGACCCGGACGTCGCGCTGCCCGATGCCGGTCTGGAACGTCGCAGGCCTGTCGGCCATCGGTCCGAGCTCGGACGAGGCCACCGACATCGGGATCTCGAGATCCGGATCACTGAAGCCTAGCGCCTCGGCCTTCTCCTGAAGGACCTCCGGCCCGAGTTCGTCCGCGATCACTCCGAACGGCACGTTGCAGGACTCCTCGACCGCTTGGAGCAGGGTGGCGTTCTGTCCGTCGCCGCAGACGTTGTTGTTGAAGTTGGGCAGCATGGTGTTGGTGCCCGGCAGCTGAATCGAGGATTCCGCTCTGACCGCGCTGTCGGCCGTGTAGCCGTTCTCCAACGCCGCCGCCGCGACCAGCAGCTTGAAGGTCGAGCCGGGCGGCTGGGTCTCCGAGATCGCCCGGTTGTGCAGCGGACGCCCCTCGTCGGCCTCCAGCGCGGCGGACGCCTCCGCCCGCGCCTCCGAGTCCAGCGTGGCCAGCTGGTTGGGGTCGAAGGTCGGCGTGGAGACCATGGTCAGGATGCGACCGGTGTCCGGCTCGATCGCGACCACGGAGCCGGTGAGCCCCTGATCGGTCATCATCTGATAGGCGGTCTCCTGCATCCGCCGATCGATGGTGAGCTCGACCATCCCGCCTCTGGCGTCCCGACCGGTGATCAGATCCGACAGCCTGCGGACGAACAGTCGGTCGTCGGAGCCGTTGAGCACCTGGTCCTCGGCACGCTCGAGGCCCGTTCGGCCTGCGGGCGAGTAGTACCCGGTGATCGGCGCGTAGATCGGGCCGTCGGGGTAGACCCGCTGGTAGGGGTAGACGTTGTCGCCCGTCTCCTCGACCGTGGCCACGGCCTCGTTGCCCACGATGATGTCGCCGCGCTGCCTGGCCAGCTCCTCGGTCAGCGTCCGGCTGTTGGACGGATGCGCCCGCAGCTCGTCGGACCAGATCACCTGGATGTAGGTCAGGTTCACCAGCAACGCGACGATCATCAGCATCACGGTGAGTGCGACTCGACGGATCGGAGTGTTCATGTCGGGCGAGCCACCATCTCCGTGTGGGCCTCGGCGATCGGCGCCTGCTTCGGCTTGGGCTTCGGCGGCGGGGCAGGCCTGCGCGCGGCGTCCGAGATGAGCAGCAGCAGCGCGATCAGGATGTAGTTCGCCAGCAGCGAGGAGCCGCCGTAGGACAGGAAGGGCGAGGTGATGCCGGTGGACGGGATCAGCCGGGTCGCGCCGCCGACCACGATGAAGACCTGAAGGCCGATGATGAAGGCCAGCCCGGCCGCCAGCATCTTGCCGAAGCTGTCCCGGACGGCCAGCGCCGTGCGCAGGCCCCGCATCACCAGCAGCAGGTAGAGCAGCAGCACGGCGGCGACGCCGACGAACCCGATCTCCTCGCCGATGGCGGCGACGATGAAGTCGGTCTGCACCTCGGGGATGAGCGTCGGCCTGCCGCCGCCGAGTCCGGTGCCGAAGATGCCGCCGGTGCCCAGCCCGAACAGCGACTGGGCGAGCTGGTAGCTGCTGCCCTCCTCGAGGAACATCCGCCCCAGCGGGTCCAGGAAGTTCAACACCCGGACACGGAGGTGGTTGAAGAGCGGATAGGCGATGACGCAGCCCGCCGCGAAGAGAGTGAGTCCGATGACCACCCACGAGACGCGCTCCGTGGCGATGTAGATCATCACCAGGACCAGGCCGAAGAACAGCAGCGAGGTGCCCAGGTCGCGCTCGAAGACCAGAACCCCGACGGAGGCGGCCCAGGCCAGCAGCATCGGAGCCATGTCACGCATCCTGGGGAAGTCCATCCCGAGGAAGCGGCGACCCGCGACCGTGAAGAGATCGCGTTTGGAGACGAGGAAGGAGGCAAAGAAGATCAACAGTAGGATCTTGGCGAACTCGCCGGGCTGGATGCCCGCACCGCCGATCCTGATCCAGATCTTCGCGCCACCGGAACCGGAGATGCTGTAGGGCAGGAATCCCGGCAGGGCCAGAGCGAACAGCCCGACGAAACCACAGGTGTAGCCGAAGCGGGCCATCAGCCGGTGATCCTTGATGAACGCCAGGACGAGGACGAACAGCACGATGCTGACGACCATCCAGCCGATCTGACGGTTGACCAGCGGAGTTCGTTCCGGGACGGCGGCGATCCTGGCGAGGTCGATCCGATGAATCATGATCAACCCGATCCCGTTGAGCAGCGCCGCGAACGGCAGGATCAGCGGATCGGCATACGGAGCCCACTTGCGCACCGCCAGATGCGCGATGCCGAAGACGGCGAGGAAGGCCACCCCGTTGTAGAGCAGCTGAGTGGTCAGCTCCTGCTCCTGGTTCGCCTCCACCAGCACGTTGGCGATGGTGACGAGCAGCGCGGCGAAGGCGAGCAGCAGCAGCTCGGTGTTACGGCGAGTGGGCGTGGCAGGGGGCCTCGGCGCTGCCTGCCCCGGATTCGACGCGGCGTCGACCGGGTTGGCCATCAGCCCACCGTCCGACAGTCGACTCCGGGCTCCTGCACCGGTCGTGCCGTGCCTACCGCGGCGTCCTGCTTGGCGTCCTCCCGCGTCGAGTCCTCCCGCGTCGAGTTCTCCCGCTCGCCCTCGTCCCGGTTCTCGTCCTGCTGACCGAGGAACGAACTCGGTCGGGTCGTCTCCGTCTCAGTGGGAAGGCCGTCAGAGGGATCATCCGACTCGCTCGACCGGCCCGCGGGCTCGACGTCGTGCTGCGAGGGGTTCTCCTCCGTACACGGCGGCAGGAGCTGCTCGGTGCGCAGCTGCTCGATCGTCTCCCTGGCATCGGCCAGACTGCCCTGGTTCACGATGCCGTTGCGCACCGTGCCCTGATAGGCGGGACGCAGATCGGTGATCTGAATCCGCTCGCAGTCCTCGCCCGCGTCGCCGCACGAGTCCTCCACCTGACGGTGCAGGGGAATCCCCATCACGGTGCCTCGCACGCCCTGGAAGACCGCGACCTCGTCGTCGTCGTTGGTGCTGACGAAGTACTGGCCCATCACGACCGAGTAGCCGAAGTACCCGCCGACGCCGAGCACGATCAACACGGCGAGCAGGATCAGGAACGTGCGCAGTCGCCGCCGCTTCGGCCGGGTCGGCTGCTCCGGCTCCGTCTCGGGCCGCGACGGCCTCGGCAGCGTCGTCGCCGAGGCACGAGCCGCCGCCGAGTCCGGCGGCGGCTGCTGCTCGGAGCCGTCGCCCGCGGCACCGCCCACGATGGGATCGTTCTCACCGAACTCGACGTCGACCACGTCGGCGACGATGCACGTGACGTTGTCCGGCCCGCCGCCCTTGAGCGCCAGCTCGATCAGTCGATCCGCGCAGGCCTGCGGGTCCTGGATGCGCATGGCCTCGTCGAGCGTCTCCTCGCTCACCGGGCCGGAGAGTCCGTCCGAGCACAGCAGGTAGCGGTCGCCCGCACGCGCCTCGCGGACGGTCAGCGTCAGCTCGACGTCGTTGCCGGTCAACGCCCGCAGCAGCAGGGAGCGCTGCGGATGATTCGCCGCGTCCTCCTCGCTGATCCGACCCTCGTCGATGAGGGACTGGACGAACGTGTCGTCGTGAGTGATCTGAGCGAATCTGCCGTCACGCAGCAGGTAGGCGCGAGAGTCGCCGACGTGGACCAGGCCCAGTCTGCTGCCCGCGAACAGCACGGCGGTCAGTGTGGTGCCCATGCCGTCGAGGTCGGGATCACCCGCGACCAACTCGTTGAGCATGCCGTTGCCGTTGCTCACGGCCTCACGGAGCCTGCCGAGCAGATCGTCGCCCGGCTCGTCGTCATCAAGCGGGGCGAGCGCGGCGATGACGACCTTGCTGGCCACCTCGCCCGCGGCATGCCCGCCCATGCCGTCGGCCAGCGCGAGAAGTCGAGGGCCTGCGTATACGGAGTCCTGGTTGTTGGAGCGAACCAGGCCTCGATCACTTCGGGCCGCATAGCGGAGGACAAGGGTCATGAGTGCAGCTCGATCACCGTCTTGCCGATACGGATCGGGGCTCTGAGCGAGACTCGGGTGGGACCCGTGACCTTCGCCCGGTCGAGGTAGGTGCCGTTGGTGGAGCCTAGATCCTCCACGTACCAGTCCGTTCCCCGGAGTACCAGACGCGCGTGTCGGGTCGAGGCGTAGTCGTCGTCCAACACCAGCGTCGAGTCGTCCGCCCGGCCGAGAGTGATGGGCCTGCCGTCCAATGAGATCCGGGTGCCCGCGAGGGCTCCGTGGGTCACGACGAGCTGCCGAGCGGATCGGCCACGAGCCGCCTTCTGCGGTTCACGTCGCCCGCCGGGCACCTGCACACGCAGACCGGAGGCCGCGTACAGATCGGATCGGACGACCCGGAGCGCGGCCAACACGAACAACCACAGCAGGGCGAGGAAACCCGCCCTCGTGAGCTGGATCACCAACTCTGGCATGACCGACCACCCCCGCTACGGAGGGGATATGCGCCTTCCACCGTTCTGGATGCTCCTACTCCATGCCGTCCACCGAAGCGTCGTGGACACCGACTCCATGCCGCTCATCGAAGCGTCGTGGACAGCGACTCCATGCCGTCCACCGAAGCATCGTGGTCGGAACTCCATGCCGCCACCGAGGTCTCGTGGCCGGTCGTGCCTGCGGCGCCTCAGCCCTGGCTGCGGAACACCAGGGAGGAGTGACCGATGCGGACGACATCGCCCTCCGCGAGCTGCCAAGTCTGAACTGAATTGCCGTTGACCGTGGTGCCGTTCGTCGAACCGAGATCAGCAAGGGTCGCACTCTGCCCGTCCCAGGTGATCTCCAGGTGTCGTCGGGAGACTCCCGTGTCGGGCAGCCGGAACTGCGCGTCCTGTCCCCGACCGACGACGTTGCTTCCCTGCACGAGCGTATAGGTGCGGTTGGAACCGTCGTCGAGCTGCAGCGTCGCGGTGACCTGACGAGGGCCGGTCTGCACGGCGGGCGGAGCATAGCCGCCCTGCTGCCCGTAGCCCTGCTGCTGCCCGTAGCCCTGCTGCTGCTGCTGCCCGTAGCCCTGCTGGCCGTAACCCTGCTGGTCGTAGCCCGGCTGACCACCCTGGTCGTAGCCCGGCTGCTGGCCGTAGCCCTGGTCGTACCCCTGCTGCTGGCCATAGCCCTGGTCGTAGCCCGGCTGGCCGCCGTAGCCCTGCTGCTGGCCGTAGTTCGGGTCGTAGCCCTGCTGCTGCTGGCCGTAGCCCTGGTCGTAGCCCGGCTGGCCGCCGTAGCCCTGCTGCTGGCCGTAGTTCGGGTCGTAGCCCTGCTGCTGCTGGCCGTAGCCCTGGTCATAGCCGTACTGCTGTTGTTGTTGGCCGTAACCCTGCTGGTCGTAGCCGTACTGCTGCTGGCCGTACGGGTCGCTCTCGGGGTACTGCTGGCCGGGGGGCTGGCTCATGGGTGGGTCTCCTGCGTTGCGAGATGGTGCCGCCTGGCTGCCCGCATCCGGGTCGACAGACGAACTGGTTCGGAACTGTCCCGTGTGCAGCGTTTCAGAGCGCTCCAGGGAGACTACGACGTCACCATAGGTATCCCACCCTTGTTCGGCGAGGTGCTCCTGGACGCAGTCGGCGAGTAGCTGCTTGACCCGGTGCTCGTCACCGGTGAGTCGCTCGTGGTCACTGGGCCCCAGCGTGACCACGTAGTGATTCGGTGCGAGCAGACGACCGCCCGCGAGCTCCTGAACGTGGCCGTCGGCCTCCCGCTGAAGGTTCTGCGCCAGCTCCTGCGGCACCACGTTCCCACCGAACACCCGCGCGAAGGTGTTCCCCACCATGCCTTCGAGACGGCGCTCGAAGCGCTGCACGAGGCCCACGGCATACCTCCACCCGATACGACTACTTGACCCGATCGTATCCGTGCGTGGAGCGACCCACAGCCTCTAGTGGAAAGTGCCCCGCAGAACGTGTGCTACGCTTTCGCCGCACCCAGCAAGCAGGGGTGCGAGTCACTCGGGCGAGTGGCGGAATGGCAGACGCGCACGGTTCAGGTCCGTGTGTCCGCAAGGACGTGAGGGTTCAACTCCCTCCTCGCCCACCATGTTCGCTGCCCCTTGGGGGCAGCTTTCCGTTTTCCTTGTATCTCCGGGGGGCCGAGCCCCCCGAGGCCCCCCACGGTGCGTGCTCCTCTAGCCGGGCCCGTGGTTGCTTCTTGTGTCTACCAGCTGGTGGGTGGGCTCGCCCTTCGGGCTTCGTGTTCGGCCTTCGGCCTCGGTGGTCCCGTTTCGTGGGTGTGTGGGCTTGGGGTGGGCTCGCCCTTCGGGCTTCGTGTTCGGCCTTCGGCCTCGGTGGTCCCGTTTCGTGGGTGTGTGGGCTTGGGGTGGGCTCGCCCTTCGGGCTTCGTGTTCGGCCTTCGGCCTCGGTGGTCCCGTCTTGTGGGTGTGTGGGCTTGGGGTGGGCTCGCCCTTCGCCCTTCGCCCTTCGGGCTTCGTGTTCGGCCTTCGGCCTTGGTGGTTCCGTTTCGTGGGTGTGTGGGCTTGGGGTGGGCTCGCCCTTCGGCGTGCGTGGTGGGTGGGTTCGTTGGTGCTTGTCGGCTGGGGAGTTCGGCCCGGCCCCGCCCCCGGGCGCTGGGGCGGGGTGATGGGCTGGGCCGTCAGCCGTGGAACTCGACCTCGGGGTAGTGCCTGCTGGGGGAACGCAGCAGGGGAGAGTCCACGTCGCGTAGGTGCTGATCGAGGAAGGCGCCCGTGTAGGTCCTGGTGACGGCCGCGGAGCGGTCGCCGGTCAGCTCGCCGACGCGGGGGTTCTCGCAGTCCGGAGTGGGGGCGAGGCCGGGAACCTCGAAGGCGTCGGCGAGGACCGGGAGATCCGTGAAGGCCATGTGCCCCGCGTTGCAGACCTGGAGCCACCGACGCCAGTCCTGGAGGTGGTCCCACTCCCGCGGCCAGGTCTCGTCGTGGCCCTCCTCACCCGGCGGGACGGCGTGCGCCTGCGCACCCATCATCAGGAAGGGGCGGTCCAGGCCCGCCTCGGCCGCCGAGGTCTGGAATGTGCCGTCGAGATTCACGCCCGCGTCGATCCGGTCGTCGGTCGCCATCGCGGTCAGCGCCGCGGATCCGCCGAGGGAGTGACCTGCGACGGCGATGCGCGTCTGGTCGATGAGGGCCGCCCTCGACCACGCCGGTCGATCTCTTGTCAGCTCGTCGATGACGAACGACGTGTCGGCCGCGCGGCCCCGCGACAGCTCCGCACCCAGCTCGCGACTCGACGCCTCATCACACAGCAGGCACTCCGTCACCCTGCCGTCGGGGAACTCGGCGGTCGCCTCGTACTTGTGATCGATGCCCGCCACCACGTAGCCCCGTGAGGCGAGGTCCTCGGCGAGTGTGGTCAGCGACTCCCTGCTCAGACCGGCACCCGGGGACAGGACGACGAGGGGACGGCCGCCGGGAGCGGGCCGCCCCGGCGCGCCCGCGAAGGAGTGGGTGGTCACCTTCGTCAGGGTGTCGCCGGGCAGTGCGAGGCCGTGACCAGCGATGATCGCGGCCGACACCGCCTCGGTGGTGTAGGGGGCACGCATGTCGCTCGGCGCGAGAGCCGGGTACCAGAGCGACACCATCACCTCGCGATCCTCCTCCGGTCGCCACCGGTCGGCGCGGCTCTCGTCGACGAGGTGCAGCGTGTCGACTCCGACCGGGTGCGGGCCGGTCGGAGCGGGCAGGACGGCCGAGGCGCCGGAGCCCGCCCCGGCCGCCGCGCCTGCCACGGGTGGTGACACGACGCCGGCGGCGAACGTGAGGGCCAGCGCGGCGACGAGGGTGCGAGATCCAGGGCGGGCTCGGAGGCGGGCATCAGATCGACTGAAGATCATCCATCGAAGTTAGGAACGCGGCGTCACGCCGGTATCCGGGCTGAGCCCGGATCTCCACCGGTGGCGACCCTGACAGGGAGATCGAGATCGGCGGGCGAGCGGCGTCCGGACGACGGAGACGCGGACGAACTTGAGATACTCGTCCAGGACGGGCAGTGCAGGTTGACGGAGAGAAGCAGGAGGACGCCGGGGTGCTACAGGGTGACGTCGGGCTGGAACTCGGTGCTCGGATCGCAGCCGCGCTGCGAACGGCACTGGACGTGTCGATCACTCCGGAAGAAGCCCTGATCCGACCCTCCGGCAGAGCGGGCGTCGACTACCAGTGCAACGTGGCGATGAGCCTCGCCAAGCGGCTCGGTCGTCAGCCGCGCGAGGTGGCGGCGGCGGCCGTCGAACACCTCGCCGCGGACGACCTGGTCGCGAGCACGGAGATCGCGGGCCCCGGCTTCGTCAACATCGTGCTTCGTGACGACTGGCTCGGCGCCAGGCTGTCGGCCCTGCTCGCCGATCCGAGAGCGGGAGTGCCCGAGGTCGACGCCCCCCGCCGGTTCGCGATCGACTACTCCAGCCCCAACCTGGCCAAGGAGATGCACGTCGGCCACCTGCGCTCCTCGATCATCGGAGACGCGCTGCTTCGGCTGATCCGCTTCGTCGGCCACGAGGTCGTGCCGCACAACCACGTCGGCGACTGGGGAACACCCTTCGGCATGCTCATCGAGCATCTGCTCGACGAAGGCTGGACCGCCGACGGCTCGCAGACCCACGCCATCGCCGACCTGAACGGCTTCTACCAGCAGGCCCGGCTGAAGTTCGACGCCGACGCCGACTTCGCCGACCGGGCCCGGCGGCGTGTCGTGCTCCTCCAGGGCGGTGACGAGGCGACGCTCGCGCTCTGGCAGCGGTTCGTCGACGAGTCGACCCGTCATTTCGAGGAGGTCTACCGGCTCCTGGGGATCTCGCTGCGACGGGAGGACCTCTACGGCGAGAGCTTCTACAACCCGATGCTCGACGACACGGTCACCGAGCTGACGGCCAAGGGCCTCACCGAGCTCAGCGACGGCGCCGTCTGCGTCTTCCCACCCGGCTTCACCAACCGTGAGGGCGAACGGCTGCCGCTGATCGTCCGCAAGTCCGACGGCGGCTACGGCTACCCGGCCACCGACCTCGCGACCGCGCGGTACTGGGCGGACGATCGTGCGGCGACCGACCTGCTCTACGTCGTCGGCAATCCGCAGGCCCAGCACTTCGCGATGGTCTTCGCCGTCTGCGAGCAGGCGGGTTGGCTGACCGAGAAGCACCGTGCCGAGCACGTCGGATTCGGCTCGATCCTCGGCGCCGACGGCAAGACGATCCGCACCAGGGCGGGCGGCTCGGTGAAGCTCGTCGAACTGCTGAACGAGGCCGTCGACCGCGCGAGCGCGGTGGTGGCGGAGCGCACCGAGCTCGACGCCGAGGCGAGGGCGTCGGTGGCGCACGCGGTGGGCATCGGCGCGGTGAAGTACGCCGACCTCTCCAGCGATCGGGAGAAGGACTACGTCTTCTCCTGGGACAAGATGCTCGCCATGGACGGCAACACCGCCGTCTACCTCCAGTACGCCAACACGCGGATCCTGTCGATCCTGCGGAAGGCGGAGTCCCGGCCGGAGCCCGGCACACCGGTGAACCCGGCAGACCCCGCGGAACGGGCGTTGGCGCTGGCGCTGCTGCGCTTCCCCGCCGCGGTGGCGGCCGCGGTGGACGGCCTGGCACCGCACCGGATCTGCGGGCACCTCTACGAGCTCGCCACCGCGTTCTCGGCCTTCTACGAGCGGTGCCCGATCCTGGCGGCGGACACCCCCGAGGACGTCCGCGGATCACGACTGGTGTTGGCGGCCCTCACCTCACAGGTGTTGACGCTGGGGTTGTCGTTGCTCGGCATCGAGGCTCCCGAACGACTCTGAGGTTCGCTCTCCTCCTTTCCGATGGTTTCGCGGGCATCGGGACGACCACCGTCTCGATGCCCGCTTCGATGCGTTACGCCGACTCGCGGAGTCCGACTCACACGAACGGCGGCATGCGGGGCCGAAGCCCGTCTACCGGTTATCGACCGGTCATCGATCGCTCACCGCCGTCGGTCGCATCGGCGGCCGGTAGCCGGTCGTCGCTTTCTCCTCAACTGGTACCCCTGCTCTGAGTAGAGCAGAAATGCGCGACTCACCCATTGTCGTGAAGTATCGGATAAGGAGGCCTGTCCGTGAACCGCTCACCAGGGCACGCGACCGGAAACAATGCCGACGTGTTGCCCGCCCGGCTGGAGCCGGACGTCGCGCTTCCCACCCCTGCGGAGCACCTCGCGACGGCCGCAGCCGATCTGCTCGGATGGCAGGGCGTCGTGCTGCCGGCTCTCACCCTCTTCGGCAGGCGCGTCATTCCCGTCGCCGAGCTGATTCACGAGGCGCATGCGGAGCGGTTGTGTCTCGGTTATGCGCCGGTCGTCGACCGAGCCTCGGTGGAGACCTGGGTCTGGCCGGAGTTGACCGCGCAGGTGCCGCCGCCCGCCGTCCGCATCGCGGGAATGCTGTCGCTCGGCAGGCACTGGCGTACGGGGCTCGCCTCCGTCGCGCCGTTCGCCCGCTTCTGCGGCGCGGCCGTGGTGCTGCCCGACGGCGTGCTGGGGCTCGCGGACTTCCAGGACAACTGTCTGCCACGTGCGCAGCGACACGACGTCACCGTGCTGACGGCCACGGTCGCCGACGACCGCCTCGACGTCGCCCAGTCGGCCTGGCCCGAGCTGGTGGATCCGACGGTGACGGTGACCGGGCTGTGGCTCAACGAGGTGGTCTACGAGCGGATGCTCGCCGAATAAGGGCTCCCGCCGATACGCGAGAACCCGACGTCCCCGGAGCGCGACCCGGCATGGCATCGCGGGGCAGGCGGACGACGACGGGCTGTGAGACGGCGCGCGAGACGAACCCGCACTACTGTGATCGTCGTGCATGTGGTGATCGCGGGCGGACACGGAAAGATCGCACTTCGACTTGAACGACTGCTGAGTGCGCGCGGCGACAGCGTCATCGGACTGGTCCGCAACCAGGACCATCTGGACGAGGTGGCCGACACCGGCGCGCAGGCGGTCCTCTGCGATCTCGAACAGGCCTCGGTGTCCTTCGTCGCCGACACGCTCGATCGCGCGGACACGGTGGTGTTCGCCGCAGGGGCAGGCCCCGGGAGCGGGGCCGCGAGGAAGGACACGGTGGATCGGGCCGCCGCGGTGCTGCTCGCCGATGCGAGTGTGGCGGCGGGCGTGCGGCGATATCTGCTGGTCAGCTCGATGGGAGTGGACCGGGCGGACGATCCCGACCTCGACGAGGTGTTCGCCGCGTATCTGCGGGCGAAGAAGGCCGCCGAAGACGAGCTGCGGACGAAGGACCTGGACTGGGCGGTGCTGCGGCCGGGTTCGCTGACCGACGAACAGGGGACGGGACTCGTCCGGCTGGCCCCTTCCGTGGCGCCCGGCTCCATCAGCAGGGACGACGTCGCCTCGGTCCTTCTCGGGCTGCTGGATCTCCCGGAGCTGGGCGGGATCACGGCTGAGCTCGTAGGCGGATCGACGCCGATCCCGGAGGCGTTGGCGACACTGTGACGTGGAGGGAAGCCCTCGGCGCGGCCGGATCGAGGCGTCGGGCCGCGTGACCGTGCGCGCGACCGAGGTGGTGACCTCCGCCATTGACGGAGGTCACCACTGGGCCCTGACTCGTGAGTTTCTTGTGTGTTTCTGGTGTGCTTACCCATAAGGGTGCACGATGGGACACGTTTCGCAGTCATAACGGCCATACCGGGCGACAAGTTTCATTCCCTTGGGTGGTCACGTGCTTACCCAGCAGGTTCGACTCCGCTGCGATCCGTTGCGACAATGCTTCCTCGCGTGACAACCGCTGTCGCGGATTCGGTGGGGGAGGCATGCGCGCGTGATGGGTCAGGACGGGCTCTTGTTGTCCTGGGAGCATTCGGCCGCTGAGGCTGTGCCTGCGAGAACAGGCCCGAGCATTCCTCGACCGGACGCGCTGAGACCGGCCCCGTTAGCCCGAATGGCCGCAGAGGAGGTACTCACCGCGGAGCAGCTCGACACACTTCTGCGTGCGGGCGGCTATCCGCTCACCGTCGTCGAGAAACAGAACGGCATCCTGCTCACCGGCCCGGGCACCGGTACGGGAATACGAATACCGGCACCCGTCGACCGGCTGGCGGTGTACCGGGTATTGGTGCGGCTTCGCCAGACCCGTTCCCGGACCGACGTGGACTGGCAGCAGGACACCGTCGGGCAGGCCGAAGCGGGCGGGATCTTCCGGGACCGGACCGTCGGCGACCGACGCCGGTTCGACGTGCTCGGCGAACGACAGGTCATCGCGGGCGGGTCCGACCTGCCGCCCGAGCTTCCCCGCGGCCCGTTCGCGCTGCACTGCGTGGTGTTGCCCGCCGACCGTGTCGACACACTCTTTCCCGCGACGCCGCTGCCCGAGTCGTCGGCGGCCGAGGCACGCAGCCGACTGCGCTTTCTGACCGATTCGGATGGAGCGATCGCCTTTCCGCTGTTCGGGATGCCCGACGTCGGCCCGATCGGTGCGGCGGCAGGCCGGCGCACCCTCATCGCGGAGCTGACGTCCTCGGCAGGTGCGCTCCTGCTGGCCGAACCCGATCTGCTGGGCGGTCGAGGTTCGTGGCGGGTCGAGCTGGAGACCGAGCCCGGCGCGCCGATGCTCGGTGGATCGCAGCAGATCTGGCCCGCCCGGCACGTCGTCCGCAGGCAGGTGCAGGGCAGGCTGGATCGAAGCTGGTCGCTGACGGAGCTGCTGGGCACCGACCCACTGCTCCGGCTCTACGCGGCGGCCAGACCCGCGCTGCTCGCCCTCGTCGACACCGAGTCCGGAGCGACCGCGGTGTTGCGATCCGCCCAGGTCCACCCGGCACACCCGGAGTTCCCCGGCGGCACGCTGCCGGTCAGCATCAGCGCCTTGATCAGTGGTCAGGACCGGCATTCCCCGACACTGCTGCAGCGGGCGGTGGAGAACCGCTTCGAGCGCGCCGAGAGCGAGCTGGATCACTTCGTCGAATTCGTCGTGCGTCCGGTCGTCGTGCTCTTCCGGGTCCTGCTCGACCGGTACGGGTTCGGGCTGTCGGGGCTCGACGAGGCGAACGTCGCCGTAGAGCTGTCGCCCGAGCTGCACCTCACCGGTCGGGTGGTGCTTCGTGATCCGACGGTGCCGACCGAGGCGGCCTGCACGCGGGACGCGGACGGCTGTGAGGCGGGCGACGGGATGCGGGTGCTGTACGACCTGCTCGGTGTACTGGCCGTCGCCTTCCGGCGGTGCACCGCCTGGTTCGACCGATACTCCGCCCACGACGTCCGGCGGGCCGTGACCGACGTGCTGACGGAGGAGCTGCGGTTCCTGCGTCCCGAGACCGCGGCGCGGCTCGACACCGATCACCCGCTGCGGCGATTCGTCCACAGCGTCTCGACCGCACAGGACGAACAGCTCAAGGACGTGCTCGCCGAGGTGCGCGGCCGTACCCAGGCCCGGCGGGCGGGGCAGACTCGGCGCCGGCCCTCGGTGTTCATCCAGCTGGACTCCGCCGACCCAGAGGGAAGCCTGCCTGGACTGCGTCGATTCCGCTGGGACGTGACCGACGCGGGCGGGGAGGTGTTCCTCGTGCGGGGTGAGGACGTTCGGCGCACCGTGGCGCGGATCAAGGAGCGGGAGCGCCTGGAGACGGTGGCGGTCATCGCCGACTCCTCGGCGAACTGGCCACTGCTCGTCCGCGAGTTCCCTCGGGCGGTGCGGCTCGTCCTCGGCCCGCCCTCGGCGGACACCGCGGCCGCCGCCACGAACAGTCCGACGATCCAGAGCTTCGAGACCACACCTCGGCCCGCCGCCGAGGGGGTCGACCAGCCGCGCCTCTCCTACGCATGCTCGCTGGCCGGGCTGCGCATCGGTGAACTGCGGACCAATCGGCCCGCGCGTCGCCAAGCGGTGCGGCTGTCCATGGCGGAGAGCCGCTCCATCGTCGACACACTGGTCCGCGGTGCCGACAGTGCCGCGGCCCGGGTGGCCGTGAACGCACGACGACATCTCGCGGATCGACTCGGCGCGGTGGGCTCCGAACAGGAGCGGACCGTGTTGTTGATCCATCACCTTCTCACCCGGAAGCAGTTCATCAAGGGTGCGCGGTCGAACTACCCGCCGGAGCAGGCGATGCGGGACATGCGTCCGTTTCTGGCACGCGACGCGCCCATCCGCATGGTCATCACCGGATTCCCGATCAAGCACGGTCAGAACGGCCTGAAGGCCGCTGGTCTGCTGCCGGATCTCGCTGAACTGGGCGTCCTGGTTCGGCTGCGCGAACTGACGAAGGCCGTCGCACAGATCTATCCGCCGGGGGTTCGGCTGACGGTGCTGACCGACGGCCAGCACTTCCACTCCCGGCCGGACTCGGCGACGGCGGCCTATCAGCGGACGCTGCACGGCTATCTGGCTCTGGTCGGCGCCGACGACGTCATCGAGCTGACCGACATCGACGAGTTGGCGGGCGACCGGCTGACGCCGCGGCGCAAAGCCGAACGGAGCGGCCGCATCCGTCGGTATCACCAGGGACTGCTCACCCTGCTCGACGGCCTGGACGTGGCGGCGGACCCGCTCGGCACGCTGGACGAGGTCGTGCGCCGGTCCCTCCGGCCCAAGGGCGGGGTGCTCGACGCCGGGCTCGCCCACGACCTCCTGACCGCGTTGCCGGACTTCTTCCATTCCGCTCTCTACTCGACCGCGCCCGACGTCCCGCCCGCCGCCGATTCGATGAGCTGGTCGGCTCGGGTGTTCGCCGACGTGTTCGACGTGCGCGATTCCGCCGCGGGGGAGGCCGTGCTCGACGCGCGCAGACAGGTGTTGCGACGGGCCTGGCGGTCGGCCGTGCGTTACGTGGTGGTCCGGCGCGCCGACCACGATTCCGACTACGAGGACGTCTTCCCGGCACGGGTCCGGTTGACGAACGTGCCGAGACCGGGCCGCTGCGGGTTCTCGGGGCTGGGCGGCTCCGGGCTGCTGCCCTGGCACGGGACGGGCGCCGTCGACCGAAAGGGCAACGTCTCGACGGATTTCGCCGTCTCGCTGTACGACCAGGCCTTCGTTCCGGTGTACTCGCCGCTGCTCGGCACCAGACAGCCCTGGATGATGGTGCCGATCACGGCCGCTCGGGTGGTGCCCGGCCAGCTCGGTGCGCGACTCGACCCCGAGTTCGCCAGCACTATTCGACTGCGCAGGAGGTGATCGACGCCGGGCGTCGCGGCCGTCGATCAAGGGCGGCCCCGGAGCCCGGTCCGACGAGAAACCCTTGCCAGCACAGGGAAATCGGCCTGTCGCCGCGGCCATGAAGATCGTTTATCACCCGGTCGGTTGACGGGTCGGGTCCTCCGCCTGCCGCCCCGAGATGCCGATATTCACTCCGTGACCGGCCGGGCCGTGGTGCGTCGGCGCGCACGGACGGCCGGGTCGTGCGGCCCTGCCCGGGTCGAAGTCCGCCCGGCGTGATCACGTCCGGCGGTAGCTGCGCGTCGCGTGCTGAGGAGTGGTGCTCGTGGAATCGTCTGCACTCGCCGAGTGGACCTGGCCACCCAGGGACGCCTCATGGCCGAGTGGGTCCAGTTGTCGTCCGGCGGCGCGAGAGGCGCGGCACTCGGAGAAGAAACCCGCGCTGCTGCGGATGCCGCGTCGGGACAGCCGGTGCTCCTCCTGCCTTGCCGGCGTGCACCGGTGGCATCAGGAGTCCGTCGAGAACACCCGGGCCGCGGTGCTGCTGCGCTTCGAGTGCTCGTGTGAGGACTGTGGACGGTGTACCGACGGGATGGTCCTGGTGACACCGCACCGCGAAGGTGAGGGAAGGCATCGCGCCAGGCGAGGCGTGCACCTGGCCGGATGAGCCGCACCGTCGTCCTCGACGCGAGTCCGCGCGGTTGCGTCGTCGCCGGGGCTCACCTGACGGACGGCCGCCACTCGGCCGTCCGAGTCGGTGCCTCGATCGAAGTCAGCGCGGTCTGTCGATCAGACGTCGCCGCGGCCCGGCATGGAGACCTCTCGTCGCACGATCGAGCCCGCCGGCCGCTCGGACCGCTGTGGTCGGGTCGGCTCGCGTCGGGCGGCCGCGGTCGAATCCTCGCGTCGGGGCGTGCTCGGGATCGTGGTGTCTCATCGGCTCGGCTTGGGTTTCGGCTTCGGCGCGACTCGGACGCCGCTCGTCGCGGGGCCGTTCATTCCGTCGCCGGATCGAGTCGGGCCGACAGATATCCCCGGATCATGGCCTTCGCCTCGTCCACAACGTGTCCGTCGCCGATGGGATCGCGCCGGAACGCGAGGTTGAGCACCGCGTCGGCGGCCTCGATCGCGACGGCCAGCGGCAGCCGCAGGCTTTCCGCGGCGATCTCGAATCGAGGCGCGAGCAGCCGCGTGAGTCCGTCGGTGATCAGCGCGTTGTTCTCCTTGCGCTCGTCGAGAAGCTGGAGGTCCACGGCGTCGCCGAAGTGCAGTCGGGAGAATCCTGGGACGGTGCGGTGCATCGCCACGTACACGTCGAAGACCGTGTCCACCGCCCCCCACCAGTCTCCCGGCGCGCTGGCGGCCAGCTGTTCGCGCACCCTGGCGAGGAAGTCGTCGAGGTTGCGCCTGGTCAGTTCCGCGACGACGGCCTTCTTGTCCGGGAAGAACTGGTACAGCGAGCCGACGGCGACGCCCGCGCGCTCGGCGATGAGGGTGGTCGTCACTCCGTCGTAGCCGAGTTCGCTCACGAGTTCGGCGCAGGCGCTGAGCATTCTCTCGACTCGTTGTGTGCTGCGCTGTTGTACGGGACGCCTACGGAGCGAGGTCGGGGCGATGGTCACAGCAACTCTCCTCACGGTGTGGTCGGTGGAGATCCGGGCCTTTTCACGTGAGCTGCGTCTCACCTAGTATGCGAAGTAGTTTCGCGTCCGGGAGGGCGGCTCAACAGGCGGCTCCTCCCTTCTCTAACGATCTCGTTCGCCGGGAGCGACGGTGCGCTACCAGATCGAGCGAACGAGACAGGAGGCGTCATGACATCGCTGTCGTCCTCATCTCGATGGTCCGACGCGGATCTCGGCCGCACTCAGGTCCGAGGAACGCATCGAGTCGATCTACGACCCACCGGGCGTGACGTGTTCGCCGACGCGAGGCCGATCGACTTCTCTCGGCTGAGCTGGCGGGAGGTCGGCAGGCCGTTCCGCGTCGAGAACTGGTCCCGTGACCGACGCGCCTGGGAGGCCGAGCATGACGAGTCGCTCCCGGTCCCGTTGGCCTGGCGGATGTTCAACCGCTCCTTCCAATCCCTGTTCGACACCGATCCGGTGCGTGCCAGGGTCGCCGCACTGCGAGAGGCGGGACTGAGGCTGTCCGCGTTGCAGGTCAAGGCGGCCTACGCTGCTCTGTCCGAAGTGGCCAGATGGACGGTCTGGAACCAGGCGCACCGAGTCGGAGACACGGTGTGGGACCCGAGGGCCAAACGATCCCTGTTTCACGGACTGGACGTGAAGCGGCCGAGAATCCTGTTCCTCGGTGCCGCGGAGGGCTACGAGGCCATGCTGCTCTCGGCGATGTATCCGGGCGGCGAGGTGGTTCTGGTCGATTACGACGAGTACTGCGTGACAGGACGGTTCGGCGCCTTCCCGACCGACTATCCCTTCCTGGGCGCCGATCCGGCCACCGGCGCGCCCCGGGTCTGGCACCGCGACGAGATGGACGTCTCGTACCTGGTCTCCGACATCCGTGATCTCGACTTCGGCCGCGAGTTCGACATCGTCGTGTCGATCGGTCTCGTCGAGCACTTCCCCGACCAGTACAAGCCGATGGCCTTCGACTGGCATCGACGCTTCCTCCGCCCCGGCGGCTACGCGATCCTCACCACGCCGAGGGTCGCCCTGCGCACCAAGGCGTTCTACCGACTGTTCGGCGATCTCATGAACTTCTCGTACCGCGAGCTGCAGAACGTCGCACAGCTCGGCCTGTACGCGCACGAGAACGGGTTCGAGGTGCTGCGACACGGGGAGATCAAGTCGCACAACGGAATCGTCTGCCGGGCACGCTGACACAGGATCGGCGGAGGCAGCGGAACACTCGCCGTATGGTCCGTCGAATCACCGACGGCCGAGACACGGACACGCCGTCCCCTCGAGCACGCACTCTCGGCGATGGCGATGAAGGTAGGACGAGAGGCGGGTGGCGTGGGCGGCCACCCGCCTCTCGCGGGGCGGTCACGTCGTGTGGGCGTCGACGGACTCGGCCCCATCTCGGGAGGGCTCTGGTTGGGCTGGCCTCGATGTCCGCTCATGGTGACGGCAACGGACACCGAGGCCGGTTGGAATCCGCGGACCAACACTGTCGGGGGAGGGACGTGAGTGTCGGCCCGCGGAAGTCGTGGTCTCGGCTTCGCGCTCGAGTCGTGCGTTCGTCGTCGTGGAGTCGACGGACGCAGCCGTGCCGCGGTGCTGCCGAGAGAGATCACTGTGCAGTTGTGCGCCCGGCGTCCGGACGGTGTTTTTCGGTGACCGGTGGCCCGCCGTGCACCGTCGGGGGCCGTGCGGTGGCGGACCACCGGCACCGAGGCGGTTGTTCGAACTCGCTCCAGTCGGGGGTTGGCACGAGGTCGAGACCGCCCGTCTTCGATGTTCAGGCGGCTCCGACGGAGATCGGAGACCGGTCCGTTGTTCCGACGTCGGGCCTGCCTGCCGTGCCGCCCGGCGCGGAAGCGGACGTGTCCTCCGGGGCCAGTCCGCCCATCACCAGGTGTTCGTAGGCCGCGCGCCACACCTCGCACGGCGCCTGCTGCTGCCGCCAGCGGGTGGAGCATTCGCGGCAGTTTCCTCGGTTGTCCGGCTGGTGCGCGCTGAGCAGCTCGCGCCAGCACTCGGTCAGACGGGGCAGCTCCGAACGAGCCACCGACAACAACGACGAGGTGTCGGCCCGCTCGGCGAGCCGGGTCAGCATGTCGAGCCGCTCCCACACCGCCGTCCGCAGGACACGGCCCAGAATCTCGTCCACCGCAACGTCACCCTTTCGCCAGTTCGGCGGCCTCGTGCAGCACCGTCCGAAGTCGACCGACCTCGGCTGCGGTCAGCACGGCCGTCTCACCGGGCGGCCCGAGCAGGACCACCCTGCCGTGATCGACGAGCACGGTGATGACGCAGGCGCGGTTGGCCACGTCTCGGCAGTCCACCAGCCAGTGCGGCCTGCCGCCGTGCGGTTCCGCGGAGCCGACGTCGTTGCGATCCGGCTCGCCGTCGTCCTCTCCCACCGGTCGGTCGTCGTGCAGTCCCTCGGCCCCGCTCGAAGCCGAGTCCGCACGGAGGACGTGGCGACGTCGCGCCTGCTCCGTGTCACCCCCCGCGAGGGGGTCGATCTGACTCGTCAAGCTCACGACTCTCGGTTCCTCACTGTCGATCGCACCGCGTTCCGTCGTTCCGGGTACAACCTTGATTCACAGGCGTTGTCATGGGGAGACCGATTGCGTTGATCGGCTGCACTTCGACGACAAGCGGTCGGCGATGTTCGGCGGGGCCGATCAGCTCCACCGATCGGGACTTCACCGACGCACAACGTGGCCTTACTCTGCGGGAGACGCCCGTTGGAGCGGGAGGGGGTTCAAATGAACACCATCGGTTCGCGTAGCTCTCTTGTTACATCGGAGTTCTGGGAGAGCCAGGAGATGCGTGAGGCGCTGCTGAAGCGCGAGATCAGCACCGTCTACAAGCTGCTTCGCAAGAACGGGATCTCTCAGCGTCAGATCGCCGCCGCGACGGGCCAGTCGCAGTCCGAGGTCTCGGAGATCCTCAAGGGCAGGCAGGTCATGGCGTATGACGTGCTGGTCAGGATCGCCGACGGCCTGGGGGTGCCGAGGGGATTCATGGGCCTGGCCTATGACGAGGGCACGGCGATCAAGGTCGTCGGCACGTCCGGTGACCCACAGTCGGAGGAGGACGAATCGGTGAAGCGCCGCAAATTCCTGGCGCACGCTGCCGCCGTGACCGTCGGCGCGGCCGTCTTCGGGGAAGACGAGGGCTGGGCACCTGCCTCTGATCAGACCCCGATCCCGGGGCGGATCGGAGTGACCGACGTACGTCAGATCGAGGCGGCGACCAGTGCGCTGCGCTCGTTGGACTCTCGGCACGGCGGCGGTTTCTGCCGAGACGCCGTGATCGCCCAGCTCCGGTGGGCGCAGCAGCTGTTGAGTGCCCAACGCCGGGACGGGATCGAGAATCGACTGTTCGTCGCCATCGGCGACCTGCACAACCTGGCGGGCTGGACCTCCTTCGACACCGGATTGATCGACTCCGCGCGCGGACACTTCTCCCGGGCGCTGGAGTTCGCGCGTCGTGGCGGAGACGACTCGTTGGTCGCCAACGTGCTCTACCGCACGGGACGGCTCTACCTGCACCACGAGGAGCCCAACGAGGCACTCAAGCTGTTCCAGCTCGGACAGATGGCGGCGCAGAACACGGGCTCGCAGCTCACCACCGCGGTCCTCTGCGCCAACGAGGCATGGGCCTACGCGAAGCTGGGCATGGAGCGGCCCGCCAAGAACCTGGTGAACATGGCCAAGGACATGTTCGAGCGCAGCGAGCGCACCGATCCGCCCGGCTGGGTGCGGTTCTTCGACGAGACCGACCTGTACGCCATGATCGGTGCGATCCACACCGAGCTGGCGACCAAGGACGACGCCGACCCGAAGCACAGCAGGATCGCGATCAACTCGCTGACCAGGGCCATCAACGACTACGGCGGCGTGCCGACAAGGAACGTCGCGTTCCAGTGCACGATGCTGGCGCTCAACCACCTCATCGAGGGCGACATCGACCAGGGCGCCTCGATGGGCGCCCTCGCCCTCGACGCCAGCGAGCACGTGCGCTCGAAGCGGGTCTTCGACCGGATGCGGCCGCTCGAGGACCTCGCCCAGAAGCGATCCGCCAATCCGATGAGCCGGGAGCTCGCGGAGCGGATCAGGAGTCACCGAGTGGCATGACGGTGATCGCGGAGAACCGACTCGACGGTCGTTTCACGATCGACAAGCTGACCGTCGCGCTCGGGGAGGTGTGCGCCCGAGTCGGACTGGACCCCGCCGGGGCGAGGCTGCTCCGCTTCACGAACAACGCCGTGTTCGAATTGGCCGATCGGCGGCACGTGGTGCGCATCGTCGCCTCGGCCCGCCTGCGGCATCGCGCGGAGAAGGTCGTGCGGATGGCGCGCTGGCTGGCCGAGAACGGTGTCGCCGCCGTACGGCTGCCGCCGGGTCTCGATCAGCCGGTCCACGCGGGCGGGCAGGTCGCGACGATCTGGGAGGCGATTCCCCACGTGGGATCGCCTCCCGGCGCCGAGGAGCTGGCGCGGCTGCTGCGAGACATTCATCGACTGCCCGCACCGGACTTCCCCCTGCCGACCTGGCGACCGTTGGACGACGTGCGCCGCAGGCTCGCCGACGCGGAGGAGCTGTCCGATCGAGATCGCGGTTTCCTGGAACGTCGCTGCGCCGACGTGGCGGAACGGCTCCGTGACCTGCGCTTCCCGCTGCCGCAGGGCGTCCTGCACGGCGACGCGCACCTGGGCAACCTCATCCCGGGGCCTGCGGGCACGGCGATCTGCGACTTCGACTCCGCGTGTGTGGGGCCGAGGGAATGGGATCTGACACCGCTCGCGGTCGGCGCCCAGCGCTTCCTGCATCCGGAGGAGCAGCAGCGGCTGCTGGCTCACGAGTACGGCTTCGACATCACCCGCTGGTCGGGTTTCGCCGTGCTGCGCGACGTGCGGGAACTCAAGCTCACCACCAGCGTGCTGCCGATCCTGCGCAGCAACCCCGGCGTCCGCGCCCAGTTGCAGCTGCGTCTGGACTCGCTGCGGTCTGGTGACGACAGCGTGCCCTGGACGCCCTATCGTTGATCACCCGACGGGGCGTCCGGACGCGTAACGGCGGGGCCCCGTTCGGCGATGCCCAGGCTGTCCCGGTCGGAAGAACGCCGCCGCTGTGTCGCGGGCGAGGGTTCGTCGACTACGCCGCATCGCCTGCGGTCGTCGCCGGTCGGGCCTGCGTGGTTCGGGCGTCCGCATGTAGGCGAGGTGGCTGTCGGTGGCGTGGCCCAGGGATCGTCGGATTCGACCGAGCGCCGCTCGACGGCGTGCGCTGCGCACCGCCGCGATGCTCGACGAACTGGTGGACGCGCAGCTCTCGCTGGTCGTCGGGCTTGCCGAGCCCGCCGCGCGGCGGGCCTCGGAGTACCTCGCGGCCCTGGTCATGCTGGGGCAGGCGTATCGCTGGTACGCGGCGGGCTGGATCGGTCGGCGGGAACTGCATCGACGCGGCCGGGAGTGCATGGCCGTCCTGGACCGGATGACGCGGCGACCGGAGGCCGTCCGCGCGTTGCGGCACATCGGCCGGTTCTAGTCGCGAGCGGCGGGGCTCGGCGGGGACCGGCGGCATTCGGCGCCTGCGTCGAGAGCCGGGGCCTGGAGTGGTGGCGGGCCCGGTATCGTCGCGGGCCCGCCGCGCAAGCACATCGCCGGCGCCTCATCCGCGGTGTCGGGACCGCTGCCGGGAGCCTCGTCCGCCGTCCGCGCGTGGCGTCTCCACACGGAGCGCCCTGCGCGGCTCGCTCCGGGCGGTGCGGCGTCAGGCGATGGCGAGCACGGCGGCGAGCCCGTAGGCGGCCAGCATGATGCCGAGTTCGACGGATGCCCAGACCGCCAGGCCGCTGCCCTGATGCCGGGCGACGCCGGGAACGATCCGGAATCGCAGCCGCGCTCCGAACACGGCCAGCAGAAGCAGAGCGATGGTCTTGGCGAGGATGAGGCTGCCGTACCCGGTGCTGTACAGCGCCGAGAACTCCAACTCGATGCGGATCAGCGCACCGAGCAGACCGCTCAGCGCAACGGCGGCCAGACACCAGCCCGCCACCGTGGAGTAGCCGGGTAGCACCCGTGCCGCCAGGCCCCGGCGCGGCGCCACGAACAGCAGTACCGCCCCCAGCCCGCCGACCCAGATCGAGGCCGCTCCGGCGTGCACCGCCGCCGACGTCACGGCCAGGGTGTCCAAGCCGGTCACCGAGGCATGCCCGGTGAGCGGCAGGGCCGCCGTGCCGAGCAGCGCGACGATCAGTGCCTCCCGACGGAGGGATTCACGCCGCCGCCCGAGCACCACGGCGACGCCGCAGGCCGCGGCGGCGCCCACGACGACGAGCAGTGCTCGGCCCGCGGGCACGACGGCGAGGTATTCCACCAGTCGGGGTAGTGAGATCCACAGCCCGGCGCCTGCGGCGGCGCCCGCCTGGGCCCACAGCAGGACCAGAGCGAGCAGCGCCCAGGCGGCCGCCGCGGCGAGGGCGGCTCGGGCCGCGGAGCGGTCCGCGGCGGCGGCGGCCTTGGCGGCGGTCGCCGCCTCGCCGCCGTGCGGCGGCCTGCCGGTGCGCAGCAGCAGACGGAGAACGGACAGACCGACCACGGCGGTGCCCGTGACGTCGACGGCCAGGCGGAGCGCGGGCAGCGTGACCCCGGTGAGGCCGTCCGCCGCAGGCGTCGTCGAGCGATCGAACGCGGTGGCGAGAGCGAGACCGAGCGTCAGCCCGAGCAGCGCCCCCGCCCCCGCCGTGAGCAGCGGAGCGCCGAGTGGTCCACGACCGCTCGTTGATCCACTAGTACTACTCACCAGTACTGCTCACTACTTCTGGCCGATGGGACCGTTCGTTACCCCTTGGACGTGTCGCCGCCACCGAAACGGATCCCCACCGTGACTCCGACGGCGAGCAGGACGGCGGCTCCCGCGATCCACGGCCAGACCGGCATGCCCTCCTCCGTCGAGGCCTCGTCGGCGGAGCCGTCCGCCGACGCCTCGTCGTCCGCGGGCTGCGGCGGGACGTCGCCGTCGCCTGCCTCGGTCAGGGTGAAGGTCGTGCTTCCCCGCACCGTGTGGCCGTCCGCGGACAGCACCCGGAAGCCCACGGTGTACTCGCCTGCCGGGCCGAGCGGGTGCACCGTCGTGCTGACGGTCTCGCCGTCGACGGTCGCCTCGCTGGTCTCCTCCCACCGGTTCTGGTCCGGGCCGGTCACCGTCACCGTGTTGAAGCCCGGCTGGACGATCTGATCGAAGACCAGGTCGATCCGATCCGGTGCGGTGTCGATCTCGGCGCCGTTCTCCGGGCTGCTGTCGATGAGGACGTTGTGCGCCGAGGCGGGCGTGGCGGTGCCGACCATGCCGAGACCGATCACCGCCGCCGCGAGCACCCAGGCGACGCCGCGTCGCATGGTCATCGCCTCCTCGCCCGCAGCATCGCTCCGATGCCGAAGCCGACGCCGAGCGCGCCGACGACCAGACCGCCGCCGCCGAGCAGTCGGGCGGTGTCGTCCTGGGCACCGCTCGCGGTCACGGCGTCCTCCGACTCCGCGTCGCCGGATTCGGTGCCCCGCGTGGTCGTTCCGTGGCCGTCACCGTGGCCGTGCCCCCCGTCGCCTTCGACGAGGGTGAGCATCGGCGCGGGCCGAGCGGGCTCCTCGCCGTCCTCCGTCGGGGGCTCGTCCCAGGCCACGACCTCGCCGCTGTCATAGGTCTGCACGGCGGGCATGACGAAGTGGTCGGTGTCCGTGGGAAGCCCGCCCAGGCTCAGGGAGAACTCCTGAAACTCATCGGGGGCGATCCCGGCGCCGTCCTCGGCGGTCCAGGTGATGGTGCTGACGGCGGGCTCCTGGTCCGACTCCTCGGACTCCTCGAAGCGTTCGACCTCCACCGTCCAGCCCGGCTGGGGCCGGGTGCGGACGGACGAGAGCGGGTACTCGGCGGGGAAGCTGACCGAGACGCTCACCGTGCCTGCGTCCGGCCGCTCGTTGGGGACCCGCAGCGCGAAGGTGGCGAACCCGCCCGAGGTCGCCTCGTCGGGGACGGCGGTGACGTGGGCGAGGGCCGTGCCCGCCCCCGCGAGGCCGAAGACGCCGGCCAGAGCGAGGGCTCCGCCGAGCCTACGGGCAGTGCAAAATGTCGACATGTCGCTTTCTCTCCTGGCGGCAGTGATCCCGCACCGTGTCGGCGGGACCGAGGTGACGTACTGCGTGGAGAGTCGGCGGACCGCGCCGGGTGTTGGCCCGTCGGGCGAGTACCTGGTCGTGGCGAGACTGGCCGCTGGTCAACGGTGTGAGCGTGCCCCGCAGAGCGGGAACGACGAGGGGTTCGCCCGTCAACAGCCTGCGGAGCCTTGCCACGCTGCGGGCGAAGGCCCCGACTCCTCGGCACAGCACCCGCTCGGCCTGAGTCAGCAGGAGGGCACCGACGATGGTGGCCGCAGCATGCGCGCCCACCATGAGAAGCGGATCGAGTTCCGCCGTCACCGCGGTCGCCGAGTGACCGTGGGCGCTCAGCGCCTCCAACAGCAGGTGCATCCCCAGCTGGGCGGCGGTCAGCGTCAGCAGCGTGGCGCGCAGACTCCGGCTGCGATTCGGCGCGGCGAGCAGCGCCGCCGCGAGTAGTGCGGTAAGAACCAGCGTGAGGCCGAGGCCGGGCGCGGACCCGCCCGCGAGGGCATGTGCAGACACGGAGAGTGACGATGCGAGGCCGGTCGTCAGCGCGTCGCCGAGCGTTCGCGGCGCCGGCCGATCACCTCCTGACACCCCTCTCACGTCGGCAAGCCTATGTGTCGTTTCGATGACACCCCGCGTGGGCCTGGTTGCTTCTGCGAGCGTCGTGAGCAACGGTGGAGTCCCTTGACGGCATGCTTCTCACTCAGAGCACGCGCTGTGTGCTCTGAGTAATGGGCGTGCCTCCCGTAGAGAGGAGGGGCGCCCCTGACCGGGCGTCGCACATGAAGTGACGACAGAAGACCCTGATAGCGATCGATCACTCGGCACCGCCGATGCCCCGACCACGTCACACGCCGCGACCAGAACCGCGCGGCCGACGACGGACTGGGTCGTGTTCGGCATCTCGGCGGTGCTCGCGTTGGCGTTCCTGGCGTGGGGAATGCTGGACACCAGCGGACTCGGTGACTTCTCCGGCTCCGCCCTCGGCTGGCTGATGACCAACACCGGCTGGGTGTTCGTGCTGGCGGCCTCCGGCTTCGTCGTGTTCATCCTGTGGTTGGCGGCAAGCAGGTACGGCAACATCCCACTCGGCCGCGACGACGAGAAGCCCGAGTTCCGGACCGTCTCGTGGATCGCGATGATGTTCAGTGCCGGTATGGGCATCGGTCTGATGTTCTTCGGTGTTACCGAGCCGCTTTCGCATTATGCGGCACCGCCGCCCGGCACCGTCGCCGCCGAGACCAACGAGGCGGTGTCGACCGCCATGGCCACCTCGCTGTTCCACTGGACGCTGCATCCGTGGGCCATCTACGCGGTGCTCGGCCTCGCGATCGCCTACGGCACCTTCCGCCGAGGACGCAGGCAGCTGATCAGCGCCGCCTTCGCGCCGTTGTTCGGCAGGCGGATGGCCGGCGGACCGATCGGCAGGGTCATCGACATCCTGGCCATCTTCGCCACCCTGTTCGGCTCGGCTACCTCGTTGGGCCTCGGAGCGCTCCAGATCGGTAGCGGCCTTCAGGAACTGGGCTGGGCGCAGAACCTGAGTACCACGGTCCTCGTGATGATCATCGTCGTCCTGACCATCGCCTTCATCGCCTCGGCCGTGTCCGGCGTCGCGAAGGGCATCCAGTGGCTCTCGAACATCAACATGGTCCTCGCGGCGCTGCTCGCGGTGTTCCTGTTCGTGGTCGGCCCGACGGTGTTGATCCTCAACCTGGTGCCCACCTCCATCGGCGCCTACTTCAACGACCTGGCGATGATGGCCGCCCGCACCGATGCCACCGGCGGCGACGTCGTCAACGAATGGCTCTCCGGGTGGACGGTCTTCTACTGGGCCTGGTGGATCTCGTGGGCGCCGTTCGTCGGCCTCTTCATCGCGCGCATCAGTCGAGGCCGCACCATCCGCCAGTTCGTCAGCGGCGTCATCCTGGTGCCCAGCGCCGTCAGCCTGGTGTGGTTCGCCGTCCTCGGAGGCAGCGCGATCTACGAGCAGCAACAGGGGATAGACCTGGCGAACGCGGGCGGACAGGAGGCGCAGCTCTTCGGACTGCTCGCCGCGTTCCCACTGTCCGAGGTGGTCAGCGTCCTGGTCATGGTGCTCGTCGCCATCTTCTTCGTCTCCGGCGCCGACGCGGCCGCCGTCGTCATGGGCACGATGTCCGAACGCGGGTCCATCTCGCCGAGTCGACCCGTCGTCATCTTCTGGGGCGTGGCCACCGGCGCGGTCGCGGCGATCATGCTGTTGGTGGGCGACGGCAGCGGCGACGCGCTGGCCGGACTCCAGAACCTGACCATCCTCGCCGCCGCGCCGTTCGTGCTGGTGATGGTGCTGCTGTGCATGTCGCTGGCCAAGGACCTGCGCAGCGACCCGATGGTTCGACGCAGTGAGAAGGCGGATGCGGTGATCGAGCAGGCCGTGATCCACGGCAATCAGCGCTTCGCGGGCGACTTCCAGCTTCAGGTCGGTGCCGCGAAGAAGACAGACACCGGTAAGAAGGGCCCCACGCTGCCCGGCTCGTCGGCGGACGAGTCGCCGATCGGTGACTCCACGAACCAGGACGGGTCGACGTGAGTCTCTGGGAATACATCGGCTCGCGATGGGAACAGCTCGGCGTCGACGCCTTCCAACACGCCAGCGCCGTGGTGCAGTGCACGCTGATCGCGGCGATCATCGGCGTGCTGATCGGCATCGCCGTCTACCGCAGCCCGGCAGGCTCATCGGTGGCGACCGCGCTGACCAGCGCGATCCTGACGGTGCCGTCCTTCGCGCTGTTCGGCCTGCTCATTCCCGTGCTCGGTCTCGGTGTACCGCCGACGGTGACGGCGCTGGTCCTCTACGCGCTGCTGCCGATCGTGCGGAACACCATCGTCGGCCTCGGCGCGGTCGACCCGTCGGTGGTCGACGCGGCGCGAGGCATCGGGATGAGCCGATGGAGCGTGCTGACCAGGGTCGAGCTGCGGCTCGCCTGGCCCTCGGTGCTCACCGGGATGCGGGTCAGCACGCAGATGCTCATGGGCATCCTCGCCATCGCCGCCTACGCCAAGGGCCCCGGCCTGGGCAATCAGATCCTGACCGGCCTGGCCAGGGTCGGAAGCGCGAACGCGGTCAACTCGGCCATCGCGGGAACGCTCGGCATCATCGCGCTGGCCCTGCTGCTGGACGCGTTGTACATCGTGATCGGCCGACTGACCACGTCAAGGGGTGTCCGTGTCTGAATCGAGCAGTACGACCGGTGCGAGAGCGCAGACGGGCTCGACGGGCGGGGACAGTGTCGAGATCCACCTCGACGAGGTCACCAAGCGCTACGGCAACCAGTCGTCGCCCGCCGTCGACTCGGTGACGATGACCATCCCGGCAGGGGAGACGGTGGTCTTCGTCGGTCCGTCCGGCTGCGGCAAGACGACCACCATGAAGATGATCAACCGCCTGATCGAGCCGACGTCCGGCCGGATCACCATCGGCGGTCGGGACGCGCTCAGCCTGAACCCCGACGAACTGCGGCGCAGCATCGGATACGCCATCCAGCAGGTCGGGTTGTTCCCGCACCTGACGGTGGGGGAGAACATCGGCGTGGTGCCCGGCCTGCTCGGCTGGGACAAGGCGCGGATCAAGGACCGGACGGAGGAGATGCTCGACCTGGTCGGACTTGACGCGAGCGAGTTCATCGGCCGGTTCCCCCGGCAGCTCTCCGGCGGCCAGCAGCAGCGGATCGGGGTGGCCAGAGCTCTGGCCGCCGACCCACCCGTGTTGCTGATGGACGAGCCCTTCGGCGCGGTCGACCCGATCACCAGGGGCAACCTGCAGGACGAGTTGATGCGGCTCCAGGCGGAACTGGGCAAGACGATCGTCTTCGTCACCCACGACTTCGACGAGGCGGTCAAGCTCGGCGACCGGATCGCCGTGCTCGGCGATCAGTCTCGGATCCTGCAGTACGACACTCCGGAGGCGATCCTGGCCAATCCGGCGGACGACACGGTCGCAGGCTTCGTCGGCGCCGGTGCCTCGCTCAAGCAGCTCACGCTGCTGCGGGTGCGCGACATCGAGCTGGAGGAGGTGCCGACGGCGTCGGTGGAGGAGGCCCCGGAGGCGCTGTCGGCCCGGCTCGGCACCCGACCGGGCGCCGTCGGCCTGGTTCTGGACCGGCGGCGCAGGCCGATCCGCTGGGCCACCCGGCGCGAACTGGCCAGGGCCGGCTCGCTCGCCACGGTGGGGCGGCCGGTCGCCGACAGCGTCGACCGTGCCTCGACCCTCCAGGACGCACTGGAGGCGATCCTGACCGACGACGACGGTTACGCCGTGGTCACCCGGTCCCGAGGCGAGTACGCGGGCGTGGTCGGCATCGACACACTGATGGCCACCATCCGGCAGCTGCGCGAGCAGCACGAGGGCGACGACGGGACCGCGTCGTGACCACCTCCGTCGCACAGGGTGCGACGCCGGACATGAACTCGGGTTCGCGGCGCGGCGACCGGCTACGACTGTTCATCGAGCCCGCGATCGTGCTGGCGTTGATCGCCGGGGTGTTGGTCTGGGCGTTCACCAGAGACCTGGACGACATCGAGGCACGCAACATCAACTTCGCGGTGTTGACGTCGCTGACCTGGGAGCACATCCAGATCACCGCCATGGTGACGTTGATCGTGCTCCTGGTGGCGGTGCCGTTGGGCATCCTGGTGACCAGGCCGTGGGCCCGGCTCATCGCACCGGTGGTGCTGATCATCGCCAACATCGGTCAGGCGGCGCCTGCGATCGGCATCCTGGTGTTGTTCTTCCTGTGGACCGGCCAGACGGGGTTCTGGATCGTGGTGCTGCCCACCGCGCTCTACGCCCTGCTTCCGGTGCTGCGCAACACCATGATCGGCATCCAGCAGGTGGACCCCAGTCTGTTGGAGGCGGGTCGGGGCGTCGGGATGTCGAACCTCACCGTCCTACGCCGCATCGAACTGCCCCTGGCCGTTCCGTTCGTCCTGGCGGGCCTGCGCACCTCGCTGGTGCTGGCCGTCGGCGTCGCGACGCTGGCGTTCTTCGTCGGCGGCGGCGGGCTGGGCGAGCTGATCGACGCCGGATACAAGCTCGGCAGGCCGTCGGTCCTGGTGGTGGGCGCGGCGCTGGCGATGGCCTTGGCACTGTTGGTGGACTGGCTCGGCGGGCTCGCCGAGCGGCTCCTCGGACCGAAGGGACTGCGATGAGCACGACACGTCGCCGCGTCGCCCTGCTGGGGGCGACGGTGCTGACCTCGGTCTCGGTGCTCGCGGGCTGCGGGCTCAGCTCGGGGGCGGCGCTGTCCCTGGAAGTCGGGCCGGGCTCGATCCAGGTGAACCCGGCCTTCGAAGACGCGGTCTTCACCGTCGGATCGAAGGACTTCACCGAGAACTGGCTGCTCGGCTACATGACGTTGTTCACGCTGTCCGCGGCGGGTGCCGAGGTGCGAGACCTGACCAACATCCAGGGCTCCAACAGCGCGCGCGACGCCCAGGCAGCGGGCCAGATCGACATGATGTGGGAGTACACCGGCACGTCCTGGATCTCCTACAACGGCAAGGTCGACCCGATCACGGATGCCGTGGCGCAGTACGACGCGGTCGCCGAGCTGGACCGGCGGGAACATCAGCTGGTGTGGACGGCGATGTCCCCGGTGGACAACACCTACGCCTTCGCGTTGAACAGGGAGAACGCCGAACGCCTCGGAGTGGAGACGCTCTCCGACCTGGCGGCGCTCGTCAACGAGGACCCGTCGGCGGCCACGTTCTGCGTGGAGACCGAGTTCGCCAGCCGGAACGACGGGATGCCGGGTGTGGAGGAGGCCTACGGCTTCAGCGTCCCGCCGGAGAATCTCAACACCCTGGCCATCGGGCCGATCTACCAGGCCACCGCCGACGGCGAGGTCTGCACCGTCGGCGAGATCTTCAGCACCGACGGCCGGGTGCTTGGCCTGGACCTGGTGGTCTTGGAGGACGACCGGCTGTTCTTCCCCCGGTACAACGCCTCCGTCGTGGTCCGTGAGGAGGTCATCGAGGAGTACCCGGAGGTCAGGGAGGTGCTCGACCCGGTGGCCGAGGCGCTGAACAACGACGTGATGCGGGAGCTCAACGCGAAGGTCGACGTGGAGGGCCAGGACCCGGATCAGGTGGCCAGGGACTGGCTCATCGAGGAGGGCTTCGTCACAGCGGCCGAGTGACGAGGACGACGTGAACGCCCGGACGTCGTCTCCTCAGGGTCGGCCACCGACCGCCAGGCTCGTGGACGGCCGTGAGGAGGCACGCTCCGCGGGCCAGGCGCGTCGGCGCCCTGCTCGGCGCCGGGTCGAATCGAACGGCGGGCCGGACACACACCGCCGGCGCCTCGACACGCCACCGGCGCGCATGCCCCGGTGCCCGACCCCGGCGTGTCGGCCTGCGGCGAGGAACGGGGACGTCGTAACGCGCCTGCCGCCGTGCTCAGCCTGCCGCCGAGCGCGGGGCCTGCGCCCTGCCCGACGCGGCCGAAGCACCGCCTGCGGTCGACCCGAGCCGTGTGCTCAGGCCGAAACGGCGCAGGAGCTCGTCCTCCACCTGCGCCAGCTCCGCGTCGACCGCCCGGTGCGCGGCTCGCCGCCGTTCGGCGGGCATCCGTTCCGCCGCCCGGACCGCGGCGAGGAGCTGCCGAAGTCGGGGCTCGATCCCCACGGCGAATCGGGCGTCCTCGTGCTTGTCGCCGTCTCGCTCGCGGAGCGCGTCCAGCGCCTCCCGCACGCCGACGATCCGCGCGTGCAGGGCGGCTCCGCGGCCGCTGAACTCCGCCAGCCGCTCGACCGGGACGCCGAGCCGCCGGGCCCGCAATCGGTCGACCGCGTCGCGCGCCGAGGCCGCCGCCCCTGCGGCGAACGGGAGCAGCACCGGTGCCGCGACCGGGATCAACGCCTTCGCCAGCCCCGTGAGCCGTCTGCCACCACGCCCCTTCGAGGCGGGGTCGTCCTTCTTCCGTCGTGCCATCGCCTGAGCACCTCCGCATTCCTGCCTGGAGCACCGCCCTGGAGCACCGGCTGGGACAGCCTGCTGGGGGTACTCCAGCGAGATCGCCAATCGTGCCAGATCAGCCGCGAGGCGCGTGCGACATCGGGTGTCGACTCGGGCATCCCGGGGGTGCGCTTACGCTCGATGTGTGACGGACACGGTTCTTCTCGACGCGGGGGTGGTGACGCGGTGTCGCCGTCGGGTCCATCTGGAGAACGACCCGACGATGACGGACACGCCCAAGGCGGAGCCGGACACCGCCGCCGAGCAGCGGATGGCGGACGCGGCCGCCCACCGGGCGAGCGTCGCCAGGCGGCTCGCCGAGCTGCACGAACCCGGTTGGGTCGAGATCGCGCGGGACCTGCCGTCGAGCGTCAGAGCCCGCGCCACGCTCGACGCGATGGCGGCCGAGACACCGCTGATCTGGGGTGCCCAGCTGCCCGGTGACCCGGACCACGGGCGCCGCGGCGGCATCGACCTGCTCGTACGGTCCGACGGCCGCTACCTCCCCGTCCTGGTGGTCCGGCATAAGGTGAGCGACCCGGGCTCCGGAGTGCGGACCAGCCCCTTGGAGTCCCCGACCTTCGCCGCCGCCCGGCCGGACCCGAATCGCAAGGCCCGGCCGCAGGCGAGGGACCAGCTGCGGCTCGCACACATTCACCGGCTGCTCCAGGCCGTGACGGCCGGCCGGGACGAGGGCGGAGACACGGCCCGGCAGGCACCCGGCAGGCGCAGATCGGTCGGCAGAGGCGCGGCGAGCGGCCGGGGACGTGCCGTCGGCGGTGTCATCGGCATGGACGGCGACGTCGTGGTCTGGCACGACCTGGAGGCGCCGAACTGGCCGGGCGGCCGGACGGCGCTGGACGAGTACGACAAGCGGTTCGCCGACCGGCTCGCCGTCGCCGCGGCGGCGGCCGCGGGCGCCGAACCGCTGGCCCGGCCGTCACGCATCCTCGAATGCCGATCATGCCCGTGGTGGCCGGTGTGCGAACAGACGCTGCGGGCCGAACGAGACGTGAGCCTGGTGGTCCGAGGTGAGGACGCGACGGCGTTCCGGTCGGTCGGGGTGGGCACCGTCGACGGGCTCGCCGCGCTCGACCCGCGGGGCCGGTCGCCGGTGCCGCTGATGGGCGCGGGATTCGGCGACTCCGTCGTGCTGGCCAGGGCCTGGCTGCGGGACCTGTCGATGATCCGCCGCGTCCGGGACGTCCAGGTGCCCCGCGCGGACGTCGAGGTGGACGTCGACATGGAGAGCTTCGGCGACGGCGGCGCCTACCTGTGGGGTTCGCTGCTGTCCGGCGCCGACGTCGGCGAGCCCGCGGGATACCGCGCCTTCGCGACCTGGGAGCCGGTTCCGACCCCCGACGAGGCGCGGTCCTTCGCCGAGTTCTGGTCGTGGTTGCGCACGGTCCGGATGCGGGCGGCGGCGCGCGGCCTGACCTTCCGCGCCTACTGCTACAACGAACTGGCCGAGAACCGCTGGCTGCTGTCCTCCGCGAGCCGATTCGAGGGGATCGAGGGGGTGCCCGCCGTCGGCGAGGTGCGTGCCTTCATCCAGTCGGAGGAATGGGTGGACCTCTTCGCGATCGTCCGCGAGCAGTTCCTCTGCGCGGGCGGGCGGGGACTCAAGACCATCGCGCCGGCGGCGGGCTTCTCGTGGCGGGACCCCGAGGCGGGCGGCGAGAACTCGATGCGCTGGTATCGCGACGCCGTCGGGCTGGACGGCGCGCCCCCGGACGATCGGCAGCGAGAGCGGCTGCTCCGCTACAACGAGGACGACGTGCAGGCGACCCTGGCCCTACGCCGCTGGATGACCTCGGCCGAGGTCACCCGGGTGCCGTACGCCGGAGACCTCTGAGGGGGCTCGCCCGGTTCCGCGCGGTCTGTGGGTTCCGTGACTCGGCGGGCTGCCACGCCGGTCGGGGCCTCACAGGATTCTCCGGCCGCGGCGGCCGGACCTCGCTCGGCATCGAAACCGTGTCCTCGCGGGCTCGTCCGCCGCTTCGATGCGCCAGGCTCGGTCCCGCCGCGTCCGGGCCGCCCTTCAAGGCCCGGGCCACGCCGTGTCGGACGAACACCGGCTGCGCGGCGGCGATCCGTGTGGCCGTGATCGCCGCCGCGCACGGCCCGACGTCCTCCACTCAGCGCGGCGGCATCCGCAGCGCGCCGTCGAGCCGGATGGTCTCGCCGTTGAGGTAGTCCTGCTCGATGATCGACAGCACCAGCCTCGCGTAGTCCTCCGGGTGTCCCATGCGCTTCGGGAACTGGAGGTTCGACTCCAGCTTCTCGCGGAACTCCGGCGTGATGCCCGCCATCATCGGTGTGCTGAGGATGCCGGGGGCGATGGTCATCACTCGGACTCCCAGTGAGGCCAGGTCACGGGCGGCGGGCAGCGTCATCCCCGCGACGCCGCCCTTGGACGCCGAGTAGGCGGCCTGCCCGACCTGCCCCTCGAACGCGGCGACCGACGCGGTGTTGACGACCACGCCCCGATGTCCCTCGGCGAGCGGATCGGTGGCGGCCATCGCCTCCGCCGCCAGGCGCATCACGTTGAACGTGCCGATCAGGTTGATCTCGATGACCTTGCGGAAGAGCTCCAGATCGTGGACGCCCTTGCGGCTGAGGATGCGGCCGGCGTCGGCGACGCCCGCGCAGTTCACCGCGACGCGCAGCGGCAGTCCGGAGCCGGTGGCCGCGTCGACGGCCGCCTGCACCTGCTCGGCGCTGCGCACGTCGGCGGCGACGAACCGGACGCCCTCCACGGGGGCCGCCGCCTCGACGGCCGAGGGCAGATCGAGGGCGAACACCGTGGCGCCTTCGGCCGCGAGGGCTCGTGCGGTGGCGCCGCCGAGCCCGGAGGCTCCGCCGGTGACGATCGCTGCGGTGTCGGTGATCTGCATCTGCTCTCCCTTGAGCACGTAGGTCTGTCGTCTACCGGGACCAGCCGAGATTCGACGCGAGATCCCCGTGCCGGACGTCAGGCCTTCAGGCGCTCAGCGACGACCGGGTGGACAGATCTGGTCGAGTTCGGCCAAGTCTGCCAGGGTCGGCTGCCAGTCCCCGGCGACGGCGTTCATCTTGATCTGCTCGGGCATGGTGGCGCCCGCGATCACCGAGGCTACTGCGGGCTGTGCGGCCAGCCACCCGATCGCGACGTCGGTCATACTCAGATTGCGTTGGTCGGCGAAGTGCCTGATCGCCTCGATCCGATCCCACGGTGCCTCGGCGAGCAGTCTGCCGCGTCCGGCGAGCCTGGTCCCCGGCATGGTCTCGACGCCCCGGCGATATTTCCCGGTCAGCAGTCCGTTGGCGAGCGGAAAGTAGGGGATCAGCCCGATGCCGAACCGTTCGCAGACCGGCACCACCTCCCGCTCCGCCTCTCGTTCCAACAGCGAATAATGGTTCTGCGCGGCGATGGGGCCGATGAGCTTCTCGGTGTCGGCGATCCAGGCCGTGTCGGCGATCTGCCAGCCGGCGAGGTTGCAGTGTCCGATGTAGCGCACCTTGCCCTCGTGGATCAGATCGTCCAATGCGGACAGCGTCTCCTCCAGAGGAGTCGCCAGATCCGGGCGATGCAGTTGGTAGAGGTCGATCCAGTCGGTGCCCAGCCGCCGGAGTGACGACTCGACGGCGCGTTTGATGTAGCGGCGTGAACCGCGAGAGCCGAAGTCGGGACCGTTGACGCCCTGCATGTCCATGCCGAACTTGGTGGCGATGACCGCCCACTCCCGTCGGCCGGACAGCGCTTGTCCCAGCAGCTCCTCACTGCGGCCGCGAGGGGCGCCGTAGACGTCGGCGACGTCGAAGAACGTGATCCCGACGTCCAACGCCGCATTGACCACCGCACGAGTACCGGACAGCGTCTCCGTACTGGTTCCGGGCCTGCCCAGGTTGTTACAGCCCAGCCCGACGACGCTGACGGTCAGGCCTGAGTCACCCAGTCGTCGTTGCTCCACGGCTCAAGACCATAAGGCGTCACCTCTTGTCATCGCCGCGGTGCCGTCGTTCTCGCGCGTGTATCGGTGCCGACGCGGTCGGTGACCAGTGGTGATCGGAGTCTCGGGCCTCGTGAGTGAGCAGGCGCCCGCCGGGCGGGATGTCGGTCCGCCTCGAATCGGTCACGACATCCCCCGGTATCACGAGCGAACGGCGTGCCTGGCGGAGTTCGGTCGGCGGGCCGCGATGTCGAGTCCACGGCGCTTTCCGGGGTCGCGAGTGCCGGACATGTTCGTCGCGCGGCTGTGGCCTGACGGCGCCTCGCTCACGGACGCGGGTTCGTCGTCGCGCGACCGCCGTCGGGGTGTCGTGAATTCCTTAACCGGTCGTTAGGGATCACGCAGCGTGCCGCTAGGTCGTTCTCGGCCATCGTCGTTCTCGTCAGCGACACACACCACGAGAGGACATCCGATGCGCAACCCGAAGCTCATGGCCGCGGTCATCGGCGCCGCCGGACTACTGGCCGTCGGCGGCACCGCCATCGCGTTGGACGGCCGCGGCGCGAGCGAGGTCACCCCCAGCTCCTTCACCCAGCAGGTCGACGACCGGGATGACCGGCACGACCGCGACGACTGGGACGACCGCGACGACTGGGACGACCGCGACGACTGGGACGACCAGGACGACCGCGGTGGTCTCGGCGGCCCCGATGCCGCAGGCGGCTCCCCGGACTCGCGCACCGAGGCCGCGGTCAGCCGCGACGAGGCGATCCGCATCGCCGAGGAGCAGGCACCCGGCGCCACCGTCGTCGAGGTCGACCTCGACTCCGACGACGGCAGGCTCGAATGGGAGATCGAACTGCGCCAGGACCGGACCGAATGGGAGGTCGAGATCGACGCCCACACCGGCGAGGTTCGCGACGTCGAACAGGACCACGACGACGATGACGACGACCGGGATGACGACGACCGCTACGACGACGACTGGGACGACTGACCGCACCCGGCGCGGCCCGACCACGTCACCGATCCGACCACCGCGCCGGTCGGCCGGAGATCCCCGCGAGCGCCTGAGGCAGGGGATCTCCGGAATGGCGAGAACGCGGAGTGAGGGCTCGGACGAGGACCGAGGCGGTGGCTGAAGCAGAGAGAAGGGCAAGGCGAGGACGAGGGACGCGACGGAACCGCCCGAACCGTCCCCCGTCCACCGTTAGGGTGTTGACATGTCCAGGCAGGGGAGCGATGAGACCGCGCCGATACCTCGCGTGCGGCTCCCCGAGGTTCACGAGGCATGGCTGCCACGAGAGCACGATCTGTACCGACCCCGACACGGCGGACGACAGATCCTGGCGCTGCTGGCCGCACTGCTCTTCTTCGGCGCTCCCGCCTTCAGCTACCTGTTCGGCGCGAGAGCCACCGAGATCGAGAACCGCGCCCTGGTCGACTTCCCGAACATCATGCATGGCTGGGGTTTCTTCACCGAGTTCCCCCAATGGTCGATCGACTACCTGCCGTTCCGCCAGTCGGCCATCACCATCGCGGACGGCGTCAGCCACGTCGTCTTCGGCGAGTCGGTGTCCCTGGACGGCGTCGGCGACGACGCGGCAGGCGGACCCATCACGCCGAGCGGCGGCGGCGACCGCAGGATCGTCTATCCCAAGGCGATCGAGGGCGGCGACGGCTGGATGTACCTGGGTGCCGACGTCGACGGCAAGTGCAACAGCGAGCGCTCCCTCGACGAGGTGATCGACGCGGTGCAGCGGCTTCGAGCCGGTGTCGAGGCCTCGGGCCGCGAGTTCGTCATGGTGATCGCTCCGGACAAGACGACGGCGGTCCCCGAACACCTGCCTGCCGACTACGCGGGCCGGGACTGCTCGAGCGAGGTCGGCGCGGAGTTCTGGAAACGGGTACCCACCGAGACGGGGGCGGTCGACATCCGGACTCCGCTGGCGGAGGCGGGCGAGGCTCTCGGTCGACCGGTGTACTACCCGCTCGACTCACACTGGATGGACGAGGGCGCCATCGCCATGCTGACCAGCGTGGCCGAAGACCTGCGTCCCGGCTCCACGGCCGCCGTCACCACCACCGAGGACGCGCTGTGGCACAGCGATGCCGATCTGCCTGTGCTCGTCGGACGGCACGCGGAACGCACCGGCATGACGTACCGCATCCACCCGGACGGAAGTACGGACAACACCCATGGGTTGAATTACAACCTCGATCAGCCGGAGCACTTCACCGCGGGCCCGCTCGCGGGCATGATCACCGAGCGGACCGCGATCATCGGAGACTCGTTCCTCGCCGCCGCCAGCCGGTACGTCTCCGGATTCTTCAGTGACGTGACTCTGCAGTACTACCAGACGTTGAGCCACGATCCGGACTCGGTGATCCAGATGCTCGTGGAGCAGGACGTGATCGTGGTCGAGGTCGTCGAACGGAACCTGGTCAGTGGTAGCGCGCCGTTCCTGGAGGAAGAGGTGATCGGTCTCATCAGCTCCGAGCTGGCCCGGAACCCGATCTCCTGACCCCCGTGTCCTGTTTCCTGGAGCGTCCGTCGAGCTGGGCGGACCGGCGTCGATCACGATGACGCTCCCAGCGTCGGTGCAGCCGAACCGGTGGCATCTCGACACAGCGGTGCAGCATCTCCGTGGCCGCGGCCACGGCGACCAGCGACACGAGGATCGCGAGACCAGGACCGAACCGCGGCGTCATCAAACCCATGATCGGGTAGATGCAGGCGGTGTGGACCAGGTACACGCTGTACGACCGTCTGGACATCGCCGAGATCACCGGAGCGGTCGCCAGCCTGCCGGTGCTGTTCATCACCAACACGATCAGCAAGACCAGCAGGAGCAGAGTCCGTGTGTGGGCGACCCCGGTGGTGATGTAGTCCCGCAGGAGGTCGGCGCTGAGGAACAGTCCGAAGTGCGCCAGGCCTAGACCGAGCGCGCCGAGCGGCGGAATGCGTCGGGAGTAGGCGAGCGCGATGAGCTGACCGATGAACAGCACGGGCAGATAGCTGGTGAACATCCCGATGCGAAACGCGATGATGCCCTCATGCGCCGCGGCCCAGGACTGGGCGACCGAGACCAGCGCCGCACCCAGCAACGGCGGAAGCCAGGCCCACCGGCGTAACAACGGGATCGTGCAGGCGATGTAGGTGTAGAAGAGCAGCTGCACGACCAGAGTCCAGGTGACTCCGAGCAGGACCACCGAAGGCTGTTGGAAGTAGGTCGTCAGCATCATGTTCGCGAGGAGGTCGGCGGGGCCGCCCGCCGGATCGCCCTCCGGACTGACCAGCTCGGCCTGCACGAGGAAGTACATCGCGATGGTCACCAGCCACATCGCGGGCAGGATGCGCACCAGCCGCCGCGCCAGGAACCGGGTCGGCGACTCACGATCGGCGACCCTCGTGATCACGATGCCGCTGATCAACAGGAACGATCCGACACCGACGAAGGACAGGTTCAGGTTGAGATTGAGCGGGGTGGTGAGTCCGCGGTGCACGATGGTGTGACCCGGCCACAGGATCTCGTTCGAGCCGAGCCAGATCGCGAGATGCGTGTACACCACGGCGACGGCCATGAGCACGCGCAGCAGATCGAGCCCGGCGTGATAGTCCCGTCGCCGTGCCTTCTGGCGCACGGTCTCCGGCGCCGTGCGGTGCGCCGCCGCGCTCACGTCGTCGTCACGGCGCGCTTCCGACGTCCGTTCCGGCCCGGTGAACGCGGGGATCACCTCGGTGATCGCGTCATCGTCGGCGGAGTGGACGCGCGCTCGCACTCCGTCGTCCGCAGCCCTGCCACGTCCCGGCGTGCCGGGTGCCCGCGCCTGCCGCATCCGGGACGTCTGCCGCTTTCCGGGCGCCCGTGCGTCGACGATTCGGGGGATCGACTCCGTGACCGCGTCCTCGAGACGCACTTGACGTGCTCGTGCTCGACCGTCCTCGTCGTGGGCCTGTCCTGGTCGGGCCGTCATGTCGGCGCTTCCTCCGGGGTTGGCGCGCCTCGCCGCAGACGAGACTTCCCACGCCTTGATGCCGGTGCGTGCCGCGGACATCGAGGTGGCGGCGGTCGCGGCGACCGCAGCCGCCCGTCCGCCGCCTGAATGATCCCGCCGATCATGACCCTCCCGGCGACCGGGCTCGATCGAGGAGTCGCCGTAGACCCGTCTCGATGAATCGGTGGTAGGCGTCGGCTGCTGCCAGGTTCGCTCCGATCCCGAGTACCACGACGAGGATGACGGGCAGCGCGGTCGACGCGGTCTGGGTTGCCCAGCCGATGGTCGGGATGAACAGCAGGATCGTGTGACGCCGATCGAAGAACCACTGGAACACCCCATACGCGCCGAACCGAGGAGGATGGTTCAGCGCCAGCAGAAGCAGCAGCACGGCGAAGACCGCGCTGAGCGGGTACCACCAGTGCAGCAGCTCGCGGTACGAGTGCTCGGCCCAGGCCATCACCTGGAAGGTGGTCATGCCCAGCAGCACACCGAGCCACAGCGGAATCGTGGAGTGTCGAACCGACCAGGTGATCTGACCGATGATCACCACCGGTAGCAGGAACGCCAGCAGGCCGAACGACCGCAACGGCCCCTCTGCTCCGACACCGACGAACACCGGCACGGCGCACAGCAGGATCTGAGTGAGAATCGCCCAGGCCGGATGAATCCGGGCGAGTGGCCTGCACAGGATCGCCACGATGAGGAAGACCAGCACCGAGGTCAGCACGATCGCGAACGGAACCGCGTCCACCGAAGCGGTCACCGGCGCGATGAGCAGCGCGGTCGCGACGAGGCTGCCGCCGTCCGGATCGACGTCTGCCGGAGCCGTGTAGAGCTCCCCGCCCGCCAGGAGTATCAGGAAGGCGAGGCCTGCCGTGAAGACGGCCAGCGCATAGAACATGACGAGTATGCGCATGGCGAACCGACCCAGGGGCTCCAGGTCCATCGAACGTGCCCCGAGATAGCCCGCGATCAGCAGCAGCAGGGCGATTCCGACGAAACCGAAGTCGGCACCGATGCCCAGCGGCTCGTTCACCCACCGTCGCAGCACGACGACGAGACCGAACGTCTCGCCCTGCCGATTCGGCCACAAGGCGACGAGGTAGCTGTACAGGACGAGGACGACGGCGACGGTGCCGAGGACGCTCAGCCCCCAGGCGTCCCGGGCCGTCGCCGTCCGGTCCGGCTGATCCGAGACGGGCCCGGTCTTCGGCTGAGTCTCCGCCGCCGTCATCGGATCAGGATGCCGACGGGTCCAGCCACAGCGTCGAGAACCCCGTGGCGCTGCCCCGCGCGTCGTCGATGATCGCCGCGTCGTCGGGCAGGATCTCGCCCGCGACGTCACGAATGCGGTAGCCCAGTTCCCGATACTCGGAGAGGACCGACTTCGGATCGTCCGTCAGCTCCTCGATCTGCTCCGGGCAGAACTCGCAGACGACATGCGGCCGATCACGAATCAGGATGTCCCGCAGCCCCGTCAGCGCTCGATGGTCACGGCCCTGGAGATCAACCTTGATCAACGAGATCGGCGCCTCGATGACCTCGGCCTGAGAGCCCAGCGCCACGGCGGGCACCGTCACCGAATGGTTCTCCGCCCACTCGCTGACCCGGAAGTCACCACTGTTGTCCGCATCGGCGGCCAATAGCGAGAGCTTGGTGGACGTGTCCCAGGCCGCGACCGGGAGGACGACCACACGTTCCGCCGCCGAGGGCGCGAGATTCGCGCTGATGTTGCGGCGCAGGAACTCGGCCGTCTCCGGATTCGCCTCCACGGCGATCACCCGATGCTGTGGGTGCTGCGTGAGCAGGCGCAGCGAGTGGTAACCGACGTGCGCGCCGATGTCGAGGAACGTGCCGTCACCCGCCAGCCGCGCTATCAGCCGGGCCTCCTCCAGCTCCCAGCTCCGGTGGTACCGAATCCATGGCAGGACGACCTCGTCCGACGGCATCAACAATGCGCCCGCATCGCATACCACGACCTCCGACCCCGGCGGGACGGAGCTGTGTCGTGCCGCGATGAGTGCGTGCAGGGCGTCGAGATCGCGCTGAGCCTGTGCCAGCTCGACGTCGAGGTGATCCGCTCTGCGATCACGCTCGGCGAACATCGTGAACGACTGCTCGCCCGCCTCGTCGACCCGCTGGTGCAGCCCGTGCAGTTCGGCGGTGTGCCCGGCCTGGACCGAGCTGAGGGAGAGCTGCTGCTCCTCGGACAGTCGGGCCTGTTCCAGGAGCCTGTTCTCGAGCTTGTGCAGCGCGTCGTCGTGACCGCGCAGCGCGGTGCCCAGCCGGCTCGCGACGGCTCTGACCTCCGACTTCACCTCCTCATCGCCGACCAGCTGCCGCTGCTGGAGGTCGGTGAGCTGAGATGAGAGGCTGTCGATCCGATCGTGGGCCGCCTGGAGGCTGCCCTCCACACCGTCGGTCACGGCACCGAGGACACGACGCTGGTGGACGTCGTAGTGATCGACCGCCCGGAGCACCGCCTTGCGCAACGCGGGTGCCAGCGGATTCCGCGAGGGCATCTCGGTGTCGGCCCGCCAGCGCAGCGCCTCCCGCGCCCGGCGCAGCGGTTCCATCGGGCCCGCCTGCTGCTCGGGAGCGGCCGGTGTCTGCTCGCCGGCGCGGCGTTCCCGCCAGGTGGCGTAGGCCCGCTCGAGCTGGTCGCGCATCCACGTCGCGGTGGTGTCGAGACTTCTGGTGGCCAGCAGATGCGCACGCGCCGCGGCCCCGCGTCTGCGGGCCTCCTCGGGGTCCTCCACGACCTGACGCATCGCCGCCGCGGCGGCGTCCAGATCGGGATCGGCCCAGATCGCCGAGGCGTGATACGGCTCGCAGCGTTCCCCGACGGGGATCGTGGTGAACGGAATCGGCCAGCCGGTCTCGGCGGTCATGAACTCGGTGGTGCTCGAGTAGTCCGTGGAGATCGTCGGAAGCTCCAGCATCATCGCCTCGGCGACGGTCAGCCCGAATCCTTCGCTGCGATGAAGCGAGACATAACAGTCGCTGTCGGCGTAGAGCGCCCGCAACTCCTCGACCGACAGATAGCGCTCCAGCAGGTCGATCCGTGCATCGGCGGCTGCCAGGGAGCGCAGCCGCTCAGCTGCCTCCGGATGCAGCGCCCCGTTGATCGCCTTGATGGTGAGCCGGACGTCCTGCCGGTCGGGGAAGGCGCGTTGGAACGCCGTGACGAGGCCCCACGGGTTCTTCCGTTCTCCGACGCTGTTGAAGTCGAAGGCGAAGAGGAACCGGACGGGCTCGCCCTCCTCGTGGTCCCGACGGATCGGAGCACCGGTGTCCCGGACCGGGACGGGGATCGTGTGCACCGGGACGGGGGAGTGCCTGGCGATGGCATCACGGCAGAAGTCGCTGACGGTCCAGATCTCGTCGACCATGCTGAACGAGCCGTGCAGGGACTCCGGGAAGTCCTCCAGCTCCCACGCCCACAGACCGATGCGATACCGATCGCGGACGGCGTCGGCATGGGTCGCGCTCACCGCCGGAATCTGATCGGCGTTGACACAGATCAGGCTGACCGGGAACCGCGGATCGCCCAGCGTCTCCGGGGCGGCCAGATCGGTACGGTTGGAGACGAGCTCGTCCTCCACCACGGCCGCGATCGGAACGTCGGCGCGCCGGATCGCGTCGTGCACGATCCTGGCCATCTCGCCGAGGCCGAGCTCGGCCGTCAGATAGCCGAGCAGGTTGACGCCGAACCGGTCCAGCGGGGCGCTCGTCCTGGGAGAGACCGTGGGCAGTGCCCACTCGGCGATCTGCTTCTCCTTCGTCCCGGAGTTCAGACACCAGTGTCGGTAGCCCTCGGCGTCGGCGCCCCACGGTTGTGGGAAGGCCACCTGCAGATCGGGGCGAGACTGCCAGACCGCCGTCGTCCACCGGCTGAGCCCCGCCGACGCCTGCTGCGCGTCGTCGGGCGCCGTCAGCCAGTCGCGAAACGCCTTGCCGCCGTCGACGCCGAACGCATGCGGCGGAGCGGGCGGCAACGGCCGTCGGCTGGGCGTGCCGGTGGCGCGTTCGGACTTGATCCAGCCCGCCCGGAACACCCGACGCATGATCGGCGTGATGCGCGTCCCGTCGTCGAGGGTGTTGTAGCGGTAGGGGATCGACTCCACCGAATCTGCATAGCCTGCCGCCAGCAACGCCTGTCCGTACCCGTCGCAGAGCGCCCGCAGCGCCGGGTGATCGGACAGCAGAGTGCGGGGCTTGCGCGCACAGTGGAAGGTCAGCAGCCAGGGCTTCTCCGGCCGGTAACCGCTGAAGTGGAAGAACCGCAGCGGCCTTCCCGCGGCGGTGTACGCCCCGTCGGCCTCCTGCCGGATCGGCCGCTGCCACACGTTCCAGTACGCGACGTTGAGCCCCGGGTCTCGCCAGATGTGATGCGGGAACAGCGCGGGCGCCTGGTCCACCCATCGCTGATCGGTGAACAGCTGCTTCTCGGGAGCCGCGATGGCGTCGTGTCGCAGGCGGGAGGCCCAGAAGTCCAGGAAACCCTCCGAGCCCGCGCCCACGGCGATGAAGCCGAGGTTGTAGATCCCGGTGCCCATGATGACGGCGTCGTCGGGCTCCAGCCCGTCCTGCGGAATCGGCTCCAGGGTGTGCGGCGTCAACACGATGGAGTTCGCCGCGGCGAGCTCGACCACCTCGCCGAACGGACTGAAGACCTGGATGTCCGGATCGAGGTAGACGGCGACGTCGGCCTGCTCACGCAGTGTGCGCAGCAGGTACGGCTTGACCGCCGTCGCCAGCTCCATGACCGTGTACGAGGTGGCCATCCGCAGATAGTCGTCCTCGTCGATGCCGAACCAGTCGGGGCCGACGATGGTCGCGTGCTCGTCCTGCTCCTCACCGGGTTCGCGGTCGATCACCGCGATGACGAAGCCGTGTTCCGGATGATGCTCGCGGAACGACCGGGCGAGCACTCTCGCGGCGGGCAGATAGTTCTTCGCGACGATGGTGCACGCCAGGGCCGTGAACTCACTCATTCGGCACCTGAGACACCATCTGCTGGTTCAAGACCTCCTGGTGCCTGTCGCCGACCGCCTGCTCGCTCGTGCCTCGGACCTGAATGCGGATCAGCAGGTCCTCGCTGACGTAGTGCGCGCGGACCATCGACTCGTCGCCCTCTCCGGCGACCAGCCACGCCTCGTTGACCCCGGGCGGACCGTCGCGGAGCTCGAGGCCGTAGTTCTCCTGCAATGTGGTGAGCTCGTCGCGCGCCGTCGTCGCCGACTCCTCGTCCGCCATCTGCACGACGAAGACCACCACGTGGGTTCCATCGTCGAAGTTCGAGACGAGTGCTCGTGCGTCGGCCGCACCGCCGGTCGTGAACGCCGCGTCCTCGCCCTCGGTGAGGGTTCGGATCTCCTGAATGCCCGGGTAGTCGACGATCTCGGCCTTGTCCAGCTCCTGCGCGCCTCCGATGTCCGCGGGCAACAACGGGTCACGCGGCTCCCGAGCCTCTTCGGACGACGGAGACGAGTCGGAGGGGTCGGCGGCGCCGGTCTGGCTGGTGTCGTCGCTCGCCTCGGTGGACTCGCCCTGACCCCAGAGCATCCAGGCACCGAACGCGATCGCGGCGAGGACGACGACGGCCACGACGACGGCCACGATCTTCGGTCCCTTGCCGCCGCCGTCGCTCTCGAAGGCCTCCGGCCCCTGCCGGATCCAGTTCTCCGAGGAGCCTGCCGCCATCGGCGGAAGATCCGACCCCGCCCACGGCGGCTGACTGTCGCCGCCGGCCCAGGGCGGCTGTGCCATACCCGGCGGCGGCGCGTTGTAGTTGCCTTGCGGGAAGCCGCCGGGCGGCGACTGCGGCGCCTGCGGTGGCGGTCCGGCGGGATAACCCTGCTGCGGATATCCCTGAGGCTGCTGCTGGCCGAGGCCGCGGACGACCTGGGTGCGGTCGGCGTCGCTCTGGCCGCCTGCCTGGCCACCCGGCTGCTGACGCCAGTCCTGCCGGACCACCTGAGTGGCATCGCTCGGAGGGGTGGCGCCGCCCTGCCGTTGATCGTTCTCTGAATTGGGGCCTATCAACTGAGTCGACTCCATCGACGAGGGGGCCTCGTGGCCGGTGCTCTGGGGGGTGCCGGTGGTGCCTTGGCCGCCTGCCTGCAGCTGGTCGCGGCGGGCGCGATATTCCTCGGCGGAGATCCGACCTGTCGCGAGGTCCGCGTCCAGCTTCTGCGCCTCTTCCTGCCAGGTCACCCTGACACCCCCTTTCCTCACGCGTCAAGCATGCCTATTGTCCACACCCCACCAAACCCTCGATGAGGCCGCGATCGGGTGTCACCAATCTGTGATGAGTGCCCGGTTCTAGGTCACCGTCAGTGCTTCGGCGCCGGTGCCGGATCGTTGCCTCGGGTCGATCCGTGGGTTGGTTCGCACCATGTCACGTCCAGGTGCGGACCGACGTCACCGTCGAGGCGTCGAGACGACGCGGGACGCGGGCCGCGGATCGGATGCGATCAGTCCGTGCGGGGCGGCTCTCAATTCTGCTCCAGCGTCCGGAGCGTGTCCTCGGCGAGGGTGCGGAACGCCGCCGCGACCGGCTCGCCCGCGCCGTTCGTCGGTCCCGCCACGCCGATGCGGACCACGTACTCGCCGGAGACATAGACGGCCCGATGAATGCTCTGCTCCTCGCCGACCTGCTCGAAGACGCGTACCTCCGCGGGGACTTCCTCCATCGCGACGGCGGCGAGTCCCAACTCGGTCTGCGAGCGGGCCAACGCCTCAGCGGCCGCCAGTGCCGCGTCAGCGGTCGGGGCGACGCCGACGAGGACGCCGAAGGCGTTGTCACCGTCCACCGAACCCCGGAAGAAGATCTCCGACACGTCATGGTCGGCGAACGTGGCGACCTCGCTCTCGCCGAGGACTCCCGCGTTCACTGCCGCGTCACGGCTCATCGCCTCGGGATGGGGAGCGACGGCGCCGGGCAGCGCGGGGAAGTCCGGCTGTACGGCCTCCTCCGCGGGCGCGGCGCCGTCGCCCTGACCCTGCGCGTGGTCCGGGACGGTCGTGTCCCCGGGCTCCGGGCCGTTCTGGGAGAGAAGCCAGAAGGCACCCGCCGCGATCACCGCGAGTACGACGACGGCGACGGCCACGATCGGCAGGTACTTCCGTCGCGGCCTGGCGTTCTGCGCGCTGAAGACCTCCTCGGCGCGGCCCGCGTAGGGACCCGGCCTGCTCGCCTGGTCGGTCTCCCGCAGTGCCAGCGCGTCCTGGTCGGTCTGGTGGACGTTCGGGTGGTCCTGCATGACCGCGCCGAGCCGGGCGCCGAGCGTCTGGGCCTCCGTCGCGCCGTCGGGCACCGGGACGCCGGGGTTCGGGCCTGCCTGCCGTGCGGTGCTCGGCACCGGAGCTGGTGCGGTCGGCCCGGCGCCGGGCGCTCCCGTCGTCGCGGGGCGTGAGGTCGGATGACTCGGGGCGGGCGCGGCGGCGGCCAGCTGCTCGTCCGCTGCCGGAGTCGTCGCGGCCGGGGCGTCAGGATCGTTCGACACGGCCGCCGCGGTGACGTCGTCCCGGCCGATCACGCCCGGCTGGTCGGTCGGGTGGGCGCCCGGCCGGCCGGGCGCTCCGTCGGTCACCTGGTCGGTCGTCGCTTCGGCGGGCGAGGGCTCAGCCGGGTCCTGCCGCGTCTGCTCGATCCGCGCCTGCTCCGGCTGCGTCCGGGGCGCCACGGCGTGCTCGTGCTCGGCCGCGCTCACGCCGGCTGCGTCGGACGTGCCCGCGCCGGCCGCTCCGGTGCCTCTGCCCGCGAACGCCTGGGAGATGGATGCCGCGCCCGCCTCGGTTCGAGTGGCCGCCTCGCCTGCGGCGGCCTGCTGCGCGTCGGTCTGCGCGGGCGTCGAGAGCGCGGCGATCGGCTGATTGCGCAGTGTGAGCTGAGTGTCGAAGGGCGATCCCGCCCTGCTGCCCGCTGCGATCGACAGGACGGCGTCTCGTTGCTCCTGATGCTCGCTCTGCGAGATGTCGCCTGCAGCGAGAGCGGTATCGAGTCTGCGCAACTCGTCCTGCCAGGTCATGACTGTGCTCCTTCGCTGCTTCCACGAACCTGTCCGCGAAACGGTCCGGGTTGTTCATCGCCTATTCAAACTTCGATATAAGCAGCCGACGCCGTGATGTGATCGAGATCAAAGTGCCGCAGTTTCCGGATCATCTTGTCCATCGGGCAGGCGGTTGTCGAGGACGATGTCGAGTTCTTGCCCTCGCACGGTCCGATTCGACGGCTGCCGCCGGTCGACCAAGAAGATCACAGCAGGTCAGGCTGAAGCGTCTTGCATGAGGGTGCCCATGGCGGCGTGAGAGTTGCGTACAGTGGCGGTATGGCGTTGTTCGGCGGGGCCAGAGGGCGGATCGTGACTTCTGACGAGGCGTTGTCAGGTCGTGACACTCCGTTGATGATCAGTGGGCGACACGCGGTCTTCCCGGATCGTCGGATCGTGCCGCCCTTCCCGGAAGGACTGCGGACAGTCGTGTTCGGGATGGGTTGTTTCTGGGGTGCGGAACGGATCTTCTGGCAGACGAAGGGCGTCTGGTCGACCGCGGTCGGGTACGCGGGCGGCAGCACGCCCAATCCGACCTACGAAGAGGTCTGCAGCGGGCTCACCGGGCACACCGAGGTCGTCCTCGTCGTCTTCGATCCGGCAGTCATCTCGCTGTCCGAGCTGCTCCGAGTGTTCTGGGAGGGCCACGATCCCACCCAGGGCATGCGGCAGGGCAACGACGTCGGCACCCAGTACCGATCGGCGATCTACACCTCCGACGAGTCGCAGCAGGCGGTGGCCGAAGCGAGCCGCGACGAGTATCAGCGGGCACTCGGCTCGGCTGGTCACGGCGCCATCACCACGGAGATCGCGCCGCTCGCCGACTTCTATTACGCGGAGGAGTACCACCAGCAGTACCTGAGCGACGCCAAGAACCCGAACGGCTATTGCGGCATCGGCGGTACGGGTGTCGCCTGCCCGGTGGGGCTCGGCGCGCAGCGCTGAGAGCGGTTGCCGGAACGCTCATCCTGACGCCTTTCACATGGAAGGGTCCTGCGGTGCCCTGACGGCGCACCTGCGGCGGTTCCGACGCGCCTCGCACCGAGAGAATCGCTGTCGGAGTCTGGTGACAGTGGCGGGCCGCGATCTCGCACTTCGCGCGGACGATTCGGTGGACGGGTCGGCGCTCGCCGACGACGAGCGACCGTGGAGGCTCTGCTTCGGAGACTTCTCGACCTCAGGCCCCGCCTTCCAGGACGACGAAGAACTCGCCGATCTCGCTCTCGCAGGATGTCGTCACCCGAGACGGGTGATCGGCAGGGTCCAGTTCGGCGCAGGTCCAGTGCGCAGCCTGTCCGCCGTCGTCGACTCGGGCGATCACCTCGCGAGCAGCGACGCATCCCACCTGGTCGGCGGGCGCCGTGCCGTTGATCTTCGATGGCAGCCCTGCCTTGGTGACGAGCTGCCGCAGTTCGCCGTCGTGCACGGGCAGTCCGCCGCACTGGACGTCGCCGCTCTCCGGCCGGGCATGGTGCAGCAGCCGGGTGGTCACGACGGTCAGGTTCACGTCGTCGTCCCGGCCGCAGAGAACTCCCTGGGTCGCCGCCGCCGTCGAATCGGCCGCGCAGGTCCAGCCGTCGATCCTGGCGCGTTGACCGACGCCGTGGGCCCCGCTTCGGTGGTACTCGCCCGCGATCCGGCGAGCCTCGGCGCAGTCGACGCTACGCCCGTCCTCATCGGCGAGCGCGGTGACGGCGAAGCCGATGTCGTCCGGGGTGCGCACGGCCTCGCAGACCAGGTCCGGGCCGGTGGGGCGGACTTCCACCGCGGGCCGCCGTGTCACCGGTACCTCCGCCGACACGCTGATCGACTCCGTCGCGGAGTCCGGCGTCAGGCTGCTGATCAACTCGGGGGAGGACCGCTGTGCTGAATCCTGCTCGGCTCGGTCGAGCTCGGCGCAGGAGGCCGCGGTCAGACAGCCCACCGCCAGTATCGCGACTCGCCACCCCGCCCGGGTCGACATCGTGTTCTCCTCACTGATCGCTCTCCGATCAGGTTGGAAGATTACCGTCGGTGGTGGGGAGCGTGGGTGTGTCACGGCTCGTCGCATCCGGATGGCTGTCGCCGAACCTGCAACCTCTCCCGCCGATTCCGCGTACTACCGGCAGTCCGCGATCACCGTCGGTGATCGGACGATCTGCTAGGAGCGTGCATGCAGGAAAGACGATCATCATGGAGACCGCCCTCGGCGGTGCTCACGGCGTGCGCCGCGTTCCTCGCTGCCGTTGATCGACCTCCACTACGACATGGCGTCGAGCCTGCCGCACACCGCGCCGGCTGGGGAGGACGTCACCCTCGGCGTCGCGGCCGGTTATCAAGCCGGCCCCACCATCGACGCGGCCGGTGTGGCGGCCCCGCGGGTCGAGTTCGCCACCGATGGTGAGACGTGGCAGGACGCTGTGGTCACCGAGGCGGAGCAGGGCTGGACCGTGAGGGTTCCCGGACAGGAGGCGGGGCCCGTGTCATTGCGGGTGCATGCGGCCGACGAAGCCGCGGGCAACTCCCACACGGAGACATTGATCACGGCCCACGAGGTTCGCTGAGATGAGTCGGACGTCGTCTCGGCGGGGTGTCACGACCCGGCTGGGGCGGCGTCCCTTCGGCGGGCGTGACGATCGCGTTCACGCCGCCGGTACCAGTCGTGGACGGGCAGCTCGACCAGTCGATACAGCAGCTCGGCACAGACGCCGGAGACCAGGATCGCCGCCACGACGGCCATGCCCGCTCCGGCATGCGGGCTGACGAACTCCAGGATCGGGAAGCCGACCGGCATGTGGATGAGGAAGATCGAGTACGTCCGCTTCGCCACCTCGCGGACGGCTCGTGATCGAGCAAGGCCGCCGTTCGCCCCGAGCAACAGCACCGTCAGCAGGGTCATCAACAGCACGGTCCGCTCGACAGGGTCACCGTAAGGGATGGTCTCGTGATTCAGCCCGCCCCAGATGAACAGCAGGTAGTGGCCGGCTCCGACGGCGATGCCCGCGGACGGCCGCAGGCGCCCGGAGCGCACCAGCGAGATGCACTGCCCGATGAACAACACCGGCAGAAAAGTCGCCATGGTGCGGAGATGGTTCAGAGTCGCCGTGGGCGTCTCCATCGTCAACGCGAGCGCGATGCCGATGATCAGTCCTGCGATGAGTGGTCCGAGCCACGGCCTGTCCCGTCCAGGGCGGATCATCGCCGCGGTGAACAGGTAGAAGGCGAACTGCAGCGTCAGAGTCCAGGCCACCGGAAGGACGACGTTCTGCTCGGTCAGGAAGTGATTGGCCAGCGTGAGGCTGCCGATCAGCGCGTTGGCGTCGGCCGTCATGGCGGGATTGCCGCCGGGGAACACCTCGATCAGCACCAGCAGCCAGCTGATCACCACGGCGACCCAGAAGGCGGGCAGCAACCGGAACGCCCGCCGCACCAGGAACTGTCCCGGCGTCTCCTTCTCCGTCACGTAGCTGATGACCAGCCCGCTGATCAAGAACAACGATGACAGACCGACCATGCCGAGGTTCGGCAGCAGTCGCAGCGATGCGACCGTGTCGTTCACCGCGTCACGGAAGTCCAACGCCAGATCTCGAGTCGCAGTCCAGTCCATGAAATGGCGATAGACGATGAACAGGGCGGCGACGGCTCGGAGGACGTCCAATCCGTAGAGGTATTGCCGCTTCGGCGCCGGTGACGGGGGTGGTGGAGTGCTCACCTGTAGATCCCTCCGGCCCGGCCCTTCGTCGGTGCCTGCTGACGCGAAAGAGGCTCGATCGAAATCGATCGAGCCTCTTGTCCCGAGCGGACGACGGGATTCGAACCCGCGACCCTCACCTTGGCAAGGTGATGCGCTACCACTGCGCTACGTCCGCACGATGTCCGCCTCTGGGGTGAACCCCGTGTGGTGACACCACTCTAGCTCGCCTCCGAACCACTGCCTACACCGGGTCGGCCGAAGATCTCAGCCGTGCGCCTTCGGGCCCGTGCGGTCGACCGTGATCCGCAGGATCACCCGTCGCTGCTCGCGCATCGCCGTGCGGTACTCGTCCCAATCGGGATGCTCGCCGGAGACCTGGCGGTAGTACTGCTCCAACAGCGGCATCGCCGTCGGCAGTTCGACGACGTCCGCTCGGCCGTCGATCTGGAGCCAGCCGCCGAAGAACTCGTCCGACAGCACGCACAGCCAGACTCGGGCGTCGCGGCGGACGTTGCGGACCTTGTACGCCGTCTCCCGCGTGCTGACGAGCACGCGACCCTCCTCGTCGACGGCCGTGAGCACCGGGGACATCTGGGGTGTCCCGTCGGCTCGGGCGGTGGCCAGCACCGCCCGATGCTGCTCGCGGACCCTGTCCAGGGCGACACCGTGCTCCACGACTGCCTCCGAGTGCTCATCGACCCGTGCCACGCCCGAACCGGCGCCGCTTCCTCGGCCTCCACCCTCTCAGATGAGAAGATCGCCGAGGGAGCGTCTTCGAGGCCGTCGCGAGTGCTGGGCGAGTCGCTGTGGACGCGGTACGGTGAGTCTACGCACGGTGATCGACCCCGACTTCTCCGTTGTCTCTTGGTGGTGGGTGGCCCCTGCCGCCACTGCCCGCTGGGAGGCGGCATGAACAAGATGGTGCGCGGCGCCGACGGCCGGATGTGGACCATCCAGGGCCAGATGGAGTGGACGCATCCGCTGCAGCTCGACGAGTTCGAGCACGACGTCAGCGGCGGTCGAGGTCCCGGCATCCTGTTGTCGATCGTGCTCGGCGCGCTCGTCGTCCTGTTGATCCTCTGGCTTCCCCCGGAGGTCGTCGTCCCGAGCTGGCTGCTCCTCGCGCTGCTCCTCGTCCTGATCTTCTTCCCGGCTCGGTGGGTGCTGCGCAGGCCGTGGACGCTGGTCGCCGAGACCCAGGCAGGCGTCGACGAGGAGGAGCTTCCGCAGGAACGCTGGACTGGTGTGGTGCGCGGGGTGTTCCTGGTGCGTCAGGAGGCGGCGAAGACCGCACGACACATCGAGGTGTACTCGGAGCCGGATCAAGAGGGCACGCTGCAACTCGTCGACTGATCCCCGCCGTACTCGGGCAGGCTCGTCGCGTCGCCCGTGACGGTGTTCGGCGGGGCCCGCCCGCCAGGCCGGTCGCGCGTACCGTGTCACCCGCTGCGAAATGAGTACCGCCGCGCCGCGGTGTCCAGCGGAGCCGCGGGCGGCGGCCTCGGCCGGGTCATCGCCCGGTGGGAAGCGGCGCGCGGGCGCACACTGGGCACGTGCCTGAGCTTCCCGAGATCGAGGCGATCGTCGGCTATCTGCGGGAACACGCGGTGGAGCGGACGATCTCCCGGATCGACATCGCGTCGCCCTCGGTGCTGAAGACGGCGGACCCGCCGTGGACCGAGCTGCACGGCGGACGGGTTCGGCACGTCGACCGGCACGGCAAGTTCCTCGATCTCGACTGCGGCGGACTGCACCTGGTGACCCATCTGGCGCGAGCAGGCTGGCTGCGGTGGGCGGATGTGCTCGCCGCCGCCCCGCCACGGCCCGGCCGGGGACCGCTGGCCGTGCGAGTCCACCTCGGTCCGCCCGGCACCGGCCCCGGATTCGACCTCACCGAGGCCGGGACCAGGAAGGGCCTCGCCGTCTGGGTGGTGCGCAGCCCGTCGGAGGTGCCTGGCATCGCGAACCTCGGGCCGGACGCGGCGACCCTGGACGAGGCGGGCCTGGCCGAGGTGCTGCGGGGCCGTGCCGAACGCCTCAAGACGGTGTTGACCACGCAGTCGATGCTGGCGGGGCTGGGCAACGCCTACTCCGACGAGGTGCTGCACGCGGCTCGGCTCTCGCCCTATGCGACGGCGGGCAGGCTGACGTCGGGAGAGGTCGATCGGCTGCACGCGGCGCTGGAGATCGTGCTCTCCGACGCCGTGCATCGCTCGGTCGGCCTGGAGGCGGCTCGGCTCAAGGGGGAGAAGCGCTCGGGCCTGCGCGTGCACGGGCGGACAGGCCTGCCGTGCCCGGTCTGCGGGGACACCATCGCGGAGGTGTCCTTCGCCGATCGCTCCTTCCAGTACTGCCCGACCTGCCAGACCGGTGGGCGGATGCTGGCCGACCGCCGCCGCTCGCGTTTCGTCAAGTGACCGGTGCGTGCGGAGAGGCCTCGCCGCGTCGGTGGAACTCGGCAGGGCCGTGGTGTCACAGTGTGAGCGTCGCGGCCCGAGCAGCCCGCCGGAGGCCCGACCGACCGGTCCGATCGTCGCCGCCTCCGACCGGCGTCGCCGCCTTCCGCGCGGGTGGCTGCCGCGCCGGGCGTCCGACGTCAGCGGACCTGACCGGGATGCCGCGGCCTGCGCTCACCCGCTGCCGCCGCGGCACCCTCGACCCGGACGACGTGAAAGCGCGCCGTGGTGCGCACGTCGACCGGGTCGAGGAGCCGAGACATCCGGCGGATCAGGTACAGGGAGAGCACCGCCACCGCGGCCGCGGTCAGGTTGAGCACGAGATGCAGCAGCACCCCGTCGGCCATCGCCTGCGCGCCCTCGCGAAAACGCCAGAGGACGGCCGTGAAACCGAGCAGCAGATTGATCGACCACGCGATCCACCAGACCGTCACCGGTCTGCTCGGCCGAGGCCGCCGATCGGGCGGTCGCAGGGCGGCGGTGTGCTCCAGCTCCGCCAGGACCGAACCGGGAACGATCAGGTTCACGCCCGGTGCCAGGAATCCGAGGATCACCTGCCATCGGGGTCGGGACGGTCGCACCTCGGCCAGTTCGGCCGCCGCCTCGCCTGCCCGCACCAGCCACAGCAGAGCCGCTCCGAAGGCGCCGACGCCGAAGACGAGGGCGAGCAGCGCACTGGTCTGCACAGCGCTGTCGGACAGCCGCACCGTCTGCACGGTCAACGCTCCGTGCAGACCCGCGACCAGCAGCAGGTAACGCCATGCCTCAGCGGCCGCGGCGAGCACCAGCAGCACCGCCGTCGCCCAGAGCATGCGGATCGCGGGCACCGCGACCAGGCGCGCTCGGGTGCTCGCGTCGAGCGTCGGAGCCGCCATGCTCGGCACCGAGGTCGGCGCACGCCATCCCAGCAGCGGCAGACCCCAGCGCGGCGGCGCGGGATAGGAGGGCGGTCCCCGATACACCGGCGGGGGCGTCGTCCGTCCGACCGGCCGGAGTACCGGGTCGGGTGGGACGGCCACCCATCGCATGCGCTGACCTGATCGCGGCTGCACGCCTCAGAGGATCTCTGCGTCGTTTCCGGACTCGGACACGACGGAACGGCCTGCCGCGGCCCAGGCCTTCATCCCGCCGTCGACGTTCACCGCGTCCCAGCCGTTCTGATTCAGGTAGGCGGTGGCTCGGGCGGATCGACCACCGGATCGGCACACGACGAAGACGTCGTGATCCGTGGGCAGCTCACCGAGCCGGGCGCCGAGCTCTCCGAGCGGGATGTGCAGGGCGTCGGGCGCGTGGCCCGCCTGCCACTCGTCGTCCTCCCGGACGTCGAGGAGGACGACGTCCGGGTTCGGCAGCTCGTCGGGAAGATTGCTGATCGCCACACTGGGCACCTGTACTGGTTGCACGAGTCGATGCTGCCACGAACCGGGGCGGCCGTGCCGTGGACGGGCCCCGACCGGGCCCCGGTGGGGTGCGCGGGGTTCGGCCCGCGTCGGCGACACTGGGCTGATGGAACCAACCCCGCGGGTCGGGCTGGACTTGACGACGCCGAACCCGGCGCGCATCTACGACTACTCGCTCGGCGGTGCGCACAACGTCGCCGCCGATCGGATGGTCGGCGACTCGATCATGGCGGTGACCCGCAACGGCCGACAGGTCGCGCGGGCCAACCGTGACTTCCTTCGGCGGTCCGTGCGGCACTGTGTGCACGCGGGCGTCACCCAGTTCCTGGATCTCGGCTCCGGCATCCCGTCGGTGGGCAACGTGCACGAGATCGCCAAGGCCGTCGATCCGTCGTCCCGTGTGGTGTACGTGGACGACGAGGCGGTCGCCGTCGCCCAGACCCGCGCGGCGCTGACGGGGATGGACAGCGCCGCGGTGGTGCGGGCGGACCTGCGGGACGCGGTCGCGGTCCTCGACGCCTCCGAGACCCGCAGACTGATCGACTTCGATCGGCCGGTCGCCCTGATGACGGTCGCGGTCCTGCACTACCTCGACCGCGAGGAGGACATGCGCACGGTCCTGGCCCCCTATCATCGGCTGCTCGTCTCGGGCAGCTACTTCGTCGTCTCCCATGCGACGGCCGACGGACGCGAGGCGGAGGCCGCCGCCGTGGCCGACCGCTTCGCGACCACCACGCACCGAATCCACTATCGGAGCCGGTCCGAGGTACAGGCGCTCTTCGACGGCTTCAGCCTGGTGGAGCCCGGCGTGGTGTGGACGTCCCAGTGGCGGCCGGACGGCGAGTCGGACGGCTCTGAGCCGAGCGACTCCGCCTGTTGGGCCGGCGTCGGACGTCGCGATTGAGGGAGCTCGGATCACGGGCCGAGGTCGTCGCATCCGACGTCCCGCCCGTGCTGCGGCTGCCGCGCCGTGGAGGTCCGGGGCGGGCCGTCGAGATCGGTTCGTCGACCCGACGGCGGCAGGCATGGGGAGACGGCCGCCGGGGGAGACGTGCCGACCATGCCTGCGCCGCCGTGCCATTGGCCGTCTGCGCCGGCCCGGCAGGCGGGCCCGCGCCTCGACCAGTCCCGTCCTCACCCGACGCTCCGTGGTGATCGTGCCGAGCCGGGGCGCGCCGGATTCCGCGGGGCGGCTGCCTCCCCGCGGCTCAACCCAGCGCGGCGGCCAGGGTCAGTCCCACCGCAGCCAGCTCCTCGGTGGTCAGCGGCACGACGCCGGTACCGGCATCCTCGGGCAGTCCTCCCATTCCGGGGTCGTCGTCCGACGCCTCGAAGTCGGTGCTGAGGTGGCCGTCGGCGTCGAGGGAGACGGTGTAGTTCGCGGGGTGGAAGAGATCGAGTTCCTGACTGGGGGACTCGGCGTTGAAGCCGCCGCTCATGACGCCGTAGATCTGCACCACCGATCCGTCGTCCAGTGTCATCCGCTGCGCGACCTCACAGGACGAGGCTCTCGTCGTTCGGCCCGCCGCCGCACGGTCGGCGGCCTCCGTCGGATCGCCGTGATGGGGCAGTGCTTCCAGATAGATCGCCCCGGACGCCTCCGGATCGACCAGGTCCAGGTTGACGGCCAGCCGAGGAGACTCCGACCGCTCGCTGTACTGCTCGCTCATCGTGAACGTGATGGTCTGGTCGGCCGCGGGTCGCTGCTCGGTCAGCGCGTCCTGGAGCACGGGCTCGACGACGCCCGTCGACGGCAGGTCCACCTCTGGGAGGGGACCCAGGTCGGACGGAAGCTCGTGGCCGTATCGATCGAGTAGCGGGCAGCCGTCGACCGGCTCCCAGCCGGGCAGACGTTCCACCGGTGACTGCACCCGTGGTGGGAGCCGTGCGGGGTCGTTCTCGTCGACTCCCGCAGGGGCGAGGGCTGTGCCGCCGAGCCCGCCGAGCAACACGGTGCCGAGTCCGATGCCGACGGCGGCGCCTGCCGTCCCCAGCGTCGTCAGCCCCCGCCGGAGTGCGGTGCGTCGCCTTCCCAGGCGCATCACGTGTTCGACGTCGACCGTCGGCGCCGGGGCAGGCCCGTCGACGCTGTCCCGGAGCGCCGCACCCATCGCCTCATCGTCAGCCCAGATGTCCTTCATCGCCGAACCCTCGCTTCCTGCGGCCGACCGGCCGACTCGTATGCCCGGCGCAGCGCGACCAGCCCGCGCGCGGTCTGACTCTTGACCGTCCCCGGTGAGCACCGCAGCGCCTGGGCCGTCTGCTCGACGGAGAGGTCTTGGACGAACCGCAGTACCAGCGTGGCGCGTTGCCGGTACGGAACGCGCTGCAGCGCCGCGATCAACTCTCGACGTTCGTCACGGCCGCCTGGCTCGACGTCGGGTCTCTCCGGGGGAGCGGCGACCGGCCGCTCCCACTGCCTGCCTCGTCGACGCGAGTCGAGGAAGACCCGCGTCAACGTGGTGCGCAGGTAACCGGACGGGTTGATCCGTCGAGCCGAGGACCACTGGGAGTAGACCCGGACGAATGCCGCCTGGGTGATCTCCTCCGCCTCCGACCAGTCACCGCACAGGGCGTACGCCGTTCTTCGTGCCGTGTCGAAGCGCGCCGCGAAGAACTCGGTGAAGTCCTCCGCGTGCTCCTTGCGTCCGCGCACCGATCTCCTTCTGCCGTGGTGAAGCTGCGGTCATGGTCACTACGCGGATCCGGCGGAGGAGGTTGCACGAGCCTCGAAGATCGTCGGGAGACGTGGGGCCGCCCTGCTCGCCGAGCCGGGTGCCGAGACGAGTGTGGGCCCGGCCGCACGACGGCGGCCGGGCCCACGGAATCGGGGTCTGAAGTCAGTGATCGGTGGCCTTCTCCGCACCGAGGCCGGTCAGCGAACGCACCTCCATCTCGCTGTACTTCGCCGGATCGGCGGGGCTCTTCGAGAGCATGGTGCCCAGCCAGCCGAGGGCGAAGGAGATCGGGATCGAGACGATGCCGGGGTTCGAGAGCGGGAACCAGTCGAAGTCCGCCGAGGGGAACATCGCGGTCTCGCTGCCGGACACGGCGGGCGAGAAGACGATGAGCGTGACGGTGACGGCCAGGCCGCCGTACATGCTGTAGAGCGCCCCGGTGGTGTTGAAGCGCTTCCAGAACAGCGAGTACAGGATCGTGGGCAGATTCGCCGAGGCCGCCACGGCGAACGCCAGCGCGACCAGGAAGGCGATGTTCTGCCCGTTGGCCACGATGCCGCCGAGGATGGACACCACACCGATGACGACCGCGGTGATCCGGGCCACCCGCACCTCCGCCGCCTTGTCATCGGCCTCGCCGCCCTTGATCACGTTGGCGTAGATGTCATGTGCGAAGGAGGCAGACGCGGTGATGGTCAGTCCCGCCACGACCGCGAGGATGGTCGCGAACGCCACGGCCGCGATGAAGCCGAGCAGCAGCGGGCCGCCGAGTTCGGCCGCCAGCAGCGGAGCCGCCGAGTTCACCCCGCCGGGGGCCTCCTGAATCCGTTCCGGGCCGACGATGGCACCCGCGCCGTAGCCGAGCACCAGGGTGAACAGGTAGAACAGGCCGATCAGCCAGATGGCCCACTGCACGGAGCGGCGGGCCTCCTTGGAGGTCGGCACGGTGTAGAACCGCATCAGGATGTGCGGCAGCCCGGCGGTGCCCAGCACCAGTGCCAGCGACAATGACAGGAAGTCGATCCTCGTCAGCAGCGAGGCCCCGTAGGCCATGCCGGGATTGAGCACGTCCTCGGTGCCTGCGGACTCGACCGCCGCGCCGAGCAGCTCCGAGAGGTTCATGCCGTACATGCCGAGCACCCACACGGTCATCACCGCGGCGCCGGAGATCAGCAGAGCGGCCTTGATGATCTGCACCCACGTGGTGCCGCGCATCCCGCCGATCAGCACGTACACGATCATCAGCGCGCCGACGACCGCGATGACGAGGGCCTGGCCCGCACCGCTCTCGATGCCGAGCAGCAGGGCGATGAGCCCGCCCGCTCCCGCCATCTGCGCCAGCAGATAGAAGAAGGACACCGCGAGGGTGGAGATGGCCGCGGCGGTCCGGACCGGCTTCTGCTTCATCCGGAAGCTCAGCACGTCGGCCATCGTGTAGCGGCCGGTGTTGCGGAGCAGCTCCGCCACCAGCAGCAGCGCGACCAGCCAGGCGACGAGGAAACCGATCGAATAGAGAAAACCGTCGTAGCCGTTCACCGCGATGGCGCCGGCGATGCCGAGGAATGATGCCGCCGACAGATAGTCGCCGGAGATGGCGACGCCGTTCTGCGGTCCGCTGAACGCCCGCCCGGCCGCGTAGTAGTCGGCGGCGGTCTTGGTGTTGCGGCTGGCCCGCAGCACGATCACCAGGGTGACCGCGACGAAGAGGCCGAAGATGCCGATGTTGAGCCAGGGCGATCCGATGTCGCCCTGAGCGAGGATCACCGTCTCGGCACTGGTCATCGTCCGCCTCCCTCGGCTTCTTCCCGGATCCGATCGGCGAGAGGATCGAGCCTGCGATTCGCGAACCGCACGTAGAGCATCGTGATCGCGAAGGTGGAGACGAACTGGAGAAGGCCGAATATCAGGCCGAGGTTGATGTTGCCGATGAGCTTGATGCTCATGAAGTCATGTGCGAAGTCGGCCACCAGGACATAAAGGAGATACCACGCGAGGAACAGCGCGGTCATCGGGAAGACGAAACGGCGCAGTCTGCGTCGCAGGTCGACGAAGTCCGGCGTCTCCTGGATGGCACGCCAGTCGTCCGGGCCGGGTGGTGGGGGTGGTGGCGGTGTCTCGCTCACAGGACCTCCCTGCTGGCTTGGGGGTGTCCCACATGCTTGTGTCGCGTTGATCACATCGGAAGCCGCCAAACGGGGGGCTTACCCGCCTGCCTCGGAGGAATCTGACAGCACAGGGTGTTTTCGTCTACGTTGAGTGACGGTGATGCGGTTCGATTCTCACTCTTTGGATGCATGTCTTGATTCGGTCGAGTGAGAAGTTTTCGACGGAGCCCGCCCTCGGCGGAGGTCCGAGCTTGGCGTGCGGGTCCCGAATCGTCGACCCCGGCGAATCGGCGCGGCCGAACGTGCCCGTCCGATTGTGTCCGTTTCGCGCGGTCAAGCCCGTTCTGGCGGAATGCGATCGGCGGCCGCACGGCGTCGCCCACCGATCCGTCAGTCGTCGTCGGTCGCCCGTTGGTGGCGAGGTCGGGTCGGGCGAGGAGGCGGCTCGTCCGACGGCTCCTCGACGAATCCGAAGCGCTCCAGATCACGATCCCTGATCAGCCCGAGCCGATCCGGGGCATGCATCCGCAGCAGGATCCGTGCCACCTCGGGGGACACCTGCCGAGCCGTAGCCCGACTCACCACGATCATGGTCACGAAGGCGATCGGGACCGTGATCAACGCAGGCTGCGCGGTCATCGAGCTCAACCAGCCCGCCGACGTGGGCTCCAGGACCACCGTCAGCGTCACCGCGAGGACGGCGAGCCCGCCGCCGACCATCATCCCCGTCGCGGCGCCGGTGGCCGTCAGGCCGCGCCACCAGATGCCCAGCACCAACAGCGGGCAGAAGGTCGACGCGGACACGGCGAACACCATGCCCACCGTCTGAGAGATGCTGAGATTCGCGAAGTACATGACCGCGATCAGGGGCACCAACGCCGAGATCACGGTGGCGAGTCGGAAGTCGTTCAACGCCCCGCGCCGCAGGACGTCGGTCGCCAGGACACCCGCCACACAGCTCACCAGGCCCGACGCGGTCGAGATGAAGGCGGCGAACGCGCCTGCCGCCGTCACCGCCCCCAACAGCATGCCCGGCCAGCCCGACAACATGGCCCCGGGCAGCAGCAGCACGGCCGCATCGGTCGTGCCGGTGACCAGGAGCTGCGGGACGTACAGTCGGGACAGCGCGCCGAAGATCGTCGGGAACAGGTAGAACAGCCCCAGCAGCATGAGGACGAACAACGTCGTCCGGCGGGCCGCTCCGCCGTTGGGATTGGTGTAGAAGCGGACCAGGATGTGCGGCAGGCCCATGGTTCCCAGGAACGTCGCGAAGATCAGCGAATAGGTCGCGAAGAGACCCGCACCCCCGTCGTCCTGGGGGGTCAGCCACGAGGCGTTGTCCGTCGGCGCGCCCACCACCACCGGCACGTCGGAGCCCGCCGGGAAGGTCAGTTCGGTGTCGGCCCCCACGCTGTGCTCACCCGGTGCCCAGTAGACGGCGCCCGCCGCCGGCCTGCCGCCGATCACCCCGTCGGCGTGCAGATACAACGGCCGCGAGACGTCCAACGTCACGTCGGTGCCCACCGTGACGGCGGTCGCCTCCTCGAACCGAGGGGGCAGCGGCTCGGCCAGGCCGCGGCGGGTGCCCTCTTGGTTCGCGACGAACACGATGACCAGGAGGAACGCCGGTAAGGAGATCGCGAAGAGCTTCACCCAGTACTGCACGGCCTGCACCAGGGTGACCGCGCGCAGCCCGCCGCTGAGGACGTTCACCGCCACCAGCAGCGCCACCAGCGCGGTGCCTGCCCAGAATGGCAGCCCGGTCACCATCCGCAGGGTCAGTCCCGCGCCCTGGAACTGCGGGACCACGTAGAGCCAGCAGATGACGACGACGGTGAGGGTCGCCAGCCTGCGCAGGCCCGCCGATCCCAGCCGTGCCTCGGCGAAGTCCGGCAACGTGTAGGCACCCGATCGACGTAGCGGCGCGGCCACGAACATCAGCAGCAGCAGATAGCCGCCCGCGAAGCCGATCGGATACCAGAGGGCGTCGACGCCGTCCTTCAAGACCAGCCCGGCGATGCCGAGGAACGACGCGGCGGAGAGGTACTCGCCGGAGATCGCCGCCGCATTGCGCTCCGCGCCGATCGTGCGCCGAGCCACCAGGAAGTCCGAGGTGGTGTGCACGGACCGCGAGCCGAAGACGCCGAGGGCGAAGATCACCGCGGCCATGACCACGATGCCGACCGTCGCCCAGGGGATCAGCTCCACGGCGTCGCTGCCCCGTCCATCGCGCGGCGGGCCGCGGATGCGGCCGAAGATCCGCCGGGGTGCGCCCACTCACGGCGGCCTGCCCGGTCGTCGAACGACCCAGCCACGCGACGGGGCGATCCGACCGCCTGCGCGCGACGTGGTGACATCAGTTCTCCACCATGTCTACGAAGTCCCGCTCATGCCGCTCGGCCTGCACGCTGTAGGCATAGCCGGCCGCGATGAACAGCGGGAAAGGCAGCACACCCAGGAGCACCCAGGAGACCCTGATCCCGCCGACCGACAGCGTCGCGAAGGCGGGGAACAGCCAGAAGAGCACCGGCAGGCTGCCGAGCAGGGCCAACGTCGCCAAGGCCAGTCGTAACGCCGTGCGCAGCTGCGCACGGATGAGGTTGCGCACGAGCGCCTCGCCGACGCTGGTCTGCTCCTCCAGTTCCGTGATCTGCCGGATCGGGCCGCGGTGCGCACGGCGATCCGCGAGCACCACCTTGACCCGGCGCAGGCGGCGTCCCGGTGGTGCCTCCAGCGTGTCGGGGTCGGGAAGCTCCGCGCGATCGTCGTCCGGGGGGATCATCGGCCCGGACCGAGTCCCCGTTTGGGCGACCGCACCAGCCGATCCTTCAGCTCCCGGGTGTGGCGGCGACTCACCGGAAGCTCGATGGCCGTCTCCCCGTTCCCCAGCCGCACGGAATAGCCCGACGAGGACATCTGAAGTTCGCTCACCAACGACAACGAGACCAGATAAGACCGGTGGATACGGGCGAAGCCGACCTCGGACCAGCGCTCCTCCAGCTGCGAGAGCGGAATGCGTACCAGATGGCTGCCGTCGACGGTGTGGAGACGTGCGTAGTCGCCCTGCGCCTCCACATAGCGGATCGAGGACCGTGGTATCAGTTTCGTCGTGCCCGCGAGTTCGACGGGGATGACCTCGTCCTCCGCGGGGGTCACCGTGCCCGGGCCGCTCTCCGGTCGGCGCAGCCGCTCCGCCCGCCGTAGCGCCTCGTCGACCCGCTCCGCGTTCGGCGGTTTGACGAGGTAGTCGGTGGCGCCGACGTTGAACGCCTCCAGAGATTGATTGTCGAAGCCGGTGACGAAGATCAACGCGGGCGGAACCCGGAACGCGGTGAGCACCTTGCCCAGCTCCATACCGTCCAGCCCCGGCATCGCGATGTCGAGGAAGACCACGTCGACCGGAGACAGCCCCGCCCTGGAACGCTCCCGCAACTCGGCGTCGTTGCTGCGCAGGACACGGAGGGCATCGGCCGAATCGAAGGCGGTGAGGATGCGACGGACTCGATTATTGCGGCGCAGACAGTACAACAACTCGTCCAGGCCGCGATCCTCGTCGTCGACCGCGAGGACGATCAGTCCCGCGCCGTTGTCGTGAGTGCTCACCATGCCTTCAATTCCTGCCCAGACGTGTCGTGGCCGTCCATGACCGAACGTCTACCCGACAGTGTGACAAGGGGATCGCGGCTCTGACCATTCCCGGTCCCTCTACAGCCCGAACCGGTTCCACATCGCGCGCTGTTCGAGACCTTCGATCATCTGGAGTACGCCGGTCGCCGCAGTGGAACGGCCGAAAGACAGCTGCGCGCCGCTACCGAAGCCGAGGCGGGAGAGAAGATTGCGGCGCGGTTCGGCGACCGAGATCTCGGCCTTGGGGAATCGGCGGGCGATCACCTCGCGCAGCGTGCCCAGCTCGTCGACCAGCCCCAGGCCCCTGGCCTTGGCTCCGGTCCACACCTCCCCGGAGAACAGCTCCTCCTCGGTGCCCGTCAGCCGGTCACCGCGCCGTTCACGGACCCACCCGGCGAACTGCTCGTGCAGGTCGGACTGGAGTCCCGTGAGCCACTCCACGTCCTCGTCCTTCTGCGGAGAGAACGGATCGAGCCGGACCTTGTGCGCCCCTGCGGCGTGGATCCGCCGCTCCACGCCGATGCGTTCCAACAGCCCGGTCAGACCGAAGCCGCTGCTGATCACTCCGATCGAACCGACCAACGACGTCGGATGCGCGTAGATCTCGTCGGCCGCGCACGCCAGCCAGTAGCCGCCGGACGCGGCGACGTCCTCGCAGAAGGCGAGCACCGGGACCGATCTCGTCCGATGTGCCTTCGCCTCGGCCAGGCCTCGGATGCGATCGGCGATCAACGCCGACTGGGTCGGGGATCCGCCCGGCGAGTTGATCTCCAGGGCGACCGCGGCCAGTCGATCGTGGGCGAACGCCTTGGTCAGCGCGGTCTCCACCGTGTGCAGACTGAGTGCGCCGCGCGTCGTGGGGCCGGGGTTCGGCGTGATGACGCCGTGCAGTCTGATCACGGCGACCACCGGTGCACGTTCCGCACGCTCGCCGAGCCTGCCGGGCAGCGGAAGACGGGCGGCCAGTTTGTCGGTCACGCTCATGTCCCGACCCTAGCCCGAAACGCGACGGTTGATCGAGACCTTCTCCTCCGGCCGCGCGTGGTTGACCCGGTACGCCGTCCGGTGGCGCGCGATCATGTGATGACCAGGGGCCGACCGTTCGCCGCGATCGAGGCGGGAGGCCTGGCCACGTCGAGATCCGCGTGCGCGGTGCGTCCGTGTGGCGACGGCCCGGCACGGCGCCGGGTGCGGACCCGGCAGGCAGACGGCCTGGTGTTCGGTGGAGGCATCCTCATCGGGGCATCGGGGCATCGGGGCATCGGGGCATCGGGGCATCGGGGCATCGGGGCATGACGCCGCCTCCTCCGTCCTCAGCTCCCGTCGCGCCTGCCCAGCGCGGCCGTCCGCGCCCTGGCATCGTCGGTGGCGGGCTCGCCGGGCACCGCCAGCTCGGTCCTGGTCCGTTCCAGCGGCTCCGCGTCGTCGCGTGGTTCGTCGGCGATCGAGGGCGGCGCCTGCGTCTCGTCGATCGGCGTCTCCGGGACCGCGTCGTCCTCCGGCGTGGCCGGCAGCGGCCGAACACCGGGGCTGAACTTGGGCACACGCATCGTGACCCGCATCCCCGCGCCGAGATTGGTCTCCACGATCAGGCCGTACTCGTTGCCGAACACCGACTGCATCCGGTCGTGGATGTTGCCGAGCCCCACATGGGCGCCGGAGAGATGCGCGTTGGTGAACTCCTTGTTCAACCGGTTCGGGTCCATGCCGACGCCGTCGTCCTCGACGCTGATCAACGCCTCGGTGCCGTTGTCCGCCGCTTCGACGGTCACGGTGCCGCCGCCTCGCTTGCTGGCGAGGCCGTGCCGCACGGCGTTCTCGACGAGCGGCTGCACGACCAGGAAAGGCACGACGACCGGCAGCACCTCCGGTGCGATGCGCAGCTGGACCCGCAGCCGGTCCTCGCCGTAGCGGGCCCGCTCCAGGGTGAGATATCGGTCGACGTTGCGCAGCTCCTCGGCGAGCGTGGTGAACAGCCCGGTGGCGCGGAACGAGTATCGCGTGAACTCCGCGAAGTCCTGGAGCAGATCCCGCGCCTCCTCCGGATCGGTCCGGATGAAGGAGGAGATCGTGTTGAGCGCGTTGTAGATGAAGTGCGGCGAGATCTGGGCCCGTAAGGCCTGCACCTCGGCCTTGGCCAGTCGTTCTCGCGACTCCTGGAGCTCGGCCAGCGCCAACTGGGTGCAGACGTAATGTCCGAGTTCCTCGGCGGCGTTGACGAGTCGTTTGCCGCCGGTGTCGGCCACCACGACCAGCGATCCCTTGATCTCGCCTTCCACCAGCAGCGGGATGATCGAGGCGTGTCGCATCGGACAGGCCTTGTGCGTGCAGTCGAGATCGGCATGATCGACATGGGCGCGCTTGCCGCCGGAGACGACCTCGCCCACCTTGTCGGCCAGGTCGTCGTAGTGGTGGTTCGCCTCGCCGTCCCAGCTGATCAACCCCGCTCGGTCGGTGAGCCCCACGGCTACGCACTGCAACAGCTCCCGCAGGTGTGGTGTCGCTCGATTGGCTGACTCCTCGGTCAGCCCCTCGCGCAGTTCGGGCGCGGCCTGCGACACCCGATGCAGGGCACGCAGCGTGGCGTCCTCGACGGAGGTGCTGACCCGACGAGCCCGACAGAGCATGACGAACATGCCCAGCACCCCGATCACGGCAAGCGTGGTGAGAACTGTGCGATCGGTCAACAGCTCACTCACGGGTCCCATGCTCCGATGATCTGTGCCGACGTGGCAATCCACTCGGGTTTTGTCGCCCGAATGGAGCAGCACACGAGAAAACCCCGCATGTCGCCCGACTGATCACCGGCACGCCGCCCTCATCGGCTCACCGGAAGATCGTGCAGCCCCCTGATGACGAACTCGTCGCGTCGCCGAGGCGTCCCGGCCGCCGACAACGTCGGGAGCCGCCGCAGCAGCGCCGCGAGGATGGCGGTCACCTCGATCCTGGCCAGCGGTGCACCGAGGCAGTAGTGGATGCCGAGGCCGAAGCCGATGTGCGGGTTCGGATCGCGTCCCACGTCCAGCGCGTCCGGATCATCGAACACCAGCGGATCACGGGCCGCGGCGCCGAGCAGAGCGGCGACCCGCTCGCCCGGAGCCAGGACCACCCCGGCGATCTCGACCTCTTCGACGGCCGTGCGTTCGAAGAGCTGGAGCGGCGAGTCGAATCGGATCAGCTCGTCGGCGGCCGTGGGCAGCAACGAGGGATCGTCGAGCAGTCGCCGCCACTGTGTCGGATGCCGCAGCAGCGCCGAGACACCGTTGCCGACGACGTTCACCGACGCCTCGTGGCCCGCCATCAACAACAGGACGGCGGTGCCGATCAGCTCGTCCTCGCTGAGCCGAGCGCCGTCGGAGTCGGTCACGGCGACGAGGTCGGACACCAGGTCCTCGCCGGGGGCCCGCCTGCGCAGCGCGACCAGCCCGCGCAGGTACTCGACGAACTCCCGGGCGGCCTGTTCCGCCGCTCGTCGGCGCTCCTCGGGCAGGTCGAACTCGTACATCTTCACGATCGCGTTCGACCAGGGGGCGAGCAGGCCGCGGTCGGACTGCGGGACGCCCAGCAGCTCGGCGATCACCTCGACCGGCAGCGGAGCCGCCACCTCGGCGAGCAGGTCTCCGGAGCCGGTGGCGTCGATCCGATCGGCCAGCCCGGCCACCATCTGATCGGCCAGCCGCTCGACCCATGGCCGCAGCCGTTCGACGTGACCTCGGCCGAAGGCGGCCGAGACGAGGCGACGCAGTCGGGTGTGGGTCGGCGGCTCGTTCTCCAACAACGAGGTCTGGTGCAGCAGATTGAACGCACCGAACTCGGCGGCGGGCTCCGCGTCGGTCCAGACCCGGCCGAGTGATCGATGTCGGAGCACCGCGGAGGCGGCCGCATGAGTGACGGCAAGCTGGAGCCCCATGCCGTCATGGCGGTGGACCGGCCCGGCCGCGCGCATGGCCGCGAACGTCGGGTACGGATCGGCCAGGAACGACGAGTCGGTCGGATCGAATGGCTGCGCGGCGGCAGACTGGGCGACGCTCATCGGAACACCGTAAGCCGCCGCCCGCGCGCCCTCGGCATCGGTCGTGCCAGCTCACGGTGTCGACGACGAGCCGGGCGGCGTGCCGAGCACGGCCGCGTGGCGCCCGAGAGGGTCGTCTGCCGCCGGGACGCGCGTCATCATGGACCGCCTTGACCTTTACCGTGGTTGAGGTGTTTGGCTCGGTCGTATGACGACACACGATGACGCCGCCCCAGTGGTTCAGGACGAGACGGTCGACCACCAGGCTGACCTCGCCTCCGTCGCCGAGGTGATCCGCGAGGTCGAGGCCGCCGTCAACACCAATGACGCCGAGCTCCTGACCGCTCGCTTCACCGAGAACACCGTGGTCGTCAACGCCGCCGGGTCTCTGCTGACGGGACGACGAGAGCTGTTGGCCGCGAATCGGCGTGCCCTCGCGGGCTTCCTGCGCGACGAGCACGTCCGCTACGAGCTCGGCGACGTCGTCTTCCTGCGGCCCGACGTCGCCATCGCCGTCAAGACCGCGCGGTCGGCGACCGCCGCCGGGGAGCCGTTGGAGGCGGATCCGTCCATGATCGCCCTCTACGTCCTGGTCAAGGAGGCGGGCCGGTGGTGGGTCGCGGCCAGGGAGAACACCTTGATCCCCGCGTGACCGGCGGCGACGGCGGGCGACGCCCCGCGAGGCCGGGGCGCGGCACCAGACCCTCGTAGTCGCCGTGGTTCCGCCTGCGCAGGGGGATCGGCGTGGGTGCGGGCAGGGTGCGAAGGGGTTACCGCGAGTCGGTCTCGGCGTTGTCGTACGCCGCTTTCGAGAGGCGGTCGGCGCCGTAGACGATTCGGCACGCCCACCGTCGGCACGCCCACCGTCGGCACGCCCGCCGAGGCCGGACCGCGACCTCCGATCGGGCTGGACCTCCGAGCGGACGGGCGTCGACCCGCTCGAGCGGGCGAGTGCCATCGGGGGTTCTCCCCCGTGTCGGCGAGACGCCACCTGCGAGCCACCTCGGCGGCGCAGGATCGCCGGGTGTCACCAGCCGTCGTCGCTCATCGCGGCGCATCAGCCGACCGTGCCGAGCACACGCTGGCCGCCTACACGCTGGCCCTGGAACAGGGGGCCGACGCACTCGAATGCGACGTCCGGCTCACCAGGGATCGGCATCTGATCTGCATCCACGACCGCAGCGTCGACCGGACCTCCTCGGGGCGGGGCCTGGTGAGCGAACTGACCCTGGCGGAACTGTCGGCCCTGGACTTCGGCGGCGGGCACCCGACGGGGCGGTCCGATCCCACCGCCGCCGACGGACGCCTGCCCGTCGACCGCGCCACCGGTCCGCTCCGATTCGACGACCTCCTCGACCTCGTGGTCGGTGCGTCGCGACCGGTCCGGCTGTTCGTGGAGACCAAGCATCCGGTCCGGTTCGGCGGCCTCGTGGAGCGGGCGCTGCTGCACACCCTCGCGCGGCACGGACTCACCAGGCCCGCGTCGAAGGAGGACTCGCCCGTGGTGATGATGTCCTTCTCCTCGCGCGCGGTGCGGCGAGTCCGCGAGCACGCGCCCGCCCTGCCGACGGTGCTGCTGCTCGACCGGATCGGCCGGTCCCTCCACGACGGCACGCTGCCCCCGTGGGCGGACTACACCGGACCGGGCATCCGTCTGCTGCGGTCCGACCCAGACTATGTCCGGCGGGCCGAGGCTCGCGGGCATCCGACGTACTGCTGGACGGTCGACGAGCCCGCCGACATCGAGTTGTGTCGTCGACTCGGCGTCCGCTTCCTCGCGACCAACCGGCCTGCCGCCACCCGGTCCGTCCTCGGTCCTGCTCCGTCGACTACCGTTCCCAGCGCGTAACGAGGGAATCACGGGAGGGGCGCCACGTGGCCAAGCGCACAGCGGTCAAGCGTAAGGATCGGGCGGGTGGCCGCGAGGACGGCCTCAACCCGAGGCGGCCCTGCGAATGCGGCTCGGGCAAGCGGTTCAAGGCCTGCCACGGCACCGGCGGCGGTGCGGCCGACGTGATCATCACGAGGCCGTTCGAAGGCCTCGCCTCGGAATGCGAGCTGATCGCGCTCCGTGAGTTCGTGCCCAGCGCCACCGCACGGCTTCCGCTGGTCGACGGCGTCTCGGCCGTGGACGTGACGCTGGCCTCCGTGCTGCCGATGGCTGCCGCGGCCATGCGTCGCAACGACGATCAGGCACTCGTCGGACTCCAGGTCCAGACGCGGTCCGGCGATCTCAGCCGCGACCTCGCCCGCGCCGTGCGCTGGGTGGCCGATGCAGGCGCCGGCGACATGCTGCCGGTGGTCGGGCCGGACGACGACCCGGCGGGCCCGCGACTCCAGGATCTGCTGATCGCCGACGCGCCGTTGGACATCGAGCTGCACCCCGACTTCGCCTGGTGGATCCCGGAGGGCACCGAGGCGACTCCCGAGATCACCGTCTCGCTGGAACGCGCCAACGAGGCGATCATGCCGACCGAGCGGCTCGACGGCACCGACATCCGTGCCGCGTACTGGGTCGATGCGGGCGAGAAGGCACATCTGCGGTGGGTACGGCCCGAGCCGGAGGAGAAGCTGCTCGCCGCGATGGCCCGACTCGCCGCGCGCGATGCGCTCACGTTGGGCGAGGGCAGCCGCTACGCGGGATCGTTCCGGGCCCACGGACTGCTCGTGCCGGTGTGGGATCTCGATCGTGAGCTGCACGCCCGGGAGTGGGAGAAGCCCGCCGCCGACCTCGGGGTCCGACTCACCGAGGCACTCGGCACCCTCGAGGACACCCCGCTCGACGAATCGGAACGGCGTGCTCGGGCCGGCCTGATCGGGCGGCAGATCACGCTGCGCTGAGCGACACCGTCCCGGTATCGCCTGATCGGTTCTCGCACGTCGGCTCGCCGAGCGGTCCGGCACGTCGATGTCGACGGCCGGGCCGACGGCATCGGACGGCCATCCTGCCGGGCCCTCCGCACTGAGCCTGTCGCGTGCCGACACCGGCGGCCGCCACACCGGCTCGCCGATCTGCGCCGTCGTCCGCGGCGCGCTGGTCTCCGGGTGAGGTCGAGGCGGGTCAGATCCGAGGCCCGATCGAGGACAACAGGATCTCGACCTGGCCGATGAGCGTCGTTCGGTCGGCGGGCGCGAGGGTGAACCATCGCCTGCCGTCCGACTCGGGTCGATGCCGCAGCAGATAACGGCCGTCGGCGGTGTCCCGGAATTCCACCTGGTAGGCGGCATCGGCGGTGCGACCCGCCAACGGGTCGAAGCCGGTGGCGCTGATCCGCCCTTCCCGCTCGACCCGTGCGGTCAGGACCCGTTCCAGCAACCGGGCGTCCGGGGGGCGCAGGCCGGCGGCGGCGATCACCGACGACAGTCTCGCCGGGTCCAGGACACCCGCGTCGTAGGCTCGCAGGAGGCGCTCCGAGGGGATCCGCACCGGATCGCCCCGCCCGGCCTGGACCGGGGGCAGCGCCTCGACGACCACCCGAGCCAGCGACGTCGGCCGGATCCGCTCCAGCGTCAGCGAGCGGTCGGCCCCGGCGGATCCCACCGGCTCCGAGCGCGTAGCCAGGACGGCGAACTCCCCGCTCGACGCGGCGATGGCGTGCAGTCCGAGGTCGGACACCAGGAAGGAGCCTGTCACCGAGCGGCTGGGTCGATGCAGTGCGTGGAACGCGGTCGTCAGGAACGGGACCGGCTCGCCGCGATCAAGCAGGCCCATCGCGTCGAGCTCCAGCCAGGCCTCCCGGCGTAGATCATCAGGTTCGTGGTCGGCGTCGTCGAGGCTTGCGGCATGCAGCAGAGGCGTGATCGTCGTGCGGAGCCGAGTGCGCAACGCGTCCACCGCGAGTGCGGAGAGGGTGAACCGCTCGGCCATGGCGTTCATCGACGCATCACGAGGGCTTCGTCGCGCCGCGGGGCCCGCGTCCTCCGTGCTCCCGCCGCGTTCATCGCGTCCAGGCCTTCCGTCGCGCCGCGGCGACCGGGCCGGCGCCCGGGAGCCGCCGGACAGGGCGGTCTCGACCGCCGCGCGCGCGAGCAGGCCTGCCGGTTCCGGACTCGTGCATGCCGTACCTCGACCGGTGACTGCGCTGCGCGGTCGCGGAGTCTCTCACCGGCGTCGGACACAGTGCCTGCCTCCCCGTCGCTGCTCCGGGCGGCCGCCCCACCGCCCCGTAGTGATCTTCGACCGAAGTTATCAGCCTGCGCGTAGCGGATCAGGCACCCTGCGAAGTCGATCCGCGACATCACACCATCAGCGCAGTGCCGCCTCGCCCGGCGGCCGGACACACGGCCCGAGAGGAAGCATGTCGCCCGCGATCGAGAGCTCGGGCGAGGTGAATCGGCCCGGCTTCGCCTGCGCGGCCGTGTCACCGAGGATCGAGAGCGGCGAGGACACGGAAGACCCGCACCGGTCGCGACACGCGGCGATGACGCGGGCTCAGCCCGCGAGCCCGTGGTCGCTCCTGGTGTGCGCGGGTCCTCGAAGGCTTGGGGTATCGGGGCCGAGCCGAGAGGGGAGCCGAACGCCCGCGCCGCCGGAGACCTGGATGAGGGCGTGGACGCCGACACCGACGTCGAGCCTGCACCGAGGCCGCCATCCGTGCACGAAGGCGGACGATCGCACAGGAGGCGTGTGGCGGCGACGTCCGCTCAAGGCGCCTCGAGAGGACGACGCAGGATCGCGGCCTGCCCGGACGCCTCGTCACTCCGCCGATCACAGCCGGCGAGCATCCCGGCCGGGCGTCCGCCTCGCGCCCGCCGACGGCTCAGTCTCGCCGTTCGAAAGTGGCCAGCAGCTCCTCCACCTGCCTCGCGAGCATCGCCCGATCCGCCGGGGCGATGGTGAACCATCGTCGGCCGTCGTGGGACGGCCGGTGGCCCATGAGGTAGCGCCCGTCGGCGGTGTCGATGAAGTCCACCCGATACGTGCCGTCGGTCGTCCGACCGGTGAGCCGATCGAAACTGCCCGCGCTGATCTGGCCTGCTCGGAGACGGTGCGCGGTGAGCGTCCGTGCGACGACGTCGGCCTCGCCGCCGCGCAGCCCCGCCGCGGTCAGCGCCGACCGCAGCGCGGTCATCGAGCGGCCGGATCGCTGCGCGGCATGCAGCATGTCGTCCGAGGGAAGGCTCACCGACGTTCCTTGGCCCGCGGGCACCTGCGGCAGCACCTCCACGACGGCACGCGCCAACGACGTCGACCAGATGCGTTCGATGGTCAACGGCCGCTCGGCCTCGGTGCTGCCCTCGGGCTCCGTCTGCGTCGCCAGCACGGCGAACTCGCCGTTGGCCACCGACACCGCGTTCGCCCCCGTCGTCCGGTCGAGCTGATAGGCGCCGTACACGGCGCGCATCGGCCGGGACAGCGTGGTGAAGGCGTCGGCGAGGAAGGGGACGGGCTCGCCGCGATCCAACAGCCCGAGCGCATCGAGCTCGGCCCACGCGGTGCGATGCAGCCTCCGACGTTCCTCCTCCGACTCACCGAAGCCCACGGTGTAGAACAGCGGCGGAAGACGGGTCTTCAAGTGGACGCGCACGGCATCGGCGGCGAGTGCGGTCAGGGTGAATCGTTCGCTCACGTCGTACCTGTCTCCCGGTTGGTCACTCGCCGAAGACGGGCGGAGCGACCTTCGTGTCGTCGTCGAAGACGCCGTCCATCTCGATGAGGTAGTCGGCGCGCTGGTGCTCCCTGTCCTCTTCGCCCGCACCGTTGCGTCCGTTCGCGCCGCCGCCTGCCATGCCCCCTGCCGCGCCACCGCCCATGCCGCCCGCACCCCCGACGCCGGGCATGCGAGCGCCGCCGGCGCCGCCGACGCCCGTGGTGCCGCCGGGACCGAAGCCACCGCCGGGGCCGCCGCTGCCCGGACCGAAGCCGCTGCCCGGACCGAAGCCGCTGCCTGGACCGAAGCCCCCGCCGGGGCCGAAGCCACCGGGGATGCGTCCGGGGCCGGCGGGCCCGCCGCCGAGACCGCCGGGGCGTCCGCCGCCGGGGATGCCGGGCGCCCCGGGACGTGCGCCGGGCATGCCGGGGCCTCGCCCACCGAGACCACCAGGCCCACGTCCGCCCGGCCCAGGCCCGCCGGGGACGTCGGGTCCACCCAGCCCACCGGGAGGCAGCAGGCCGCCGCCCCCGGGATGTCCGGGGCCGGGCCCCACGCTCGGCGGCCCGACCGGAGCACCGAGCGGAGGCTGCGGTGGAGCGGGATGGTGGAAGTCCGGCCCGATCGACGGCGGCGCCACCGGAGGAATGGTGTGGCCAGGGCCGCCGGGCCGTTCTGAGCCGCCGTTCCCGCCGAGACCACTGCCACCACCGTCACCAGGGCCGCCGAAACCGCCGCCAGGGCCGCCGAAACCGCCGTCGGCTCGGCCGCCCGTCGACGGGGCGTCGCCCAGCGTCGACGGCATGCCCTCGTCGGCCCGACTCAACGCCGGATCGGCGATGGTGATGGTCGTCTTCTCGGGCTCCTCGAAACCTTGCAGATTGGCGAGGTTCGTGTTCGTGATGTCCTGGTACTGCTCCATGGCTTCGCGAGCGCGTTGATTGTCCTGATCGTAGGCCGCGATCTCGTCGTTATAGCCGTTGAGCCCGAAGGTGACGGTTTCCAGAAATCCCTTCTCCGGCTTCGGTGAGCCCATGGGCGCCATGAGCTTGACCGCCGCGTGATAAACGGATTGGACTGCCACGACGTTGCCGACCTGCCGTGCCTGCTCCTCCGCTTCCAGCGCATACCGCGCAAGCGGTGAGGCAGCCGCCCTGGACCGATCGCCTGCCTCACCCTGATAGCTGTCGGAGGAATCGGAGATAGACTTCTCGATGTACTCGCCGATGTTTCTGAACCGGTCGGATATGGCGTCCCAGCTGCTCTTCAACTGCTCCGGATCGGCATTCCCCGGATTGGCGCGTAGTGCTGCGGAGATTGCTTGTGCGTTGGTGTGATCCCAAGATCGATTGCTCGTTTCTGGCTGGAATCCCATTGTTCTTCCCCCTGCTATGAGTGGTGCTATTCTGTGATGTTCTTCAGGGTGGCTCCCGCAATCTCGGCTCCCCATTCGCAGGCGTCGAGATTATCTCTCCTGGCCGCGGTGGAGTCGATGACGATGATCTGCTCTTCTGTCGTGGCCAGGAATACCTCGCAACTGGTCGTCGAGTCCACTCGGTTCGCAATTACCGCCGGGTATCCGTCGATCGTCCTCGGTTCGAAGATCGAGAAACTGTCTTCTTGTGCGTAGATGTCGGCCAGAGAGAATTCGGCATCGAGGTAGACGATCGCGTTGAGGCCTGAGTCGGGGTCGGTCCACTTGCAGGCCTCGCTCATCCAGACCTCATGAGGTTCGCCCGTCTCGGGTAGTTCGAGGCTGGCGGCGTCTCCCGCGGAAAGGAAGCTGCATGGAGAAATCCCTGTTGCGTCTACAGGGTTCGGAACGGCGATCGCTCCAGCGGTGGCGCCTGTCGCCGACTCGCTGATGCTACTACTCGGCGGCGTGCTCTCCACTGAGAGTGCGCCTGGGTCCTGATTGCACGCTGCCAGTGTGAGCGATGCGATAAAAATCGGTACCAGCGTCCGGGCGGGGCGACTTTTCCTGATCAATGCAGATTCCTTATGTCGAATTTCAGCCTTAGTGTCGATATTCTTTCAGTTTATCGGCGTCGCTTTGATCTGATTCAGCTCCTCAAGGTCCTGGTATCTCGCAAGATTGTCCTCTAGGGCGTGGATCTGGTCCTTGAGGGCTGTCATGTAAGCTGTTATGGCTTCGAACAGTGAGCCGGATTCCGGGTTTGTGGCGAATCTTTGCAGCTCGGCCGATGCATGGCGGCTCACGCCATCTGTTCCTCGAAGACTGTATCGGGCGAGCTGTCTGGCTTCTGCTTGAATTTCCACAATTGAGTCATGCGCGTTCTTCAGGTTCGCCAGGATCTGTGGTGCTCGGTCGAGGTCGATCTCGTAGCCGTCCGCCATGTGCGGTCCTTCCCCCGTGCGTTCTCGTGGTCGGACCGTCCCCTACGGCCCCGCCGACGATCTTCCCGTCGAAGTTAGCAGTCGCTCGGTAGCGTGTCTGCCACGCTCTGGAGTCGTTCGGAAGGTCACACCTTCGGCGTAGAGCGGCCGGCTCCCGGAGTCGGACCTCGCATGCATGATCGTCCTCGATCACCGGACACGAAGGAGAAGGGCGAGTCGCGATGGTCGCAGTCGAGGGGGTCGCCGGGGGCGGCGCGGCCGGGTGGCGTCTCGATCAGGAACAGGACGCCGCGGCCGAGCCGACACCCGGCGGACGCGATGTGCTGATCGGCGGGCCGGGGACGGGCAAGACCGTCGTGGCGTTGCATCGGATTCACCGGACGTGGCGGGCCTGCGGAGTGGGCAGGCTGTTGTTGACGACCGGGACGCCCGCCGCGGTCGGTCGCCTTGCCGACGGCCTGGTGCGGCTCGGCGGCAGGGAGATCCTCGATCGGGTCGACGTGCTCGATGTCGACGTCGTCGCTCGGCAGACATGCGTCGGCATCACCGGCCGGACGGTCCGCACCGAGCCCGACGAGGCCGCTCGCTGGGCGCAGGTGCTGCAGCGGGCCGTCGAGCTCGACGACGCCGACCGCAGGCGTTACACCCCGGAGTTCCTGGCCGCCGAGTATCGGTTGGTGATCGTCGGTCGAGACCTGCGCCGTCGGGAGGATTACCTGGCGTGTTCGCGATCGGACCGCGGTGTCGCTCTCGACGGACCCGAGCGGACGCGGGTGTGGGGGCTGGTGACGGCGTTCGAGGATCTGCTCGCCCGGCGGGGTACGACGAGCCGCGATCGGACGGCGGCGCGGGCGGCCGAGTTCGCGGAGGCCGCCCGCGACCCGGGGGCGCCGAGGATCGGCGGTTACCGACACGTCGTCGGCGACGCGGCGCACGAGTTCTCGCCGACGCAGCTCCGGCTGCTGCGTGCCCTGGTCGTCGGGGACACGGGAAGTCTGCTGCTCTGCGGGGACGACCGGCAGCGGGTTCATGCTCAGGGCGACGTCCTGAGCGCGGTCGCCGCGTCGTGGCGTCGGCTTCGGCTCGGGACGGATCACCGGAGCTCGCGAGCGATCGTCGACTTCGCCACGTCGGTGCTCGATCCGGATGAGGAGTCGCCGGGCGCGGGTGGGGCGGGGAGCACGGTCGATGCTGGACCGGAGCCGATCACCTGGGCGTTCGACTCGACCACGGAGGAACGCGATGCCGTGGTCCGGGTGTTGCGACGGTGGCGGACGGAGGTGTCCGTCGACGAGCCGCCCTGCGCGGTCCTCACACCGTCGGCGCGGCTGCGGGACCACCTGGATCGGCGGCTCCGTGCGGCTCGGGTGGGCACGGTCCTCCTCGGGTCCGAGGAGGACATCGAGGAGAATCGGGCGGTCCGGGTCGGTGAGCTGGCCTCGGCGGCCGGTCGGGAGTTCTCGCGGGTGGCGGTCTCCGGAGTCGGGGCGGAGTCGGTGCCGCCTGCCGGGCTCGCCGATCGCGTCGACCCCGGCGACCGACCCGAGATGCTGCGCCGTTGGCGGGCGCTGCTCTACGTGGCCTGCACGCGAGCGCGCGACCGCCTGCTCCTCACCTGGACCGGCGAACCGTCGCCGTTCCTGCCTCGCCTCCCCGCTCGTCGGAAGGCGCCGGGGGCAGAGTGATCACCCGGTCGTGGCGGAGGGGAAGCGGAGGCAGCAGATCGGGTGACAGGTCGTCGGCCGCGACGGGGCTCGTGGGCGGGCGGACCGCCGGACCGGTCGCCTCGGCCGTCCGCGGCGACTGCGTCGGGATGCGCCCCGCGATCCGAGCCGCCGCACCACCCGCCGTGACGGGCCCGGCAGTGAATTCGCCAGCGGGCCCGCCCGGGCCGGAGGCCCACCGCTCCTCCGTCGCAGGCTCGGACGCCTCGGCGCGAGCCGACTGGGCAGCGGCCGGACGCGGCCTCGTGGCCTGGTCGGAGTGCGAGCCTGCGTCCGGCGGCGAGTGCCGACCGGGTCGACCCCGGTTCAGAGCGCCCCGCCCGCGGCAGGCGGGGCGGTGGGGTCCGTGCCCGCATCGCCGACGGTCTCGCGTGCCAGGTAGTTCTCCACGTCGAACAGGTTGCCGTTCGATCGCTCCACGACGTTGAGCAGCGTGGACATCTGCGACACCTCCTCGACCTGCTCCTTGAGGAACCACTGCATGAACTGCTCGCCGATGTAGTCGTCCTCCGCCCGCGCGGCCTTGGCGAGCGCCACGATCTGGTCGGTGACGGCCCGCTCCTGTTCCAGTGCCAGCGCGATCAGCGCGCGGGGCTCGCTGAACGAGTTGCGGACCGGCCCGACGTCGGGGATGGTCACCTCGACGTCCTTGTCCAGCAGATAGCGGACGATCATCATGGCGTGGTTCCGCTCCTCCAGCGACTGCTGGTAGAAGTGGCGCGCGAGCTGGGGAAGATCACGAGCGTCGAACCACACGGCCAGCGCGATGTACTGCTGTGCGGCGGTGAACTCGTTGCGCACCTGATCCTGCAAGAGCGTCTGGAAGTCGGACGTCGTCCGCTGAATATTCTTCGCCGCGATGGTCATGATTAAAGGATAAGCCTTTCGCGTCCCTCCTGCGACTTCGTGAGAAGCAGCTCACGGCTATACCTCTCAGCGGAGGGAAGGCTTGCCGAAGTTAGCCACGCCTGACCTTACCTGGCAGGTCAGGCGTGGTTTGATTCCCTTTTCTCGGCATCTCGACTATTTGCGAAAATGCTCGGTCAGGCGATCTGATCGCGCGACAGTGGACAGGACATGCAACGCGGTCCGCCGCGGCCGCTGCCGAGTTCGTAGCCTGAGATGCGAAGGACCTCGATTCCATTCTCCTCGAGTCGGGTATTCGTCTCCACATTTCGCTCGTAGGCGACCACGACCCCCGGCGCGAGCGCGAGCGTGTTGTTTCCGTCGTCCCACTGCTCCCGTTCCGCGGTGACCGGATCCAGTCCGGTGTCGATCGCTCGCAGTCGTTCGATGCCCATCGCCTCGGCGGCGGCGGTGAGGAACGGCGCCGGTCCCGCCACCGCGAGACCGCCCTCCCCGGTCGGCCGCAGCGGATAGGCGGACAGGGTGTCCTGGATGGCGGGGTACATCACCACCGCGTCCACGTCGACCATCGTGCACACCGTGTCCAGGTGCATGGAGGCGCGTCGCTGCTCGATGGGCACCGCGAGCACCGTGTGCGCCAGGCCGTCGGCGAAGACGGATCTCGCGAACGACTCGGCCCCGGCGGGTGTGGTGCGCTCGCCGACGCCGATGGCGAGCACGCCGGGGGCCAGCAGCAGCACGTCCCCGCCTTCCACGGGTGCGGAGTGCGCGCCGTAGGCGCGACCTGCGGAGGCGAACCGGGGATGGTAGGCGTAGATCAGGTCGGTGATGGAGGTCTCGCGGCGGCGCGCGGGCATGGTGAGCGACGTGATGGCGACGCGGTCGCCGACCCAGATCGAGGAGTCGCGGGTGAAGAGCAGATTGGGCAGCGGGGTGACGGCGAAGTCGTGTGGATGCCGCATCCGCCGGACCAGAGAGGCTCCCTCCGACGCAGGCAGCTCTTCGAACGTCATGCCGCTCATCAGCACCTCGACCAGCGTGGCGGCGGGCAGTCCGGTGAGGTGCGAGCGCAGCGCGTCGGCCAGTTCGAGACCGAGGCGGCGTTCCTCCACGGCGGCGTGGATTCCCGCGGCACGGGCACGCGGGTCGGCGAGGGTGTCGGTCAACAGGTCGGCCACCAGCAGGACCTCGACACCGCGGGATCGGAGCAGCGCGGCGAAGGCGTCGTGCTCGTCCTGAGCCCGGTCCACCCACGGAATCCCGTCGAACAGCAGCTGATCGTTGTTCCTCGGTGTGAGGCGCTTCAGCTCGTTGCCGGGTCGGTGGAGCAGCACCGATCGGAGCGGCCCCACCTCGGAGTCGACTCGGGCGGGCGGGGACACGGGCGGAATGACCTGGATGCTCACGCCGATCAGCCTAAGCTCGACGTCGATAATCGTCGCGATCAGCGACGGTACACGAGCGATTTCGCTGTCTTCCTTCTGGCCTGCGTCGATCTATTAACGTCAAACCGTGAATCGGCGCGTATTCGTTCAGTTCGTGCGTCGCTGTCGGATCGTCATCGTCGCGCCGGCCGGGTCGCCCGTCCGGCGGGCTTGAGTCCCGTCGGACCGGCTATCCCGACGAGGTGATGCGGGTGACGGACATCGATGACGAGATGCTGGCCATGGCCGGCCTGCGGCTGGGAACGGTCACGGTCGACGAGACGGTCAACGTGGCGCTGCGGCTGGCGGCGGGCCTGCCCGCCGAGGACCGAGGCGAGGAGCCTGCGGCCTGCACGTTCCGACTCGCCGAGGACGTCTTGGCGGAGTCCGCCCGCGAGCAGTGCCGATCGGACGCCGAGCGCGTCACGGGAGCCAGGACAGGGAGTCGCGCAGCAGCGCATAGCCGACGAACGCGACGATGTCGATGACCGCATGGCCGACGACCAGGGCCCACAGCCGATTGGTTCGCTGCCAGTAGCGGCCGTAGATCAGCCCCATCACGATGTTGCCGAGGAAGCCCCCGAAGCCCTGATAGAGATGGTACGAGCCTCGCAGCACGGCGGAGGCGAGCAGACTCGCGTTCTCCGACCAGCCGAGTTGCCGCAGACGGGTGAGCAGGTATCCGACGACGAGGATCTCCTCGGCCCAGGAGTTGCCCAGTGCCGAGAGAACGAGCACCAGACTTCGCCACCACTGCTCGTCCAGGGCTGACGGCACCACGGTCAGATTGATGCCGATCGCGCGGGTGCCGAGGTAGAAGGCCAGTCCGGGGATGCCGATCAACGCCGCCAGACCGAGTCCGTGCAACAGGTCACGGCCTGGACGGGTGCGATCGAGGCCGATCCGCCGTAGCGCGATGCCGCCACGCCAGATCAGATACACGCCCAACGCGCCCCATGACAGGAGCTGGAGGACGCTGGTGAGCTGTCTGGCGAAGTCCAACAGCCCGAGCGCGGCCTGCGGAACGTTGATCGCCACCGCCTGCTCGTTCAGCGGTTCCGGCCGCAGCAGGCGATCCAGCAGCGACAGCAGGCTGCGCAGCCCGGACAGTCCCAGCGTCGCGGTGAAGACGATGAGCAGTTCGACGACCACCGCGCGGCGTTCCGCCGGGTCGGTGATCACCGCCGGATCGTCGGGCCGTCGCGGCCTGAACCAGCCGGACGAGGGACTGGGCGATCCGGTGGGCACGGCCCAGACGGTAGCTCAGGTCTGCCGGACGAGGAACGGACAGCCGACGAGCCTGCGCAGTTCGACCGACAACTCGGCGACGTCTCGTACCGGTCTGGCGAAGGCCAGCCGCACATCGTGATCGCCGTCGTCGTCCTCGATGCGCAGCCGCAGGCCGAGCCGGTCCAGTCCCAACGGTCGCACCCGACCGCCCCGGATCTTCTCGGGAAGATGCCGGGCGAGCATGTCGACGACGTTGCGATGCGCACCCTCGAGGTGTCGCAGCCAGCCCGCCTCGAACCGGCAGAACGGGTCCGGGGCGGCCGAGGCGAACTCGGCGACGTCCAGGGGGCCGCTGCTGTCGGCGTCGGCGAGGACCAGGGAGGCGACCCGCAGCCGGAGGACGACCATGTCGTGTCCGACGTCGAGCAGTCGGGGGTCGGGACGGGTCTCGGCGATGCTCACCGCGGCTGCTCGTGCCGCCCGCTCGGGCAGGACGCTGAGCAGCCCGCTGATCCACAGCAGCCCGCGGACCGGTTCGCGCAGGGCCACGGGCGCGGTGTCCGCGACCTCGACCATCGCGGCGAGTTCGCCGCCCGCACCGTGCAGGGCGAGGCCGACGAGCGGATGCCGTCGGGAGAGGATCGCGGACACGGTGCCGTCGGGGTGCACGTGATGCAGCACGGGGTTCACCCGGGCGGCGCTCTCGATCGCGGGCAGGATGACGGCACGCCCCCGGGTAGCCGTCGACCTGGCTCGTTCCGCCGCCGTGGGCGACGGGGGCCTGCGACTCGCGTTGACGTCCACTCTCACCTCCAGGACTCCGCGTCGGTGTCCGGCTCGTACGGCTCGCACCGGGACGCGGGGCGACGTAGACGAGCCGCCCATGCCGATGCCGTGGTCCGTCGAGTCCGGGAGCGGGCGCCGACGAGGAACGACCACGGGTTATTAGGGGAGCCTAAGTTATTTCGGCGTGGGAGGGAAGCGCGCCGCGCGGGATCGGGCGTCGTAAGGGGGAATCCGCCAGGGTGTCGCCTGCACGCCGGTGCCACCGAGGCCCGAGGCTCCGGAGTCGGCGAGAAAGCGGTGAGACGGTCCTGACCCCGACGTCCTGGCGGGCGCCGGAGTCCCTCCCTGGTCGGAGACGTCCGCACGGACCGATGCCGCGGTGAACGGCCTGCCGCAGGTCTTCGGCGGGAGTCGATGCCTGCGCGCGGGCCGCCGATCCCGAGGACGCGCCGCTGTTCACGTCGAGCCGGACGCTCGCGCCTCCGGCGGCGTCAGTCCGCCCGGTCCGGGCCACGTCGGGCCCAGGACCAGGCGTAGCGCGGGTCCTCGCAGGCTTCGGCGGCCTCGCCCAGTTCCAGTGGGCGGAAGGTGTCGACCATGACGGCCGTCTCGTCGAAGTACTCCGCGCCGAGAGAGGCCTCCACCGCCCCCGGCTGCGGGCCGTGGGTGCAGCCCGCAGGGTGCAGGGACAGCGAGCCGAGCCCGATCCCGGAGCCCTTCCTCGCCTCGTAGTCGCCGCCGACGTAGAACATCAGCTCGTCGGAGTCGACGTTCGCGTGGTTGTACGGCACCGGCACCGCCTGCGGGTGGTAGTCGACCTTGCGCGGGCAGAACGAGCAGACCACGAAGTTGGGGCCCTCGAAGGTCTGGTGCACCGGCGGCGGCTGGTGGACCCGGCCGGTGATCGGCTCGAAGTCGCGGATGTTGAAGACCCACGGGTAGAGGCACCCGTCCCACCCGACCACGTCGAACGGGTGCCGGGCGTAGGTCAGGCGGGTGAGGCCTGCTCGATGGCGGACCAGCACGGGTACGTCCTCGCCGTCGACGAGCAGCGGGGCCGCGGGGCCGCGGAGGTCGCGTTCCGAGTACGGCGAGTGCTCCAGGAACTGCCCTCTGGCCGAGAGGTAGCGGCGCGGCGGTCCGATGTGGCCGCTCGCCTCCAGGATCAACAGCCGCATCGACGGCTCGGGTCTCACCCGGTAGGTGCATGACGTGGGCAGCACGACGTAGTCGCCCTCGCCGACGTCGAGCGCGCCGTAGATCGTCTCCACCGCGCCACGTCCGGACTGGACGTAGAACAGCTCGTCGCCCACGGCGTTGCGGTACAGGGGACTCGGGGAGGTCGCCTCGACGAAGCAGATCGAGACGTCGGCGTTACGAAAAAGTTGCCTTCGATGCGTTATGGCATCCGGGTCGCCCGCATCGCGCCAGTTCAACGCCTGGGTACGGAAGTGGCGCGGCTTCAGCGGCAGATTCGGCGTGGAGCCGCGCCCGGTCTCCTCGACGGTCTCGGCGTTCACGATGGCGGTGGGAAGATGGCGGTGGTAGAGCAACGAGGAATCAGCGGAGAAGCCCTCGACGCCCATCAGCTCCTCGGCGTACAGACCCCCGTCTGGCCTGCGGAATTGGGTGTGTCGCTTGGGGGGAATCTCGCCCACGGCGCGGTAGTGCGGCACGATCTGCTCCCGGCGTTCGTTATACGGACACCTTTGTTCATTCTGTGGTACGCACTAGCCTCGCAGCCGTGTCAAGCGCCGTAGAACTCCATGCGCCCGGTCCACGCGGTATCCCACCCCTGTTGGCGAGGTTGATCGATGACGCCGCACTGTTCCCACCCGGCAGCGCGAGCATGCCGGATGCGGTACGCCGCCACCTCGAGGCCAGGGCAGGAGGAACGGCCGGTGTGCTGGGTCTGTTCCTGTGCCCGGCGTCGAGGCTGTCGGAGCTGATCACCGAGCTGATCAAGGCGAAGCCGATCCGTCCGGTAGCCCTGTCGCTGGTGATCGACACCGGCCTGGGGGGTGTGCCCAAGGCCGTGTCGATCGTCGAGTCCCGCAGTGAGCTGCTCGCGCTGCGCATGGTCGAGATGCCCGCTCCCTCCGATCTGGACGAGGTCTGGCTGGAACGTGTCTCGGAGTTCGTCCCCGAGGACGTCATCCGGGTCATCGAACCGCGTCGCGGCGGTCCCGGCTGGCTGGAGAGCGTGCGGCGGGTCGCCGAGCACGGGTCCTGGCCGAAACTGCGTTGCGGCGGCCAGACGATGGAGGCGTTCCCCGGCGCCGATCAGGTGGCGGACTTCCTCGCTGTGGCGAGCACCACGGGCCTGCCCTTCAAGGCCACGGCGGGGATGCATCACGCGGTGCGGTACACCGACGAGGAGACCGGCTTCACCCACCACGGATTCCTCAATCTCATCGTCGCCACCGCGAGGTCGCTGTCGGGCAAGGACGTCCGCGAGGCCCTGTTGAGCACCGACGCCGAAGCCCTGGTGAACGAGGCCGAGGCGCTCGGCGACGAGGCGGCCACCGCGGTCCGGTCGGTCTTCGCCTCGTACGGCTCCTGCTCGCTCACCGAGCCGGTCGAGGACCTGGAACAGCTCGGCCTGCTGTGAGCGACTCGTCTTCTGCCCGCGTCACCGACAGGGCCGGGCGGGTGTCGACGACGGGCGGGCATCGCGTCGATCCAGCCGTCGGCGCGGGCAGGGGCGAGTGGCCGCGATTCCGCCAGAAATCGACGAAAAGAGGTTTCCACGGTCGGGACTCCCGAGAGAGGCTTGACGAGTGACCTGGATCGACGTGCCCGGATTCCATGCCGATGCACCGTTCGGACCGCAGACCCTGCCCTATGGGCTGGTGCGGGTGGACGGTCGTCCGACGCCTGCGGTGCGAGTCGGTGATCATGCGCTGCCGCTGCGCGGGCTGGCCGATGTGCTGGGGCCTCGGCTGGCGGAGCTGGTGGTTCAGGACTCGCTCGACCCGCTGCTGGCGTGTGATGCGTCGATCTGGCGAGAACTTCGGGAGCGGCTGCGCACCTTGACCGCCGAGTCGACGGCGCCGCGTGGTGCCCGGCTGATTCCGCTCGGCGACCTGCGCCCGAGCCTGCCGTTCACCGTCGGCGATTACGTGGACTTCTACTCGTCGCGGCACCACGCGGAGAACGTCGGCCGGATCCTGCGGCCCGATTCGGCGCCGCTGCTGCCGAACTGGACGCACCTGCCGGTGGGCTATCACGGGCGCTCGGGCACGGTGGTCGTCTCGGGGACCGACGTCGTCCGTCCACACGGACAGCGCAGGCCGCCGGGCACGGAGCTCCCCGTCTTCGGGCCCAGCACCCGGCTGGACATCGAGGCGGAGGTCGGGTTCGTCTGCGGCGGAGCGGTCGCCGGCGGGGTGTCGACGGCCGAGGCCGAGGACCACGTCTTCGGGGTGGCCCTGGTCAACGACTGGTCGGCCAGGGACATCCAGGCCTGGGAGTATCAGCCGTTGGGGCCGTTTCTCGGGAAGTCGTTCGCGACGTCGATCGCGGCCTGGATCACTCCGCTGGCGGCCTTCGACCACGCCAGGGTGTCGCCGCAGGCACCTCCGCACGACCTGCTGGACTATCTCATGGAGGATCGACCCGCCGGGTTGGATCTCCGGCTCGAGATCAGCTGGAACGGCACGGTGGTCAGCAGGCCGCCGTTCGCGGCGATGTCCTGGTCGTTCGCCCAGCAGCTCGCCCATCTGTCGGTGAACGGGGCTACGGTCCGGCCGGGCGATCTCTTCGCCTCGGGCACGGTGTCCGGGCCGCTCCGAGCCGAACGCGGCTCCTTTCTGGAATTGAGCTGGGGCGGTGCGGAGCCGATCGAGCTGGCCGACGGCGCTCGCCGGACCTTCCTGGCCGACGGCGACTCCGTGGTCGTCACCGCGACGGCCCCCGGCCCGAACGGCTCGGTGGTCGGGCTCGCCGAGGTGGCGGGCACGGTCAGACCCGCCGCGTCGGCGTGAGCGTGAGGACTGAGGCGATGGTGGCACCGGCCGCGCGGCGGCGACATTCCGGCGGGGCGACGGCCTCGGCGGAGGGCGACGACGTACCGGCGGGCAGGGAGCGCTCCCTCACCCTCGAACGCGGGCTCACCCTGCTTCAGGCGGTGGCGGACGCGGAGTCGGACGCGCCGAGCATCAGTGATCTGGCCGCGGCCATCGGCGCGAGCCGGGCGGCGGTCTATCGGATGTTGGGACCGTTGCAGGCTCGAGGCCTCGTGCGTCGTGAGGGCTCGAAGGTCCGGCTGGGTCTCGGTGTGCTCCGGCTGGCCAACCGGGTGCTCCCGCAGGTGCGGTTCGCCGCGCTGCCGTCGCTGCGGGTCCTCGCGGAGCAGGTGGGCGCCACCGCGCACATCACCGTGGCCGACGGGATGGACGCCCAGGCCGTCGCCGTCGTCGAACCGTCCTGGACGGCGTTCCACGTCTCCTACCGGGTCGGCACCCGGCATTCGGTGCGCTTCGGGGCGGCTGGCCGGGCGATCGACCTGACGTCGAAGGACGGGCCCTGGGTCGTCTCCTGCGGCGAGCTTCAGACCGGCGCGCACGGGGTGGCGGCGCCGATCACGGGCGTCGACGGACTGCGGGCCAGCGTGGGTGTGGTGGCGCTGGCTCCGTTGGACGCCGAGGCCGTGGGGCCGCAGGTGCTGCGGGCCGCGGCGGACATCGCGGCGGCGCTGAGCTGACGGGTCCCCGGGTACCCGTGCGGCGCGTTCGCCGAATGCGTGTCGCGTGCCTCGGGCGGCGTGTCGGCGGAGCGGCCCGCGATCGGGTGCCGACGATCCGGTCGGCCGCCGCGGAGACGGTCCGAGACGGGACCAAGGTCCCGCGTCGACGGGACTCTCGAACCTGAAGATCACTCATCTACCGCGGCTAGGTTCGCCACGTGCCCTGAAGGAGGCAGCGTGGAGATCCTCGACGTGGCGCGGTGGCAGTTCGGCATCACCACCGTCTACCACTTCCTGATGGTGCCGTTGACCATCGGACTCGCCCTGCTCGTCGCGATCATGCAGACGGCATGGCACCGCACCGGCGACCCCAGGTACCTGGCGATGACCAAGTTCTGGGGCAAGCTGATGCTCATCAACTTCGCCATGGGCGTGGTCACCGGCATCGTCCAGGAGTTCCAGTTCGGGATGAACTGGAGCGCCTACTCACGTTTCGTCGGTGACGTCTTCGGCGCCCCGCTGGCCATGGAGGGCCTCGTCGCCTTCTTCGTGGAGTCCACGTTCCTGGGACTGTGGATCTTCGGCTGGGGCCGCATCTCTCAGCGGCTCCACCTGGCCTCGATCTGGGCCGCCGCACTCGCCACCGTCGCCTCCGCCTACTTCATCCTCGCCGCGAACTCCTGGATGCAGCATCCGGTCGGGGTCGAGATCGGGCCGGACGGCGACCCGGTGCTCAACTCGATCTGGGCGCTGTTGACCAACTCCACCGTGCTCGCCGCCTTTCCGCACACGCTGGCGGGCAGTCTCGCCGTGGCGGGCACCGTCCTCATCGGAGTCTCGGCCTGGCATCTCGCACGGAGGCATCGGAACTCCCCGGTGGACGACCCGGACCGTCGTGTCTGGCACACGTCCCTGCGATGGGGCGGCTGGGTCGGGCTGGCCTCCTTCGCCGCCGTGGCGGTGTCCGGCGACATCCAGGCCAAGCTGATGTTCGAGCAGCAGCCGATGAAGATGGCGGCGGCCGAGGCGCTGTGCGAGACAGAGGAACCCGCGGGCTTCTCGATCTTCGCCATCGGGGACCTCAGGGACCCGAGCTGCGACAACATCGTCAGCGTCACCGTGCCCGCCCTGCTGTCCTTCCTCGCCGAGGGCGACTTCGAGAGCGAGGTCAAGGGCATCGAGGAGCTGATCCCCGCCTACCAGGAGCAGTACGGATCGCACTATCCCGACGATCCGCGGCTCGGTGAACTCGCGGGCATGCCCATCGACTACGTGCCCTCGCTGCCGGTGACGTACTGGGGCTTCCGACTCATGATCGGCTTCGGATCGATCGCCGCCGCCGCGGCAGCCGCAGCGCTCTGGTTCACCCGAGGCGGCCGGGTGCCGAGGTGGCGATGGTTCGCGCCGGTCGCCCTCGCCTCGATCGCCACGCCGTTCCTGGCGAACACCTTCGGCTGGATCTTCACCGAGATGGGGCGCCAGCCGTTCGTGGTGGTGCCGAACCCGACCGGGGTGGACGGCGTGTACATGTTCACCGCCAGCGCCGTCTCGGCGGGGGTGTCCCTGGGCGAGGCGGTCTTCTCCCTGGTCGCGCTCACACTCGTCTACGCGGCGCTCGCGGTCGTCGAGCTGTTCCTGCTGATCCGGTACGCCAGGGCCGGGGTCGACGGGGTGATGCGGCCGCCCTGGGAGAAGGACGACCCGCCGGACGACGATCCGCCGGCCTCCGCCGACGCGGGCGACGACGGGCAACAGAAGGGGCGGGACCAGGATGTCCTCTCGTTCGCGTACTGAGCCGGAGGCCCTCATCGCGTCGTCACACCGGGGTGCGGCCCGTCCGCCCCATAGTCGCCGGGCGACCCCCGTTCGGCGGCGGGGCCGCGGCCGCCCCTGCCGCATCGCTCGAGTCGGGAGCTGACCATGGACCTGCCCACCGTGTGGTTCTTCCTCATCGCGACGTTGTGGCTCGGCTACTTCTTCCTGGAAGGGTTCGATTTCGGCGTCGGGATGCTGCTCGGCATCGGCACCAGGGACGAGAAGGAACGCCGGGTTCTCATCAACACCATCGGCCCGGTCTGGGACGGCAACGAGGTCTGGGTGATCGTCGCCGTCGGGGCGACCTTCGCCGCCTTCCCCGACTGGTATGCCGCGCTGCTCTCGGGCGCCTATCTGCCGGTGTTGTTCGTCCTGCTGAGCCTGATCGGTCGGGGCGTGGCCTTCGAGTACCGAGGGAAGGTCGACGGCGTCCGATGGCGGCGCAATTGGGACCGGGTCATCCAGATCGGCTCCTGGCTCCCGCCGTTGGGCTGGGGTTTCATCATCACCGCGACGGTCACCGGACTGCCGATCGACGTCAACGGCGATCTCCGGGGCGGGCTGATCGACCTGGTGCGCGTCGAGACGCTGCTGGGAGCCCTGGCACTCGCCGGCTTCAGCCTGCTGCACGGTGCGGTGTTCCTCGCCTTGAAGACCGACGGCGACATCCGGTGGCGGATGCAGCGCTTCGCGAGCCGGTACGGGGCGCTGCTCCTGCTGCCGGGCGCGGCCCTGCTGGCGATCGTCCAGTTCCGGCACGGTGCGGCCTGGACGGCCGTGATCGCCGGGGTGGCCGTCCTCGCCTCGATCGGCGCTCTGCTCCTGCTGCCCCGGGGGCGGGCGGGCCGGGCCTTCACTCTGTTGGGAGTGATGCTCGCCGCAGTGGTGGTGGTTCTGTTCGGATCGTTGTATCCCAATGTCATGCCGTCCACGATCGACTCGATGTTCACCCTGACGGTTGCCGGCGCAGCCTCCAGCCCCTACACACTTAGCGTGATTACTTGGGTCGCGGCGTTCGGAACGCCCGCGGTGCTGCTCTACCAGGGGTGGACCTACTGGGTGTTCCGACGTCGGATCAGCACGGCGCACATCCCCGCGGTGCGCGTGCCGTGAGGGCGTCGACGACGGAGGGGGCGGCCGTGTCGTCGGGGGACGCGGCCGCCCTGCCGTTCCCCTCGGCCCGCAGGCAGGCATCGGCTGGACGCGGGCCGATGGCCGGGCTGTCGCTGCTGCCGACGTCGACGCGCCGCGCCCTGCTGCTGACCGGCCTGCTCGCGGCGGCCAACGCGGTGGTCCTCGTCGTGCAGGCGGTGGCGATGGCCGAGGCGCTCGGTGCGGTCGTCGTCTCCGGCGTCGGCGCGGCCGAACTGGCGGGGAACCTGTGGGTCCTGGGCATCGCGGTGGCGGCCAGGGCCGGGCTGAGCTGGGCGACCGAGTCCGTCGCGGCTCGTGCGGCGGGTGCGGCTCGGCGTGAGCTGCGGGGCGCCCTGCTCGACGCGGCCCTGCGGATCGGCCCCGAATGGATTCACGGCGGCGGCCCGGGTGCCGCGCACGTCGACTCCGACGGCGCGGCCGCCGACGGCCCGACCGCGCCGTCACAGGTTCGCGGCGGTGCGGCCCATCTCGCCTCGATCGCGACCACCGGACTGGACGCGCTCGACGCCTACTTCATCCGGCTCCTGCCCGCCCTTGTCACGGCGGCGGCGGTGCCGCCGCTGGTCGGCGGCTGGATCCTCCTCACCGATCCCCCCTCGGCGATGTTGATCCTGGTGACCGTCCCGCTGATCCCGCTCTTCGCCGTCCTGATCGGCCGGTTCACCGAGGCACGATCGGCCAGGACGGCAGATGCCGCCTCTCGGCTGTCCGACCGACTGCGGGAACTGGTCAAGGCGCTGCCGTTGCTCACGGCGTTTCGCCGGGCGGCGGCGCAGACGGCTCTGGTGGAACGTGTCGACGAGGAGCACCGGCGGGCAGGCATGGCGACGCTGCGCGTCGCGTTCCTCTCGGCGCTGGCACTGGAACTGATCGCGTCCATGTCCGTGGCCCTGGTGGCCGTCAACATCGGCCTTCGGGTGGTCGCGGGTGATGTCGAGCTGACGACCGCGCTGGTCGTGCTCATCCTGGTGGCCGAGTGCTACCTGCCGCTGCGCGCGGCGGGGGCGGCGCATCATGCCGCCGAGGACGGCGTGGAGGCCGTCCGCCGAGTCCACGACGTCCTCGACCTCGCTGATTCGCTCGACCGAGAACCGAGACCCGGGACGGCCGCGGCGGAGCCGGCGATCCGCCCCGCCACCGGCGCGCGGGCGACTCGAAGCAGACCGGCGGCCGTGCCGTCGACCGGAATCAGCGCCCAGGCGGGCGAGCCGGGGCCGGTTGCCGCGTCTGACGCTGAGGGCGGGGGCGGCTCCTTCACCGGAGGCGGCGACGACGGCGCGGCCCGGCCGCCCTCGGCCGAGGCATGCGAGGCCGCCGAGGCGTTCGGGCGGCTCGCCGCCGAATCCGCTGGGCGGCTCGCCGCCGAATCCGCTGGGCGGCTCGCCGCCGAACTCGCCGTGAGCGGCGTTCATGTGACGGACCTCCGGGTGCACAGGCGCGATCGAGACGCGCCCGCCGGGCTGAGCTTCCACGTGAAGCCGGGCGAGATCCTGCGGCTGGACGGGCAGAACGGCATCGGGCCCAGCGGCAGCGGCAAGTCCACCACCTTCGCCGTGCTGCTGGGCCTGCTGCCCGCCGATGCGGGCGACGTGCGGGTAGGCGACCTCGAGCTGTCGCGCTGCGACCTCCGAGAATGGCGACGCAATGTGGCCTGGGTTCCGCAGCGACCCCGATTCACCGAGCCCACCGTCGCGGAGGAACTGGCCCTCGCCACGGCGGACCAGGAAGGCGGTCCGCCGAGCCAGCGGGAGCTGATCGTGGCCGCGCGATCGGCCGCCGCGGGTCATCTGCTCGGCCGATCGACGGCGGCGCTCTCCCTGGGCGAACGTCAGCGAGTCGCGACGGCCCGGGCGTTCCTACGGATGGGACGCGGCGCCCGCCTGCTGCTGCTGGACGAGCCGACATCGCATCTGGACGCCGCCACGGCGGGCACGGTGCGGGCGAGCGTCCGTCGATACGCCGACGACGGCGCCGTGGTGGTGTTGGCCGAACACCGGCCCACCGACGCCGCTGCCGGGGTCGAGACGACACGTCCGGTCGCCGCTGACACCGCAACCCGACCAGCGCTCCCCGGCAGACTGTGGGACCTGTTGGACCGGCGGTGGGCGGTGGCCGTCGGGCTCGGCGCCCTCTCCGTCCTCGCGGGCGTGGCGCTCACCGGCACGGCCGGCTGGCTGATCGCCACCGCGGCCGACCACCCCCCGGTGCTCACGCTGACGGTCGCCGCCGTGCTCGTCCGCACCTTCGCCCTGTCGAAGGCGTTGCTGCGGTACCTGGAGCGGCTCTTCACCCACGACGCGGCCTTCCGGCTCGCGGGCAGACTGCGGCTCTCCCTGTGGAGATCGCTGGTGCGCGCCGGGCCCGCACAGGCGAATCACCGGGGCAACGCCGAGGCGCTGCGCACCCTCGTCACGGACGTCGACGTCGTGCGCGACCTCGTGCCCCGGGTGCTGCTGCCACCGCTGGTCGCCGGGGTGGTCGGCGTCCTCGTGGTGATCGCTCAGTGGTCCCTGCTGCCTGCGGCGGGGGCGGCCATGGCCGCCGGTCTGCTGATCGCCGCCATCGGCGGCGGCTGGGTGGCAGCGACGGTGCGACGTCGCGGCGTCGCGGTACCCGCCACGCTGCGCAGGCGGGTGGCCGACCGGGTGTTGGGACTCCTCGACGGGGCGGCCGACCTGACCGCGATGGGCGCCGATCGGCAGTGCCGCGACGCGCTGGACCGGGATGATCGAGAACTGACGCGATTGAGCAGACGCGAGGCCGTGGGCGTCGGCGCGGCGGCCGCCGTGGTGACGACGGCGACGGGCGCCGCACTGCTGGTGTGCCTCGCGGCGGTGGCCGACGCGGTCGCGGCGGGTGCGCTGAGCGGGCCGTGGGCCGCGGTGGTGGTGCTGGTCGCGCTGACCGCGGGCGAGATCGTCGCGACCGTGCCCCCGGCCTGGCAGCAGGCCGCCGCGCTGCGGGGCGCGCAGGGCAGGCTCCTGCCCGCCGACGAACGTGTGACGGGCAGGCCGCGTGCCGACACCGCGCTGCGACCCACGCCGGACACCGCCGAGGTACGGCTGATCAAGGTCGACGCCCGGTGGCCGGGCGCCGCGGAGCCCGCCTTGCGCGACGTGACGATGGAGCTGCCTCCTGGCGCCAGGGTCGCGGTGCTCGGTCCGTCGGGCGCGGGCAAGTCGACGCTGCTCGCGCTCCTGTTGGGCTTCCTGCCCGCTGAACAGGGCATGATCAGCCGTCCCGCGCGGGTCGCCTGGTGCCCGCAGGACGCCTCACTCGTCTCCACCAGCATCCGGGAGAATCTCCGGCTGGCGGACCCCACCGCGGATGACGAGCGCCTGCGGGCCGCCCTGCGGTCGGCGGGGTTGGACGCCTTCGTCGACCGACTGGACACCGTCGTCGGCGGTGACGGAGTCGCCTTGTCCGGCGGCGAGGCGGGCAGGCTCTCCTTCGCGCGGACGCTGCTCGCGGCTCGGGATGCCGACCTGGTGCTGCTGGACGAGCCGACGGCATCGCTCGACGCCGAGGCCGCCGCGCGGGTCCGAGCGGCGATCCGCTCCGAGCTGGCCGACCACACCGTGGTGCACGTGACTCACCACATCGAGGAGGCCGAGGACGCCGATCTCGTGCTGGAGGTGCGCGACGGGACGGTGCGGGCCTACCCCGAACTGGGTGCGCTGGCCTTGTCCAGCCAGCCGCTCTCGATGGAGATCGGCCTGCACAGCGGTCCGGTGGTGGTTCCGGTTCAGCAGGCGAGGGCGGACTAGTCGGATGTCGGCGTCGAGACGGGTCCGCGCCCAGGCCGAGGCGGCATGGGCGGGCGACGCGGCGGGCCGCCGCTCGGCGGGGCCTGCGGTCTGCGAGGGCCGAGGACCGGCTCCTATCCTGGGCATGACCATGGACTCCTCCCTCGCGGGCCGCACGCTCGCCGCCGCGACCGGGATCACCACCGCGGCCTTGGCCGGTGACGATCCGGATCTCGTGCTGCCGATGGTCGTCGAGCAGGCCGCCGCGCTCACCGGCGCGGACCTGGGCCTGGCGATGGTGCGCTCGCCTGACGGGACGTTGACGGTGGAGGCCGCGCACGGCGGCGTCGAGGGCGGAGCGCTCGAGGGGGCCTCCTCGGTGGGCGATCCCGTCGGCGCGGTGCTGTCGGCGCGGTCGACGGCGGCCAGGGTGGCCCGCGGCGGCGTCCCGGTGGTGGTCGACGAGCTGACCTCGGACCCGAGGACCGCGCCGTTCGTGCCCAAGGTGCTGCGGGGCTACGGGCCGTTCGCCGTGGCGCCCTTCGGCACCAGGGAACGGCGGCTCGGGGCGTTGGCCGTGTACCGCCGACGTGGCACGGCGGGCTTCTCGGCCGAGTCGGTGGAGGTTCTCACGGCGTTCGCCGCTCAGGCCGGGCTCGCACTGGTGCTCGCCGAGGGGACCACCGCCCGTCGCCGGGTGGCGGTGTACCAGGAGCGGGAGCGCATCGCGCGGGACCTGCACGACGTGATCGTGCAGCGGCTCTACGCGGCGGGCATGCAGCTCGACCTGTTGGGTCGGGGGTTGGCCGGGCGCCTGGAGCCGGACGAGGACAGGCGGCTCGGCGAGACCGTGGACCAACTGGACACCACGATCGACGAGATCCGGGCCACGGTGCGGGCGCTGCGGTCGGCCGATCCGGCGGAGTCCGCACCGAGCGGTCTCGCCGATTCGGCACGGGCGGAGGCGGCGACGGCGGGAGAGCTGCTGGGCATCGCTCCGACCCTGGAGCTGACCGGCCCCGTGGACGACGTTCCGACCACGGTGGCAGACCATGCCAGGGCGGCGCTGCGGGAGGCGCTGTCCAATGTGGTGCGGCACTCCGGGGCGGGGCGGGTGCTCATTCGGCTTCGGCGGGACGAACACGGACTGAGCGTGCAGGTGGTCGACGACGGCTGCGGCATTCCGCCCGGAGTGACCCGGCGTGGCCTGCGACATCTGGAGGAGCGGGCGGCCTCGGCGGGCGGCCGTTGCACGGTCGTCTCCTCGCCTCGATCCGGCACGGACGTGATCTGGACGGTTCCGCTGCCCTGACCGCGGCGTCGGCGGGGGTGGGGGCCGTCGCCCCGGCGTCGAACAAGTCGTGTCGTCCGCGGCACGCCGTCGCTCGGCCGCCGGGACGCCCTCGGCCGGCGCGCGTGGGCCCGGTCCTGTGGGGCGGCCGTCCTGTGGGGCGACAGGTCGAGCCCTCGTCACGTGGAGCGCCCGTCGGATGCCGCCGCGACGTGGTGTCGAGGGCGGTGACGAGGCGGCGGATCGCGGCCTGCTACGGCTCGGCGGGCCTCGAGCGACCCGATGCCGGACCATCCGTGCGTGGGCCCGCTCCTCGTGGAACGCGGGATCGTCCTGACGCCCGTCCCCTCGAGTGGCGTGCGGCGGGCCGGACCGGGGCGGCGTCAGCGGGCCTGGCGGCGGGCCAGCCAGGCGGCTGCCTGGGTGCGCCGTTCCATGCCCAGCTTCGCCAGGACGGCCGTCACGTAGTTCTTCACCGTCTTCTCGGCCAGGAACAGCCGCAGACCGATCTGCCGGTTCGTCAGTCCCTCCCCGATCAGTTCCAGTACGCGACGTTCCTGATCGGTCAGGATGGCGAGTTCGTCGATCGGGGCGGGCCGGCGGAGTCGATCGAGCACCCGCGCGGTGGTGGTCGGGTCCAGCAGGGATCGACCCGCCGCGACCTCCCGGATCGCCGTCACGAGGTCCTGCCCCCGGACCTGCTTGAGCAGGTATCCCGCCGCGCCCGCCTGGATCGCCTCCACGAGCAGGTCCTCGTCGTCGAACGCGGTCAGCACGAGGCAGGCGGGCGGGTGCGGCGTCGCCCGCAGTCGCCCGCAGAGCGAGGGGCCGTCGCCGTCCGGCAGGCGCATGTCGAGAAGGGCCACCTGCGGCCGGGTCGCCGAGGCCGCCACGATCGCCTCGCCGACGCTGCCCGCCTCGGCGACGACGTCGATGTCGGGCTCGGCGGAGAGCAGCTCACGCAGCCCGCGCCGCACCACCTCGTGGTCGTCGACGAGCAGCACACCGATGGACACCCGCCCACCGTACGGAGTCGCGAGCCGGCGTCGTCGGCGGCTTCCGAAGAATTTCGCGTAGTCGGGAACACTGAGCGAAGTTGAGTCGTTGAGGCTCATGTAAAGCGAGTGCAGCACTGCGAGAAGGGATGAGTTCATGGCCATCATCACGCGACGGTCCGGCTGGGAGTCGTTCGGCGGCCTCAACCGCGAGCTCGATGCGGCGTTCGACACCCTGGTCGGCAGGGCGTTCGGTGCGGCCGCGCCCCGCCGCGCGGTCAACTTCACGCCTGCCGCCGATGTCAGTCGCGACGGCGACGACGTCCTCATCACCCTCGAACTGCCCGGCGTGGACATCGATTCCGATGTGGCGGTGGAGGTCTCCGAGGGCAGGCTGTCGATCAGCGGCAGCAGGCGCGAGGCGCGGGAGACGAAGAAGGACGACCGCATCGCCAAGGAGATCCGCACCGGTGCCTTCCGGCGTGAGTTCACGATTCCGGAGCATGTGACGCCCGATCAGGTCGAGGCGTCCTACGACCGCGGCCTGCTTGAGGTCCGGGTCGGCCGTGTCGTCCGTCCAGAGCCGACCACCACCAGGGTGACCGTGCGACAGGGCGCACCCGCGCCCACCGCCGTCGAGCAGCCCGCCGAGCAGGACGGAGCGGCCGCCGAGTCGAGCGACGACTGAGATGCCGCGGCCGCACTCGCGGCGGAGCCGGCGTCCGCGGCGCCTGCTCCGCCCGGAAGCAGTCGGATGCGCCCCTGCGGGGGCGCCTTCGTTGATCGGCGTCGGGCCCGGAGCCCGACGCCCGATCAGCGATCCCCGAGGCCGCTGGACTGGTGAAGACCGTCGGGTTGGGGACCGTCGGGGGGCCTCCCCGTGCTGTTCGCCCGCACCCGAAGCAGCACGCGGCTGATCGCGTCGGGTGCGACGGCTCGGGCACGTCGCCGCGGCGCCGACGCACGTCGGACCATCAGGTGACGCCGGACCGACCGGTTCTCGTCCCACGCTCCCCGTGCTGACGAGGACTGCCTGCTCGTGCCTGGCGGTAGTCCACGGCGTGGGTCGTCACCCCGAGTCCGGCCGGTGTCCATGCGTATCGACGCGGGCCGACTCGCCACCGCAGGCCGGTTCACACGCAGGCCGGTTCACCGATGCAGGGCGAAGACCTCGTCCCAGGCCGCGGCCACCTGCCGTGCGCAGGTCGCCGGGTCCACCCCGCCGACTCCGGTGCCCAGGCCGGGCATGGCGATCGTGCGGACGGCCCGCCGCACCGGGGTGCCCTGCTCCAGCGTGCCCTCCGCCCACAGCCGCAGGATGGCCCGTGCGGCGAGATAGGGGTGCACCGTGTCGGCGGCGAGCTGCTCGCCGGGCTCACGCATCGTGGGGGCGCTCACCAGCCATCGGGGTGATCCCGCGCCGGTCGGCACGAGCAGTGCCTCGCCGACGGGCAGCTCGCCGCCGTGGTAGGCGAGCACGGCGCTGCGCACGTTCTCCTCGGCCATCGGGAACGCCCGTGCGTACAGGGCGTCGACGCCGCCGCGCATCCATCCGTAGGAGTTGGCCGGACTGACCACGGCGTCGGCTCTCACGTCCAGCACGGAGCCCGCGTGCACGGAGATCCCCGGCCGGGTGGCGGCGATCCCGTGCCACGCGTCGGCGAGCCGTGGCTCGACCGCGCACAGGACGAGGTGCAGAGCCTGCTGATCTACGGGAGTGGTGCCCACCGAACCGACGGTCACCCTGCAAGCATTACAGGACACCACCGTCTCACGTAACCAGGGCACCCGACCGGATCATAGTGATCTAGGTCCTGTCACCGTGGGTGTCGATGTGCTGGCAGCGCGTCAGTCCTTCCTTCTCGATCGGGCAAAGCGGGTCGTCGTGGTGCAGGGCACCCGACAGCGAGGCAGGCCCGTAGGGTGGCCTGGTGCGGCGCATTCTCTATCTCGGCCCCGAGGGCACCTTCACCGAGCAGGCAGCCAGGACACTCGTGAGCCGGGTCTACCCGGACGCGACCGTCGGCGCCGCGCAGGCGGTGCTCTCCGTCGCCGCGGGACCCGACGCCGATCTGGTCCTGGCGCCCGCCGTCACGGTGCGCGCCGCCATGGTGGAGGTGTCCGCGGGCCGGGCGGAGGCGGTCGTGGCGCCCGTGGAGAACTCGGTGGAGGGTTCCGTCCCGGCCACGCTCGACGCGCTGGTCGATGCCGACCCCGTCGTCGCGGTCGCCGAGACGGTGCTGCCCGTCAGGTTCAGCGTCCTGGCGGCCCCGGGAACGACGCCGGAGCGGGTTCGCACCGTGGCGACGCATCCGCATGCCGCCGCCCAGGTTCGGGAATGGCTGGCCAGGGAGCTGCCGGACGCGGTCGTCGTGTCCGCCACCTCGACCGCCGCCGCCGCCGTGGAGGTCCTCGCGGGGCGCGCGGACGCGGCCGTCACCGCGCCGCTCGCGGCGGAGCGTTACGCACTCGACGTGCTGGCCTCCGACGTGGCCGACGTCCGCGACGCGGTCACCAGCTTCCGGCTGCTCCGCTCGCCCGGCAGGGTCCCGGAGCCGACCGGCGTCGACCGAACCTCGTTGGTGGTCACCGTCGACGACCGAATCGGGACGCTGGCCGACCTTCTCACCGAGCTGGCGACCAGGGGCGTGAACCTCACCAGGATCGAGTCACGGCCGACGCGGGATCGGCTCGGGCGCTATCGCTTCTTCCTCGACCTAGACGGCCATGTCGCCGAGCGGCGGGTCGCCGACGCGATGGCCGCGCTGCGTCGGCGCAGTCAGGAGGTCAGGTTCCTCGGGTCCTTCCCGCGAGCGCGGATCGCGGGCCGCGCGGTCGCCGCCGAGATCTCGCCGCCGGATGCCTACTCCGATGCGGCCTTCGCCGAGGCGGCGGCCTGGGTTCAGTCGCTACAAGAGGGGAGTCGGGCATGAGCGGGCTGCGATTGATTCTGGCCAGGCACGGGGAGACCGAGTCGAACGTCCGGCTCGCGCTCGACACCGTGCCGCCGGGGCCGCCGCTCACCGAGGAGGGCTTCCGGCAGGCGGAGCGACTCGGCGAGGACCTGGCGGCCGAGCCGGTGGCGGCCGTCTACGCCAGTCGAGCGTTGCGGGCGCAGCTCACCGCCGCTCCGGTGGCCGCTCGGCACGAACTGGAAGTGGAGGTGCTGGACGGGATTCAGGAGGTCTTCGTCGGCGAGCTGGAAGGCGCCTCCGACCTCGCTTCGCTGGCCCGATTCGCCGAGGTCTACGCCCAGTGGCAGGAGGGCGAACTCGATCGAGCGTTTCCCGGCGGCGAGAGCGGGCGACAGGTCGTCGACCGGTTCCTCGCGGTGATCGACAAGCTCAGGACGAGGCATCGCTCCGGGACGGTCGTCCTGGTCAGCCATGGGGCGGCGCTGCGGCTGGTCGGCGGGAGCCTCGCCGAGAACGTGACCGGTTCCCTCGCGAATGCCACGCACCTGCCCAACACAGGGCGCATCGTCCTGACCGAAGACGGCGTCGCGTCGTCGGGGTGGCGTTGCCTGGAGTGGACCGGCCACGAGATCACGGTCTGATCGGGGAGGCCGGGCGTGGCCCGCGGACCCTTGGCGACATCCCTCGCTGTCGGCTGTCCACGGGCGCGGCTCCCGGCCGAAGCGCCCACCGTCGGACGGATCACGGTCGCGGGGTCAGGTCATCGACGGGTAGGACGGTCCTGACGTGGGCGCACAGCCGGTCTTGGAATCCTCCGCCAGGCGCCGGACACCAGCGGCATACCCCCTCGAATCAGCGCGACGCCGGAGCACACCGACCGGCGTGTGACCGGTCGTCGGGACGGCGCCGGTACTGCCGCGAACTCCGGCCCGGGCTGTCGCCGGCTCGGTCGGCCCGAAGACTCCGAGGTCCGTATTCGCCGTGGGACGGCCGCGTTCGTCGGACCGCGGCCCGCTTCGTCGCCGGCCCGCGGTGACCGACCGACCAGAGCGCGACGCCGTGGCCCACCGGGTGGGAGAGCGCCGGCCTGCTTCGCCCCGATCCGGGGGGCGCACTCCACTCGCGTTCCTGGCTGGGCCGGGGCCCGAGTCCGCATCGCTCGGCGGCGTGCGCGGCGGCCCGGCTCAGCCCCAGCCGAGTTCGTGCAGCCGTTCGTCGTCGATGCCGAAGTGGTGGGCGATCTCGTGCACCACGGTCACGGCGATCTCATCCACCACCTCCGCCTCGTCGGCGCACATCGCCAGCAGCGGCTCGCGGTAGACGGTGATCCGGTCGGGGAGCACGCCGCCGTAGGTCGAGTCCCGCTCGGTGAGGGCGATGCCCTCGTAGAGCCCCAGCAGGCTCGGTTCCTCCGGGTTGTGATCCTCCACCAGCACGACCACGTTGTTCATCGCGCGGGCGAACTCGACCGGAATGAGGTCGAGCGCATCGGAGACCAGTTCGTCGAAGCGGACGCGGGACATCTCAACCGCCATCGCCGGTACCCCCATCGCCTCCGACGTCCTCGCCGGCCTCATCGTCGGGATCGGCCTCGGCGCCCTCCTCGTCCGCGCCCTCGTCGGCGTCGCCCGGTTCGGGCGACTCCGACAGGTCGTGGTCGCCGTGCATGGGGGGACCGGTCGGGTTGGGCAGCGGTGCGCCCGGCGTGACGGTGTTCTCCTCCGGGGCGGGCTCCTCGTCGCTGACCTCGAACTCGCCGCGCACACTCCCGGTGATCGGGGCCATTCCGCTCTCGTCCGGCAGCACGGCCGCCACGAAGCACTTCACGCGGCGGGTGCCGGCCTCCCAACTCTCCAGCGGCAGCAGGTCCCAGGCGTAGGTGAGCCCCTGCTCGCTCACCGGACCGCCCGCGTAGTCGGTGGAGGCCTGCCTGCACAGCGGTTGCAGGTACTCGTCCTGCGCCGCGTCGGAAGGATGGACGTCGAAGCCCTCGGAGAGGTCGTAGACCTCGATGATCTCCTGGGAGTGCGGTTCCGCGCAGTCGACCGGATCGGTGACCGCGCCGCCGCTGATGCCGAGGCACACCCCCGGCTCGTACACGTTGGCCTGGTCGAGGTCCGCGATCTCACCGATGATCGAATAGAGCCCGCCCGAGGTCGCGGGCCACTGGAGCCCGCAGTGCATCGCCCGGTCGCCCTCCTCCCAGCTCTCGGCGCTCGGCGTGAACGCGCTGACCCGGAACCGGCCGTGCGGGTCGAGCATCCCGTCGAGGTAGTCGGCCGCCTGCGGCAGGCAGTGGGTGTCCTTGAGCGCCAGCCAGGTGTCGGTGTCGGGGAACGGAGCGCCCTCGCCGTAAGGCTCGGGCTCGTCCCCGGCGGACGGCTCGCTGCTCGGCTCGCCCTCGTCCGTCGCCGCTCCGCCCCCGACGCCTCCCGCGCCCGCTCCTCCCGCGCCTGCTCCGTCGAGGTCCTCGGACTCCGCCGCGTCGTCCTCCGGCGGGAGCTCGGCGAGATCGATGGAGCCGGAGACCTCGAAGAGGTGTGGTTCCTCGCAGGTCACCGGACGGATGTCCGAGGCGTCGGGCTCGGCCCAGGTCAGACACTCGCCTGCCTCGGTCTCGAAGAGCAGTGGTGCCTGCTGCGGCTGTTGGGAGCCGGCTCCGGGTCGGACGCCGCCACCGCCCGGACCGCCGCCCGACCGATCGCCGGGCAACAGGGAGAGGGCGGACGCCGTCAGGACGATCAGCGCGCCCGCGGCAGCGCCGATCATCACGAGTCGCGTGTTCATCGCGCCACGCTTCGGCCGCGATGATTCGGGAGTCTCGGCTGCATCGGACATCGTGTCCATCATGCCTGGCGGCAGTCCGTCGTACGGTAGGTGGCAGAGGAGGACTCGACACCGCTCCTTGCTCCATTCGGGTGAAACATGTTTCCTGTGACCAGGAGTCGACGTCTCAAGTGCCTGTAATCGGTCCTCGGACGTGGTGCACGGCTACGAGACCGGATGGCTCTCGAGGGTCACCTGCGGCTGGATTTCGGGGGAGTGACTGATGACCAACGGCGACGAGAACAGAGTCGACGGCCCACAGGAGCCGGCGGATTCCGCGGCCGGGCCGCCGAGGCCGCAGCCTCGGATGGCGGGCAGCGGGCCCGCCAGGGGACGGATCCGACACCAGGAGGCGGGCACCACCACGCCTCGCGAGCCCACGCTGGCCGAGAAGCGGGCTCGACTCGCCGCGGAACGACGGCAGCGTGAGGCGGAGGAGCAGGAGTTCCACGAGTCCGAACGCAAGCGGAAGATCCGTAAGCGGGTGATGATCGGCGGCGGCGTGACGCTGGGTGTCGTGGCCCTCATCGCCGTCGCCTACGCCTCACGGCCACAGCCGGTGACGGCCTACTGCGTCGACGAGAACGGCGTGGAGGCCGAGGACGAGCGGGTCTGCGACCCGGCGTACGCCCAGCAGCAGGGCGGCACGGTAGGCCCGAGCGGGATCATCTTCCTTCCCGGTTTCGGCGGCGGCGGCAACCAGTACCACTACAACTACGGCGGGACCCCGGGGCCGGGCGGCACGGTCAGCGGAGGGACTACGGTTCGTCCTGACAACGCCGAGATCCGCAGCAAGAGCGGGTCCACGATCCAGCGCGGCGGCTTCGGCACGGGCCGCGGCAGCGGGGGGAGCTGACACGGTGCATCGCGAGACCTCGACGCCACGCCCGGACTGGCGGAAGCGGACGGAGGAGCAGGGCCTCGTCTTCGGCACGCCGTCTCGTGGGCTCGGCGGCGCCCCCAGGCCCTACTGGGACGAGTCCGTGCACTACGTCTTCAGCCTGGACGAGGTCCTGTCGATGGAGGCCGACGTCGAGCTGCTGCACTCCATGTGTCTGGAGGCGGTGGACAACGCGGTGATGACCGACCGGTATCGGGACTTCGGCATCTCCGAGGAGGCCTGGCCCGCGGTCGTCGAGTCCTGGCGCCGCCGTGACCCGCATCTGTACGGGCGCTTCGATCTGCGTTACGACGGCAGCGGCCCGGCGAAGATGCTGGAGTACAACGCGGACACGCCCACCTCGCTGCTGGAGGCGGCCGTGCTCCAGTGGCACTGGCTGACCGACACCCGCGAGGGCGACGATCAGTGGAACTCGATCCACGAGAAGCTGGTCGAGCGCTGGGGCGAGATAGCCGACATGCTGCCGTCCAACGAGGTCCACTTCAGCTGGTCCTCCGGGGACACCAGCGGCGAGGACCACGTCACCGCGGCCTACCTTCAGGAGACGGCCGCCGAGGCGGGCCTGAACACGATCGGCCTGGCCATCGAGGATCTCGGCTGGGACACGCTGCTTGAGCGCTTCGTGGATCTGGAGGAGGCGCCGATCTCCACGATCTGCAAGCTCTACCCGTGGGAATGGGTGGTGGACGACGTCTTCGGCAAGCATGCGATCGCGACGCTGCCCGAGACGCTGTGGGTCGAGCCGCTGTGGAAGATGCTGCTCTCGAACAAGGCGCTGCTCGCGGTGCTCTGGGAGATGTACCCCGGCCATCCCAACCTGCTGCCCGCCTTCCTCGACGAGCCCGGCTTCCTCACCGAGTACGTCCGCAAGCCGCGGCTCGGCAGGGAGGGCGCGAACATCAAGATCGTCGCGCCGGGGATCGAGCAGGAGACCGGCGGGGTGTACGGCGAGGAGGGCTTCGTCTATCAGCTCTTCGCTCCGCTGCCGGAGTTCGACGGAATGCGCCCCGCGTTAGGCGCGTGGGTCGTCGGCGATCAGGCGGCGGGACTCGGCATTCGCGAGACGGCGGGCCTGGTGACCGACGACGGTGCGTCGTTCATCCCGCATCGCATCCCGGGCTGATCTCACGCCGACGAGGAGCCGGACCGGCTTGGCCCGAGGTCGTCTCGACCTCCCCGGCTGAGCCGGATCTCGCTGATGATGGGACGATCCTCGTCGTGGTGCGACAAAACGGGCGAACGGCTGCCCGCAGGCGTCCGCCGCGGTGCGGGAGTTCGACCCATGATCATCATACCTGGTGATGCTCTGTCGGCGTCTCCCGCCGCATCGCTGGAAAAGACGAAGACACTCGATGACGAACCATCGGCCGGGGCGGACCACCTGGCTGGTTCGGGGAGGTAGAACCCGGTGGTCACCACCAACGTCGCGCAGACGAGTCTCGCGCTGCAAGAAGGCTATCTCGGCTTCCTCGGCGCGGGCGTCGGAGCCATCGCCCTCTACGCCATCCTCGGCCTGCTGCTGATGCTGGTCGGCTTCTACGCGATCGACCTGACGACCCCCGGCAAGCTGAGCGAGCTGGTCAGGGCGGGTAAGCCCAATGCGGTCGTGCTCACCGCCGCCGGCCTGTTCAGCATGGCCTTCATCGTCGTCGTCGCGATCTTCAATGCCCACGGCGGCCTGGTCGAGGGGCTGCTCGCCGCGCTGGTCTTCGGCCTCGTCGGCATCGTGGTGCAGGTCTTGGCGGTCCGGGTGCTGGAGTGGGTGGCAGGCATTCAGATCGGCCAGCTCATCCATGCCGACTCGCTGACCCCCGCCAGCTTCGTCGTGGCCGCCGCCCATATCGGGCTCGGCCTCGTGGTCGCGGTCGCCATCACCTGAGCCGCGGCGGTCTCGGCCGCGATGGACCTGAGCAGCAGTGGATTCGAGCTGCGGGGCGCCGGGGCCGCAGCGCACCGACGGCGAGTCGTGCCGGAAGCGCGGCGAACTCGGCAGGCGCACGTCGGGCGGCCTCGGCCCTCAGACCTGTTCGGTCACCCGCGAGGCGAGATCTCGTTCGAGGGTGGCCCGCACCAGGGCGGCGGCGAGCCTGGCGTAGTCGTCGGGGTCGACCAGCTCGGCGAGCCGCTCGGGTTCGGTGGGCAGCCCCAGCCGTCGGGCACCCGCCTGCGCCTTGGCGTCGAAGTAGGGACGGAGTTCCGGCCACACGGCTTGGGCCTCGCGGCAGAAGACGTCGGCGCCGACCGGGCCGAGGCGGGGGAACTCGCGGATCAGTTCCGGCATCCTGGTGGGGTCTCTCTCGGCGTCCTTGCGTAGTCGCCGCAGGTCGTCGTGGTATCGCCTGCGCATCAGCTCGGCGCCCCGATGCAGCGCCGTGGCGGTGCTCTCGTCGTAGCGCACGTAGTGAGCCCGGCCCAGCGCGTGGATCAGATCGTGCCTGCTCGACTCGCGGACGGCCCGAGGCGTGCCCATCCCGCTGTCGGCGATCTCGCGGGCGGCGGCCACCGCCGTGTTCGCGCGGATCGGCACCGACACCAGTTCGGCGAGCATGAGCAGCCGATAGAGCGCGGCGGGCTTGTCCGCGATGCGGATGCCAGCCTCCTCGGCATAGGTGGTGCCCGCCTCCGCCAGCAGCCGGTCGGCGATCTCGTGGGCGGCGCGGTCGTCCCGAGCAGCCCGGCGCGAGCCGCGACCCGTCTCCTGCTTCCTCGCCATGTCCGCCTCCTTCGCGCTCTCGTCTCTGGCTCGCTCTCCGTCCGTGGGGCTACCCATCACCTCTTCGGATGACACCTGAGCAGGTCGGAGGCGCTGACGGCGATCCGGCGGCAGCGGCACCCGTACGGGTGCCGCCCGCCTCGGAGCCGAGCCGCGGTGTCCGTGAGTGTCACGACGGCCGCGCATCCGATGATCCGACCGGTCTCGCCGTGCCTGCTCGACGCCGGGCCGAGCGACGGCCGCTGACGTAGCCTGCAAGGCATGTCCGTCGACGTGTCGGAACAGGCGCTGGCCGGTCTCGGTGAGCGGGTTCGCGGGCTGCGGATACGTCGAGGACTGAGCCGTTCGCAGCTCGCCGCCCGCAGCGGCCTCAGCGAGCCGCACCTGTCACGGCTGGAGAACGGTGAGCGGCTGCCGTCGTTGAACATGCTGGCCAGGCTGGCCTCCGGTCTGGACGTGCCGCTGGCCGAGCTGCTCACCGACCAGCCGCCGGGGCCCGCCGCCGTCGTCATGCGTGGCGACAGCGTGCCGACGGTCTCCTCGGGCGGTCTCTCGACGCAGGTGCTCACCCCGAGATCGGTCGTTCCGGGGATGTACGCCACTCGTTACCAGCTCGAACCCGCGGCCGAGACGACCGATCTGCTCATCCACGATGGCAACGACTGGATCTACGTGCTCGACGGCGTCCTGCGCGTCGACTTCGGGACGGACGCGATCAGCCTCGCGCCGGGGGACAGCGTCAGTTTCAGCTCGCGGGTTCCGCACCGACTGCGTGCCGAGAACGGCAGACCCGTGGACTTCCTGGCCATCGGCCACACTCTCACCGGCTGAGCCTGCGGCGCGGGCCCGTCTGCCTTCCACGGTGGGCTCGTCCCCCGTCGGGTGGCGAGGCGCCGCCGGTGTAGCAGGCCGTGCCGTCGCACGACGGGTCTGGCGCGGGGCGCCGTCCTGATCGGCAGGCGCCCGTTCTCACCAGGTGTTCGAACGCAGCGTGGGCAGCACCTCCGCGGCGATCTGCTCCAGGACCGACTCGTTGCCCGCGTACACGCCGTCGGATCGTGGCCAGTGGGCCACGACGTCGGTGAAGCCCAGCTCGTCCGCGCGACCGACCACGTCGCGGAACCGCTCCACGCTGTCCATCGAGTAGAAGGACGCGGAGTCCACGCTCAGATACCGGTCGATGCTGTCGCGCCTGCGACCGGCGATGTCCAGCTCCTCGTTCATCCGCTGCGAGAGCGTCGCCACCGAGCGCCACCAGTCGGCGCGGTTCTCGGTCCGGTCGCCGTTGGTCAGCCACCCCTGGCCGAAGCGGGCGGCCAGTCGCATGGAGCGCGGCGCGTTCGCCGCGATCAGGAACGGGACTCGAGGCTGCTGCACGCATCCCGGGGTGCTGCGGGCCTCGACGGCCTGAAAGTACGTGCCCTTCCAGGTGGTCTCGTCCCGGGTGAGCACCGCGTCGAGTAACTCGACGAACTCCTCGAACCGGTCGGTCCGGTCGCGGAGGGTGCCGTGATCGCTGCCGAGCACCGAGAGATCGAAGCCGGTGCCGCCCGCGCCGATGCCGAGTTGCAGTCGCCCGTCCGAGACGTCGTCCAGCGCGGTGACCTCGCGGGAGAAGGCGACCGGATGTCGGAAGTTCGGCGAGGCGACGAGAGTGCCGAGTCGGATGCGCGAGGTCACCATCGCCGCCGCCGTGAGGGTCGGCATGGCGCCGAACCACGGCTCGTCCACCAGAGAACGCCAACCCAGGTGATCGTAGGTCCAGGCGTGATCGAACCCGTAGGTCTCGACGGCCCGCCACTTGGGTTCGGCGATCCACCACCGGTACTCGGGCAGGATCACGATGCCGATTCGCACGCGGGCTCACGTTACGGGCCGCGCAGCCGGTTGCAAACCACCGCCCGACGATCACCCGTTGAGACCAGGGCCGGGGGAGGCCTCGGTCCGGTCGCAGGATCGGCCGTGACCAGCGGTACGCATTCCGTATGCATTAGGCCGATCGGGTGTAGCGGAATGAGACCGACTAACGAAAGTGACGGCAGCCACGATGTCTCGGATGGATACCAAGCCGATGTCCATTGGGGAGGTACAGCCGGATGGCGCTTCGACTGACCGCCATGCTCGCTGCTTTCGTGTTCGCAGTGGTGGCCGCGTTCGGGTTCGTCCTGTTCAATCTCGTCGACTCCGCACCCACGGTCAGCATCGAGCTCGTGAGCAACGAGGAGTGACCGACGCCGAGGTGGAGCGGCCACGACGTGGTGTGCCTCTCCGGCTCGGCGGCGCCGTGACACCGACGGCGTCCGCGGGCCGTCGATGAGCGGCGACGTTCGACCACTCGATCGACCCGACGGCGGGCACTATGACGGAGTGCGCATCCCAGGACTCGTCGCCTCCGACATCGACGGAACGCTGCTCGACCCCCTGGAACAGCTGAGACCGAGGACCGCGGCGGCCGTCGACAGGCTGGGCGCGGCGGGCGTGCCCTTCGTGCTCGCCACCGGACGCTCCCCCAGGTGGGTGTTGCCGATCAGCGCGCTGCTCGGGGTCACCGGCCCGGCGGTCTGCGTGAACGGAGCGGTGATCCTCGACACCGGCGACGGTCGGATCGACCGCGTGCACACCCTCGATCCGATCCTGTTGCGGGACCTCGGTGACGCGATACAGGGGCTGGTGCCCGGCTGCGGTCTCGCGGTCGAGCGCATCGAGGGCGAGGGGCGGGCCGACTTCGTCGAGGAGTTCCGGTCGGGCCCCGGCTACCTTCACCCCTGGTCGGACTCGTTCTTCATCCGAACCTCGGTGGCGGAGCTGTTCACTAGGCCCGCGGTGCGGCTGATGGTTCGGCACGACTCGCTGAACAGCATGGAGATGGTCGACGCCGTGACCGCGCTGCTCGGCGACGCGGTCGACGTCACCTTCTCCACCGACCTGGGCCTGATCGACCTGATGCCCGCCGGGGTGACCAAGGCGAGCGGACTGGCGGAGGTGGCCGCGGACTTCGGCCGCACCGCCGAGGAGGTCATCGCCTTCGGTGACATGCCGAACGACCTCGCGATGCTGAGCTGGGCCGGACACGGGGTGGCGATGGCCAACGCCCATCCCGCCGTGCTGGCGGTGGCCGACGAGGTGACCGCCAGCAACGCGGAGGACGGCGTCGCGAAGGTCCTCGAACGCTGGTTCTGACCGGCCGTCCTGGTGGCGAACGGGGCCGGAGCGACGTGGGCGGCGCCGTCGAGGCGCTCGACCGCCGGGCTGCGGAGCGCGCTCGCGTCGTTACGATGACCGAGTATCCCGCCGCCTCGGAGAAGGATCTGTCAAGCCATGCGCGTTCTGGTAACCGGTGGGGCCGGGTTCATCGGCTCCACGCTCGTCGACCGGCTGCTCGCCGATGGCCGCGAGGTCGCCGTCGTCGACGACCTCAGCCGGGGCAGGCGCGAGAACCTCACCGCCGCGCTGGACACCGGACGTGCGACGTTGCACGAACTCGACATCGCCGACTCCGAGCTGATCGAGCTGGTCGACCGGGTGCGCCCCGAGGTCGTCTTCCACCTGGCCGCGCAGATCGACGTGCGGGTCAGCGTGGCCGATCCGCTGCTGGACGCGCGGCAGAACGTGCTCGGCACGATCAATCTCGCGGAGGCGTCGCGACGCGCGGGGGTGCGCAAGATCGTCTTCTCCTCGTCCGGCGGCTCCATCTACGGCACGCCGGACGCCCTGCCCATCGCGGAGACCGTCCCCGTCGACCCGCAGTCGCCGTACGCCGCGTCGAAGGTGTCCGGCGAGGTGTATCTGAACACCTATCGGGGTCTCTACGGCCTGGACTGCACTCATCTGGCGCTCTCCAACGTCTACGGTCCGCGCCAGGACCCGCACGGCGAGGCGGGTGTCGTGGCGATCTTCGCCGAGGCGCTGCTGGCGGGACGTCCCACGAAGGTGTTCGGCGACGGCGGGAACACCCGTGACTACGTGTTCGTCGGCGACGTGGTGGCCGCCTTCGCCGCGGCCGCCGGCGAGGCGGGCTCGGGCAGGCGCTACAACATCGGCACCGGGGTCCAGACATCCGACCGGAGCCTGCACACGCTGGTGGCCGCCGCCGCGGGGGCGGCCGACGAGCCGGAGTTCCACCCGGCGCGGCTCGGCGATCTGCGGGCCTCCGCTCTCGATTCGACCGCCGCCGCGCGTGAGCTGGGATGGCGGCCCGCGGTCGACGTCGCCGAGGGCGTGCGTCGCACGGTCGAGTACTTCCGCGGCTGAACCGTCCTCGCCGTAGGCGCCCCGTGTTCGGGGCTGCCGCGGCGGGGCTGCCGCGGAACCGCGGAGAGGCATGGTGGCCCGGGTCGTCCCGGAGCCCGGATGATTCGGGACGCGGTGCCGCGGATGTGCGCCTGCTCCGGATGCGTGCCGTGAAAGCGGGGCTCGCCGCGCTCGGCGGCCCCGCTCTGCTGGACGGATGGTCCCGATTGCTCGTCGGGTTCCGGCTCAGGAGGCGGTCGGGACGTTCTCACCCTCGTGGTCCAGCGCGGGCGGCTCGGCCGACTGGATCGCGATGGCCCTGGCCAGGCGCGCGTGGCGCAGCTCCAGCTCCTTGAAACGGAGATAGGTGTTGACCATGGCGAAGGCGAAGGCCACCACCAGGCCGTAGAGCAGCAGGTCGGTGCCGCGACCCACGCCGACGAAGTCGGCCACCACCGTCAGGGCATCCGGCCACAGGACCGCGAGCACCCCGAAGAGGATGAACAGCACGAAGCCGATCTTCACGCCCGCCGCGGTACGGGTGGTGCCGTGGTTGCGCAGGAAGAACACCATCAGCACGAGCACCGCACCGATGAGCAGAATCTGAATGATCATGAGGTCACCGCCTCGAACTGCGCAGGGCGCTGTCGAACAGGATGTTGACGCCGTTGATCAGGGACTGACCCTTGGCCATCGAGTATTCGGTGTAGATGATGGTCACCTTCTCCTCGGCGACCCGCCAGCCCTTATGGTCGATGATCGCCATGATCTCGGAGGCGTGGCCCATTCCGTTGATGGTGATGTCGAGATCGTCGGCCACCGTCTTGTTGAATGCGCGAAGGCCGTTGTGCGCGTCGGTGAGCTTCATCCGGCGGGTTCGAGGGCTGAGAGCGACGACGGTCTTCAGCACCACGCGCTTGATCCACGGGATGTGGCTGGTGTCGCCGTGGAAGCGGGTGCCGACCAGGATGTCGAGGGGTTCCTGCCGGAGTCGGTCGATCATCCGGACGACGTCCTCGACCCGATGCTGACCGTCGGCGTCGAAGGTGACGAAGAATCGTGCGCCGGGCTGGGCACGGGCGTATTCGATGCCCGTCTGCAGCGAGGCGCCCTGACCGAGGTTCACCGGATGCCGCACCAGGTGCGCGCCCGACTTGCGAATCTCGGAGACGGATGCGTCTCGGCTGCCGTCATCCACGCAGACGATGTTCGGGAAGGTCAGTCGTGCCTTCTGCACGACATCGCAGATCACCTGAGCCTCGTTGTAGACGGGGACGATCAGCCAGACATCGTCGTAGTCGGACATGCCAGAGCTCCCGGGTCGTGGAGAAGATGTCGCGCCTGGACACTCAGGCTGCCTGTCGAGGCGCCAGGCCGCTCTGCGCGAAGCGGTTCGAGCTTACTCCAATGGGGTCGAGGTGCTTGACGGCCGCCCCGATCATTCACTCGGCAGCGGGCGCGGCCGATTATGGGAACGCAGTCGTCGAACCAGCCCCGTCCCGGTGAGCGATACCACGACCAGCGGTCCCGCCAGTTGCGCGATGACAGCGGCGGCGATGGGGTCGCCTGGAAGGGCGAGCAGCCCGATGAGCAGCACCGTGCCGAGGACCCAGGCCAGCGAGACCGTCTGGTGCATGCCCATGGCCACCAGGGCGGGCTGGAGGATCTGCGCCAGCATCAGCAGCACCGTGGAGAGGCCGAGGAGGCCCATCACCGCAGCTGAGGGCTCGGCCTGAGCGCCGAAGAAGGTCACCACGAGCCATGGCCCCACGAGCGCGGAGAAGACCGCGCCGGGCAGACCGACGACGCCGACCGCGATGACGATGATGCCGACGCGCTTGCGCACCACGTCGTATTCGCCGTGAACGGCGGCCTTGGTCAGGACCGGCAGCAGCATCGCCTGAATGGGGCTGAACAGCAGCAGGGGGATGCGGGTGAGGACGAAGGCGAAGCCGAAGGCCGTGGCGGTGGCCCGGTCCTCGACGAGCCTGCCGTTGACCACCAGCGGCGCGAGGTTCGCGACGAGTTGGGCGAGCAGGGTCGCCACGCCGAGGAAGACCAGGCCCCTGGCGATGCGTCCGACCGTGTGACCTGCGACGACCTCGGCGACGGCGGTGGCATGATCGACGGTCTGCCGAGGCGTCGCGGTGTGCGTCGCCCGACCGGTCGCGGGCCGCTGCGCCGAGGACCGCTCCCCGCCCGCCAGATCCGCCGTGGCATCGGCGGCCGTGTCGGCGGGCAGCTCGGCGCCGGGGGCACCGATCGTCAGCCCGCTCTGCGGCCGAGCAGCCGACAACCGTGTCTTCGACGCCGGGGCATCCGACACTGGGGCATCCGACACTGAGGCATCCGACACTGGGGCATCCGACACTGAGGCATCCGACTTCGGGGCATCCGACGCCGGGCCGCTCGGGTGCGACTCCGTCGGCTCGTGGGGCTTCTCGGCGTCGGCGGCCTCGATCGGGGACGTGACCGTGCTCGTGGTCGGCGCCGCACCCGTACGTGGGAACCGGGCGAACTCGCGACGAAGCCACGGCAGCGCGATCAGCGCGGCGAAGCCGCCGCCCAGGACGAAGGCCAGACCGAACAGCGACTCGGTGCTGAGGCCGAGCAGCACGATGAGGACACAGCCGATCAGCCGGGACAGGCCCTCGGCGGCGAGGGACGCCGAATAGCCGGTGAACTGCTGGCTGGCACCCAGCAGGCCCCTGGTCAGGAACATGCCGGCGGACATGGCCACCGACAACAGCGTCAGGAGCAGCAGCACGGCGTTGCCGCCGAGCAGCCGGTCGATCAGCAGCGGCGACGCGGCGAGCAGCACGACGGCGGTCAGTCCGGCCAGCGCCAGGCCCAGCATTCCGATGCGTCGGATGCCCGGGCGCGGGTCCACTCCCGCCGCCAGACCACTGCTGACGACCCGGTTGGTCTCCTGTTCCAGCGAGACGAACAGACCTGGCCCGATGATGCTCACCATCATGTAGAGCGACTGGAGGGCGACGGTCTGCGCGGGAGGCATGGTGTTGCCGACGATCGCCAGGAAGCCGAAGCCGGCGATGCCGACGATCACCAGCCCGATCCCCATCAGGATGGCGGATCGAGAGGAACGGACTGATCGAGTCACGGCGACAGCCTAGATGTGGGCTGTGCCCGCGCCGACCCGGCGGACCCGATGTGCCCGGCACGGCCGGTGCGTCCGGCGGACGTCCGTCCGTCGAGCATGGGTGGCGCGCGGTCAGACGGGCCTGCTCGGCCCGAAGGCGTGCCTGCTGAGGTTGCGCATGCCTTCGCGGTGTCCGTTCTTCACGGCCTTGGGCAGCAGCGACAGGGCGTGCAGGCGTGAGGAGACGTGCCTTCTGGCGACCTTGGCCGCGCGAGTCCAGCCCTGCCCGTCCAGCCGGTCCGCGACGGCGAGGAAGTAGTTGCGCTCCTCGATGAAGCGGGTCCCGGCCATGGCACGCCAGGACGAGTCGCTCTCCCGGTGTCGTCGGTACTGGAAGCACACCGTGTCCACGGCGAGGAGCTGGTCGCCGCGTTGCACCAGGTCCAGGACCAGGGCCAGGTCTTGGACGACGTTCAGTCCCGTGCGGAACCCGACCTTCGTGATGGCGTCCGCCCGCCAGGCGAGCGAGGGGAAGTACAGCCAGTTCCCCCGGAGGAGGCTGATCGCCAGGTCCTCGCCGCGGAAGGCCTGGGTGCCGTGGACCTTCGGGGAGTAGAGCCTGCGTTTGGCCACGTCGACCAGCGTCTTCACCGGTTCGCCGTGTTCATCGATCAGCTCGACGCCGGGTTGGATCACCGCGGCGTTCGGGTGGGCCCGGTGCGCAGCCCGCACGGTGCGCACGTAGTTCGGCAGCATCACGTCGTCCGCGCCCATCACGACGGCGAGGTCGTGTTCGATGCGGCCGAGGCACTTCTGGAAGTTCCGATTCGCGCCGAGGTTCTCCTCGTTGCGCAGGTAGGTGATCCGGTCGTCGCCGAGCGAGGCGAACCAGCCGGGAATCGAGTCGTCGGGGTAGCCGTCGTCGACGACCGTCAGGTGCCAGTCCGGATCGTCCTGCCCGAGCACGCTGCGCACCGTCGTCTGCATCAGGCCGACGTCGCCGTAATACGGAAGCATGATGTCGAGAGGGGAGGCCACTGCGCCACTGTATGTTGTTTTCGAACAGGTCGCCGAGAATGTCGACAGCCGACAAGATCGATTTGACGTGGACGTCACGGCTGTTTGACGCCGATTTCGCCTCGCATCCGTTGGTTCAGGTCATCGATGTGATGTGAGGCGACTCGAGAGGTTCGATGAATCGGCGAGCATCCGGCCGGGTTCTCCTTTTCTGATCCATCGTGGGCGCGCCCCGCCGGGGCGACGACGGTGTCCGGGTCCGTCCGGCACGTCGGGTGCGACGGCATCGACGACTTCCGGCTTTCCGGGATGCCGGACTGCGCCCTCGTTCGCCGGCCGATCGGTCCCACCAGCTCAGAGACGGGCGTGAGTGTCGACAAGACCTGCCCGTTCGATGCCTGCGGTCCGGCCGTCCTCGCCGCCCACGCTCCGACACGGTGCGGGACGAGCGGGCGGGCGCCGGAGAGACGCCCGGAGAGCCGGTATCCGTCCGTCGTGGGGCGCACGACGCCGATTCGCGGCCGTCCCGCCATTGCGTTGCGGGGTGTGAAAAGTGTGAACCACGAGTCTGGTGTGGCCATTGTCCGCGATGACGACCGGCGATTGCTCGTAAACGGTGCCCTCTGTTCGGTCCGCGCTGCACTGGTGCCGTGGTGTCGGCCGTCGCGGGCTTTCGGTGATCGGTGTCGTCCGTGAGGCGACGATTTCGATCTCGCGTCCGAGTACGCGATTCCGTGTCGGTCCGCCCGGCAGGGAGCCGATGCGGCGTCGCGTCGCGCTCCGCGCCTGGTGCGGGGGCGACCCCCGCCGCTCCGGTGCGCGTCTGCACGCCCGGCAGTCGCCCGAGCGGGGTTCGGCGGCGAGGCTCTGCCCGGGCGGCACGGGGAGCGCGGGGAAGGCGACTCGCCCGGCCCGCCCATGCCCGCCCGGTGCGCCACGACGCACCAGCCCGAGCCCGCCTGCGGCAGCGAGCGACGCGCCGGCCACGGCGATCCGGCGGTCGGCGGCCGCGGCGTCAGTCGGGAGCGCCCGCCGCCGCCCGCCGGGCCGCGGGCAGGCGGGGTGGTGCGATCGCTGGTCAGTCCGCGCAGGCGGTGATCCGGTAGAGCTGCATCTCGCCGTCCTCGACGACGAGCTCGAAGCCCGGTGAGCCGGGGGCGGCGTCGATTCCCGGATAGTTCGCCTGCCGCGAGTCCCACGGCCAGTAGTAGTCGGGCGACGCCTTGATCAGGTACTCGATGCCCTGATCCCGGACCGCCTGGCAGGCCCGAGGATCCTCGTCGACGTCGGCGAGATGCTCGGCGAGGTACTCCTGATCCTCGCCCCACTCGAAGACGAGGTGCGGGTACAGCACCCGACGACCCTCCAACGCCCACAGCAGCGGGCTGCCGTCCCACGGCTGGTTGGCCACCATCGCGTCGGGCGGCACGATGTCGGCCACCTCCTCGAAGAATCGGCGCTCCTCGGCGGTCACGAGGTTCAGGGCCGGATCGGGGACGCCCTCCGGGTAGAGGCGGGCGATGATCTCCGGATGGTCGCGCGCGTACATGCCGCCGGTGAGGATGACCAGCAGGATGCCGAGCAGCAGGGTGACCGGGGCGTTCGTCCTGGTCAGTCGGCCGATCGGCCCGGCCGTCCACTCGCGTTCGGCCAGTGCCTTGCGGATCGCGTGCGCGATGCTGATCAGGCCGAGCAGCGCCAGCGGCACCGAGGTGATCGGCACCATGGCGGCGAGCCGGGCCGCGTCGTTGTACCAGAAGGCGGTCAGCAGCATCGACAGGTCGGTGTCCAGCGCGGACGCGAACATGTAGAGCCCCGCCGTGATGACGTGGGCGAAGACGAGCCAGCGATTCACCACGGACCGCCAGGCCGACACGAGGCCGACGATCACGAGGAAGGCCAGCAGCCAGGTGGCCGATCGACCCCCCAGGCCGCCGAAGGCGACCTCGCCGAGCGCCTGGGCGGGGGATTGGAAGGCGGGCCAGTCATGCGAGCTGAGCTCGGCGTACATCGCCGTCGAGCGGAAGACCGCCCATCCCGTCAGCGCGACCGCGACCGGGACGACGACGACGGCGCAGGCCAGGATGTACCGCTTCGCCGTCATCAGAACACGCGCCTGCCGGAACAGGGCGATGGCCACGGGGGCGGCGCTCAGCGCGAGCAGGCTGAACACCGAGTTCGGGTGCGCCATGCCGCCGCCTGCCAGGGCCGCGAGCAGGAGAAGGACCGCCTGGCCTCGGCGTAGCGTCGCCCGTTCGGTCAGCCCGGTCAGCGCCACGACGGCCGCCAGGCCGACAGGCAGCACCGCCAGGCCCGCCAGATTCGGCCAGATCACCCCGAAGCCGAGGAGATTCCACGGGAACGACGCGAAACCCATGCTGAGCAGGCCGGTCAGCGCCATCGCGGGCATCGACGGGCCGACGATCACCCGGACGAGCAGCAGGCAGGACAGCGGCCAGGCGACCAGGGCGATGACGGCCGCGGTGAGGTTCGCCGCCGCGACCACTCCGACCCCGGTGACCGGCTCGACGAGCGCGGCGAGGGCGTGGAAGACGGCCGGATAGAAGCCGCCGTCGCCGTTGGGGTCGGTGGCCCCGCCGACGGCGAGACTCGATGCGTTGCCGTCCTCGAGGATGAAGGTGATGGCGTTGAGGTGGAAGACGGCGTCGAAGGCCTGGACGAGGCGGTCCGGTTCGCCCATGCCCGCGGCGACGGTGAGGGCGCCGACGGGCAGGGCGGCCAGGATGCCCACTGCCGCGGCGATCCGGATCGGCAGCGGATCAGGGTCGGGGCCGGGCGGTGCGGAGCGGCGGCGGGCGAGCAGCAGCCGAATGCCGAGCGCGACGATCGAGGCGAGCACCGTGCCGCCCGCGACGATCAGCGGGCTCCAGGTGATGCCTGCCGCCCCCGCCACGACGGCGATGGACCCGATCAGGGCGAGGCTGCCCAACGGCGCGGCCCCCCAGGCCGGAATTCCCCGAAAGCCCGCCGCGTAGGCGAGGAGCAGGCCGGGCGCCACCAGCCAGCCGAGTGCGATCAGCGCTGTCGGGACGGCTTCCAACCAGCTCATTCGTCAAGTCCCCATTGCCTCGGCGGCACGCCGCCTTCCCCCAGGGCGTGCCGCATGTGTTCGGCGAGATCGTCGTCGGGCCGCACTGCGTGCCATGCCGTCGGCCGGATTCTAAGCCGGCAGGCTGGATGGGCGATCGGTGCACAGCGTGAGTGGTACAGCCGACAGGGTGAACTGGAGCGGGAGATGTCACACATCGTGGTGATCGGGGGAGGCATCGTCGGTCTGGCGGTGGCCCGGGAGCTTCTCCTTCGACGTGGGTGTCGGGTCACCGTTCTGGAGAAGGAGCCTCGGTGGGCTCGCCACCAGACCGGACACAACAGCGGCGTCGTCCATGCCGGGCTGTACTACGCGGCAGGCAGCCTCAAGGCGCGGCTGTGCCGGGCCGGGAACCGGTCCATCATCGATTACGCCCGATCCCGAGGTGTCGCGGCGAGGCGGACCGGCAAGCTCGTGGTGGCCGTCGACGAGTCGGAACTGCCTCGCCTGCACGCCCTCGCCGCGCGGGCCGCCGCCAACGGGGTGACGGCGCGACTGATCAGCGCCGCGCAGGCTCGGGAGCACGAGCCCGAGGTCGACTGCGTCGCCGCCCTGCACGTCGTCGACACCGGCGTCGTGGACTACGTCGCCCTCAGCGGGGCGCTCGTGCGGGACCTTGCCGAGCACGGGGCGGACCTGCGGCTGGACAGTGCGGTGCTCGGGATCCGCCACCGGCACGGCCGAGTCGAGATCGCGACCGGGCACGGTGTCGACGTCTTCGACGGGCTGGTGAACTGCGCGGGCCTGCACAGCGATGTCGTGGCCCGGATGGCCGGGATCGTGCCCACGGCTCGGATCGTCCCGTTCCGGGGCGAGTTCCACGCGCTGCGACCCGAGCGTCGTCACCTGGTGCGCGGCCTGATCTACCCCGTGCCCGACCCGACGCTGCCCTTCCTCGGCGTCCACCTGACCAGGGGAGTCGACGGCGAGGTGCACGCCGGCCCCAACGCGGTGCTCGCCCTGGCTCGCGAGGGGTACCGATGGCGAGACGTGTCGGTACGGGACCTGGCCGAGGTGGCGGCCTTCGGCGGGGCCTGGCGGCTGGCCCGGCGTCACCTGCGCACCGGGGTGGCCGAGGTCCGTCGCTCGTGGTCCAGGGAGCGGTTCGCTCGGGATCTGGCGCGGCTGGTGCCCGCGATCCGGGCCGAGGATCTCGTCCCGCATCCTGCCGGGGTGCGGGCGCAGGCCGTGCTGCCGGACGGTCGCCTGGTCGACGACTTCCTCGTGCAGACGGGGAAGCGACAGGTGCACGTCCTCAACGCGCCGTCGCCCGCGGCCACCAGCGCGCTGGAGATCGCCCGGCATCTCGGGGATCGAGTGGTGGCGGCGGTCGGGCTGTGACCGCGGGCGCGCGGCGTGGAGGCTCTGCCGTCTCCCGCGCGGGAGACGCGGCGGCAGGCTGGTGCCCGGAGTATCGGCGGCAGACAGGAAGACGGCCGTCTCGGGAGCGCGTTGCGGATTCGCGGAGGAACGCCCGTCGACCCGTCGGCCCGTCGAGCCCCGGTCGTCGGTGGAGCCGTTCGCCGCGATGATCGGCCTACGGTCGGTGAGCAGCGTTTCGGTGATCTCGCAGGGCGATCCACGGGGCGACGGTATGGGGCCGGATACCTGGCCTGCTCGCGGTCGCCGCCGTTCTGAGTATGGAGAAGACGGAACGAGTCGACGCGCCCTGTCACGGTGGGTAATCCCGCCGCGGTCCGCAGACGATCATCGCGCCTTCCGATGTGGTGGACGTCGGGGACCCGACGATGTCGGCCGGCGGTTCACGGGCGACCTGTCGACCGGTCTGGTTTCCCGCGTCGAGACGGTGACGGACTCCCGCGGGAGGTCGATCTTCGCCGATCCGGGACGTCGTCCCGACGGTTTCTCCTGGTCGACTCCCATGCCGAGGCGATCCGGGACGCATTCGTCCGGCACGGACTTCCGCCGGCCGGGGTGCTGATCGATCTCGGTTATTCCCGCCGTGGTTCATCCCGGCGCATGACACAGGACGAACCGGTACCGACGTCGCAGGCATGACACGTCGCCCGAGTTCACGATCGGCATGTCACGACGATTCTCGGCACGGCTCGACGGATTCCTCGGCAAGGGCGCTGTCGTGCACGATCGACGGGACCGGCCCACTCGTCGGATGCCTGTCGTGATTCTCGAGGGGACCGGCGACCGTCTTCTCTTCGGATGTCCTCGACGCGGTGGGCGAGGCACGACCCGACACCCGTCTCGCGGCTGACCGCTCGCCGTCGACCTGCCGGTTCTCCGTAGCCGGGCATCGTCGGCAGACGCGTCTTCGAAGCAGCCGGGGGTGGCGTGGCGGCGTGCCGCCGGGCTTCGCGCTCGAGTCCGCCGCTGGTCGTATGGCGGCAGGACGGCGATCGTCGTCGAGCCGAGTCGTCGCGGCCGGACGGGGAAAGCGGTCGAGAGCGAAATCGAGGCGGTTCTATTCGAGCGCTCCCGCCGACCAGATCGCCCGATCGCAGCCTGCGCACCGCCGTGGCACGGAGTGCTCGGTTTCGCCGTGATGATCCTCTGCGACCGGTCCGGTCGTTCGCCGCGAGCCCGCCGGGTACCCGCGGCGGCATGGGGAAGCCCGAGAACCGGGTCGTGATGAATCGGCTGGCGTGGCCGGTGGACGTCGGGACCGTCCATTCTTCGGGTGTCGGGCGACGAGCATCGATGTCATCCCGGTGCACCGAGTCGCCTCCGTCGCGGGCCGCGCCGAGTGCGCTTCGGTGTGCACTGCCGCGATCGCAGGTGCTGTTCCACTTCGGATATTGATTTTTCGACGCATTCATTGTCACGGAAGGTGATCGTCCGGGTACTTCTCGACTCGTGAAGTGGCGGTGAAATGCGGTCGAGTCGATTCGATGTCCTCGGCCTGCTTCGTCGGCGACTGTCGCGTCGTGATCGGTTGCGCGGCTGTGATCGGTTGCCGGGAGAGTTCGGTGATCCGGTCGAGATCGGTCGAATCGGTCCGTCGAGGGCGTCGACGCGCTCGACCGGCCGCTCGCCGACGGTCGCCGTCGAGTCCGCCGTGTCTCGACTCCGGCATCCGCCGCCGGAATCGATCCAGGATGGCGGGCGTCTGGCGAACCGGCAGGTGGTGCCGCAGTCGGGTGTCGATGCGCGCCGAATCGAGCCGGGGGATCTCCGCTGCCCGGCCCGTTCCCGGCTCGTGCTCTCCGAGCAGCCGTCATCCGGACGGACGGCCCGTGAGGAGACGGTGGGTTCATGCGTCGACGGCGCTATTAGTACTCTCGACGACCGTGAGCTTTGATGGCTATGACTTGATCGTTGTGGGTTCGGGTTTCTTCGGCCTTACGGTTGCCGAGCGGGCCGCCACCCAGCTGAACAAGCGGGTACTGGTGCTCGATCGCCGTGAGCACATCGGGGGCAACGCTTATTCAGAGGCCGAGCCCGAGACCGGGATCGAGGTGCACCGCTACGGGGCACACCTGTTCCACACCTCCAACAAGCGCGTGTGGGATTACGTCAACCAGTTCACCGACTTCACGGATTACCAACACCGGGTGTTCACGATCTTCCAGGGTCGCGTTTTCCCCATGCCGGTCAACCTGGCGACGATCTGCGAGTACTTCGGCGAGTACCTGACCCCCGACCAGGCCAAGGCGCTCGTCGCCGAGCAGGCGGGTGAGATCGACACCAAGGAGGCCGCCAACCTCGAGGAGAAGGCGATCTCGCTGATCGGTCGTCCGCTGTACGAGGCGTTCGTCCGCGGCTACACCGCCAAGCAGTGGCAGACCGACCCCAAGAACCTGCCCGCGGCGATCATCTCGCGCCTCCCCGTCCGTTACAACTTCAACAATCGGTACTTCAACGACACCTACGAGGGTCTGCCCGTCGACGGGTACACCGCGTGGCTGGAGAAGATGGCCGAGCACGAGAACATCGAGGTCCGGTTGGGCGTCGACTTCTTCGACGTGCGCGACCAGCTGCCCGAGGGCGCTCCGATCGTCTTCACCGGCGCCCTGGACCGCTACTTCGACTACTCCGAGGGCGCGCTGTCCTGGCGGACACTGGACTTCGAGCAGGAGGTCCTGCCCATCGGCGACTTCCAGGGCACCCCGGTGATGAACTACGCCGACGAGGACGTCACCTACACCCGCATCCACGAGTTCCGGCACTTCCACCCGGAGCGCGAGTACCCGACCGACAAGACCGTCGTGGTACGAGAGTTCTCCCGCTTCGCGGAGGAGAAGGACGAGCCGTACTACCCGATCAACACCGCCGAGGACCGGGCGAAGCTCGAGAAGTACCGCGAGCTGGCGAAGCAGGAGGCGAAGCAGCGCAAGGTCCTCTTCGGTGGCAGGCTCGGTACCTACAAGTACCTGGACATGCACATGGCCATCGGTTCGGCGCTGAGCATGTTCGACAACCGCATCGCCCCCTACTTCACCGAGGGCCGCTCGCTCGACGGCTCGTTGGAGGACTGAGACGTGACCGAGCAACCCGGGCAGCCGAAGGCGACCCGCCAGCACGACTCCGCGCCCGCCGCAGGCGAGTCGGTGGAGTCCGTGCCCGCCGCCGACGCCGACAGCAAGGTCAGCGACCAGACCTCGGTCCGGGTGAGCAGCCGCTCCGGTGTCCAGCCGGCGCAGGTGCTGCAACGGCTCATCCTGCCGAGGGACGAGGACCCGCTCGACGTCCGTCCGCTGTACCTCGACGAGCCGGAGAACCTGCACACGCACGTCTCCGGCAGGCACGCGGCGACGGTGCCCCCGTCGGCGAAGGTGTCGTTCGCGGCGTACTTCAACGCCTTCCCCGCCAGCTACTGGAAGCGGTGGACCCGCGTCAACGAGGTGACGCTGCGCCTGTCCGTGAAGGGCACCGGCCGCGTCGACCTGTACCGGTCCAAGCCCAGCGGCGACATCGTGCACCTGGAAGGCCATCCGGTCCGCAGCGCCAAGGCGTGGAGCACGGTCGAGATCCGGGTCAGCCTCGCGCCGTTCGAGGACGGCGGCTGGATCTGGTTCGACGTCTTCACCGACGAGACCGCGCTTCAGATCAAGGACGCGGCCTGGACCACCGACGAGGACCTTCCTCGGCAGAAGATGGCGATCGGCATCACGACGATGCGTCCCGTCGACGCCGTGATCGCGCTGCGCGCGCTCGGTGAGGACCGGGACGTGCTCGACGTCGTGCAGAAGGTGTTCGTCGCCGACCAGGGCAATGTGAAGGTCCGGGAGACCGAGGGCTTCGCGGAGGCGGCCAAGCTGCTCGGCGACCGGCTGGAGGTCATCGAGCAGGAGAACCTCGGCGGATCCGGCGGCTTCACCCGAGGCCTCTACGAGGCGATCGAGCACACCGACGTCGATCAGGTCATGCTGATGGACGACGACATCCGTCTGGAGCCCGACTCGGTGCTCCGTTCCAACGCCTTCACCAGGGCGCTGGCGCAGCCGGTGGTCGTCGGCAGCCACATGCTCAACCTGCAGGCCAGGGCTCGGCTGCACAGCATGGGCGAGGTCGTCGACCTCAACAGCTGCTTCTGGCGGCCCGCGCCCGGTGCCGTCGTGGACCACGACTTCGGCGAGGAGTCGCTGCGCGAGACGCCGGAGCTGCACAGCCGGATCAACGCCACCTACAACGGCTGGTGGATGTGCAACTTCCCCCGTGAGGTCATCGAGCGCACCGGCTACCCGCTGCCCCTGTTCATCAAGTGGGATGACGCGGAGTACTCGCTGCGGGCCGCCGAGCACGGCTTCCCGACGGTGAGCCTGCCGGGCTCGGCGGTCTGGCACATGCCGTGGACGGACAAGAACGACGCCACGGACTGGACGGCCTACTTCCACACCCGCAATCGGCTGATCCTCGCGGCGCTGCACAGCCCCTATGACGTGCGGCGGACCCTGCTCAAGCAGGGACTCAAGCTGTCGCTGCGGCACCTGCTGTCGATGGAGTACTCCACCGTCGCGGTGCAGCAGAAGGCGATCGAGGACTTCCTGGCGGGCCCGGACGGTCTGGTCGAGTCGCTGCGCACGGCGCTGCCCGAGGTCCGGGAACTGCGGAACAACTACAGCGACGCCCAGGTGCTGCCCTCGTCGCGGGAGTTCCCGCCGCCGACCTTCGACATGGTCCGGGCCGAGGCGATGCTGAAGCCGCCGGTGAATCCGGTGGTCATCGCGGCACGTGCCTCGAAGGCGCTGCTGCACAATCTGCGTGCGCCGGAGACGGCGGCCAAGGAACGGCCGCAGATGAACGTGCCGTCGAGCAGCGCGCTGTGGTTCCTGCTGGGATCGCTGGACAGTGCGACCGTGTCCAATGCGGACGGCTCCGGGGTGGCGTTCCGCCGCCGCGACCCGGAGGAGTTCCGCAAGCTGGGCGCGCAGGTGATCAACAACTACCGGCGCCTGATGCGTGAGTGGCCTCGGCTCAAGCGTGCCTATCGGGACGCCATGCCGGAGCTGACCAGCGCCGACTCGTGGAAGCGGGTCTTCGGCGACTGACCCGCGCCGACGTCTGAAACTCTGCCGAGGCGGTGGCGACCGGAGTGACATCCGGTCGCCACCGCCTCGTCGTGTCGGCGGGCCGACCCGTGCAGAGGTCGGTGTCGGACGCGCGCCCCTGCCACGCCGATCGTGTTTCGGTGATCTCGCCACATCCGGTCCGCGTCCGGGCTGGAGCGAAGGCCCGGGTCACCTGGGTGGTTCGCGTCGAACCGGCCTCGACCGCGCCGTCTCGGGCGACGGCGTCGTCATCGTCCGTCCGAGTCGGGCCCGCGCACTCGGATTCCGTCCAGGAGGTAGGCGGTTCGGCGGTCGTAGTCGCCGCGCGGAGGCAGCTCGCCGTGCTTGAGGGCGAGGGCGTTGTCGACGACGAGCGCGTGGAGGTCGCCCGCCGTGAACTCCGGCCGCAGCGCGCCGGTCGTCCGCGCTGCGGCGACGAGTTCGTCGTTGATCTCGGTACCGGCCCGGCAGATCTCCATGAGCTGTCGTGAGTGCGGATAGGTCTGCAACAGGACGTCGTTGACGGCCGGCTGGCGGTATTGGAGGTCGCGTATGGCGGTGAGGTAGTACGCGATCCGCTCGTCGACGTCGTCGACGGACCGGGTGTGGTCGATGACGGCGAACAGCTCCGTCGCGACGACCTCCTCGATGACGGCCTCGATGAGGCCGATCCGGCCGCCGAACCGGTTGAAGACGGTGGCCTTGCTCACTCCTGCCGCCTTGGCGACCTCTTCAAGCGGCACGGTCAGGCCTCGTCCTTGGAAGGCACCGATCGCGGCGGAGCGGATCTGTTCGGAGTTGCGCCTGGCGTCGGCGCGCAGTCGGGCCTTCGCCGGGACCGCGCCCTCCACGGTGCTCACGGTCTCGCACCGCCCCTCGTCCGCAGAAGTTGACTCACCGGGTCAGATTACCTACGGTGGCCGCCAGGAGCGAATTTGACCTACCTGGTCAAGTTGTCGTGCCTGCTACCACCAGGGTGGATGCGGCGCGAACGCGCGAGGAAGGGGAGATGATAATGATCATCATCACCGGTGCGACCGGCGGGCTGGGGCGTGCCACCGTCGAGCACCTCCTCAAGCGGCTACCCGCCGACCGGATCGGCGTCAGTGTCCGTGACGCGGCGAGGGCGCGGGACCTGGCCGACCGCGGCGTCCGGGTCCGGCAGGGCTCTTACGAGGACCCCGCCGCATTGCGCGACTCCTTCGCGGGAGCCGAACAGGTGCTGCTGGTGTCCGGCAACGACCCGTCGGCCGACCTGGTGTCCCTGCATCGCGATGCCGTCGACGCCGCCGTCGCGGCGGGCGCCCGAAGGATCCTCTACACGAGCCAGCAGGCCGCCGTCCCCGGGAATCCGTACCGGCCGTCGGAGATCCACATCGCGACCGAGGCGATCCTCGCCGAACGGCCGGTGGCCTGGACCGCGCTGCGCAACGGCGCCTACGGCACGCTGGCGGAGACGCTCGGCCCGTGGCGACGGACTGGGAAGATCGCCCTGCCGGCGGACGGGCCCGTTCCGTACACCGACCGTGCCGAGGTCGCCGAGGCCATGGCGGTCATCCTTGCCGGTGACCGTTCCTTCGACGGGCCGGTCACCCTCACCGCGCCGACCGCCGTCACCTTCGGCGATCTCGCCGAGATCGCCTCCGATCTCACCGGCCGCCACATCGAGCGCGTCGTCGTGGAGGACGAACAGTGGGTCGCCGATCAGATCAGGACCGGCGTTCCGGAGCAGGCCGCCCGACTCATGCTCACCTGGTACCAGGCGGGCCGCGCAGGCTGGTTCGCCACCGCCGACCCCCTGCTGGCCGAACTCCTCGGCCGCGAGCCCCGCGGCGTCGCCGACCGGCTCGCGGCGGCCTGAGGCGGCGACCTGCGCACCGCGTGATCGTGGGTCCGATCCTGTTGTAGAGCGATGCGTGGTGGGCGCGCCGCACCGTCCGCGATGCGACGTCGAGGGCGGACCGGCCGTCGCGGCCTCGCTACGAGAGGACCGCGACCGTCCCGCTGACCGGTACCGCCGCAGGCTCGTCTCGTGAACCGGGCCTGCGCCCCTAGTCCGTCTTCGCAGGCCTGCCGTAGGCGGCGGTGCCCCGGCCCAGAGCGCTGAGATGCGCCGTCACCAGCTGCGCGAAGTTGACGACGACCTCCCCGCCGTCCTGGGTCGGCACGACCTCGGTCGCGCCGTTGCGGACCAGTTCGACCAGCCCCGTTCGCAGTTCCTGCGCCGCCTCCTCGGACACCGCGATGGTGAGGGGGCCGCCGCCGTTGACGGGATGCAGGATCAAGGCCTGCCCAGAAGTGCTCATGGGCGCCATCAGACCTCATCGGCCTGGCGAGCCGCAGCGGTTTTCACCGTGGGCGCAAAGCCGTGCCCCGATTCCGCGCCGGGTCGGCCGCGTCGGGCGCGGCGATCTCGGTCACCCGCACGGCACGGCATCACCGCATGTCCGCCTTGCTCGCGTCGCGGTCGACACGACCGCCGCTGTCGACGGAGACAAGAGAAACGACGAGGCCGCCCCGTCGATGTGGACGAGACGGCCCCGAGTCGTCGCGGCGGCCTACTTGCGGAAGAAGTGCTCCCGGCGTCCCTGCAGGACGAGCCTCACCCACTGACCGAAGGCCTTCGGATCGCGGCGGACGGCGAGGAAGTACAGGCCGAAGCGGAAGACCTCCAGCAGCCCCAGCCTGCGCATGCCCGGCTGGGAGAGCAGATAGCCCCGGTTGCGGTAGGTGTAGTAGCGCTTGACCGGGTCCTCCGGGTCCTGCGCGTGGAACCGGCCGCCGAGCATCGGTTTGAACTCGGCGGAGCCGTCCGGGTGTACGAAGGTCGCCCGCAGCGAGGTGCCGAACGGAAGCCCGGAGCGCACCACCCGGCGGTGGATCTCCACCTCGTCGCCGCGGAAGAAGAGTCGGTAGTCGGGCACGCCGACCACGTCGAGGGCGTTCGCGCGGAACAGCGCGCCGTTGAAGAACGAGGCGATGCCCGGCAGGAACGTGGTGCCCAGCTCGCGCCTGCGTCGCTTCCAGGTCAGCCCCCGGCGCAGCGGGAAGGCCAACAGGTCCGGGTCGTCGATGTTGACCACGACCGGCGACACGACGGCCAGCCTGCGCTGCTCCGCCTCCGACATGAGGGTCTCCAGCGCGGTCTCGTCGCCGGGCCTGCCGTCGTCGTCGCCGAGCCACACCCATTCGGCTCCCAGCGACAGGGCATGCAGCATGCCGAGCGCGAAGCCCCCCGCACCGCCGAGATTGCGGTGTGAGACGAGGTAGGTGGTAGGCAGCGGGCAGGACTCCACGATCGCCCGTGCGGGCTGATCAGGGCCGTTGTCCACGACGATGACGTGGTCGGGGCGGTGGGTCTGCGCGGCGATCACCTTCAGCGAGTCGGCGAGCAGCTCGGCGCGATGCCGGGTGACGATGACCGCCACCACCGATCCGGGCGGCAGCGTAGAGGCCTCGCCCGCGTGCTCGTCGGCGCCCGCGGACGAGGGAGTGCCGTTGGTCATGCCTGCTCACCTGTACCGTTCGCCGTGATCGGCGAGCTGATGCGCGCCATGGTCTCCGGGCTCAGACTCTCGAACGGGTCCTTGCCCTTGTAGTGGGTGAGGACCTCGCGCAGCGAACCGTGTTCGCGGATACGACCCTTGTCCATCCAGATCGCCGAGTTGCACAGTTCGACGAGGAACTCGTCGGAATGCGAGGCGAAGACGAGCATTCCGGATCGCTTGACCAAGTCGTTGAGCCGGTCGCGCGCCTTCTCCAGGAACGCGGCGTCGACCGCGCCGATGCCTTCGTCCAGCAGCAGGATCTCGGGGTCGATGGAGGTGACCACGCCGAGCGCCAGCCGGACGCGCATGCCGGTGGAGTAGGTGCGCAGCGGCATCGCCAGATAATCGCCCAGCTCGGAGAACTCGGCGATCTCGTCGGTCCGCTTCTCCATCTGCCTGCGCGACATTCCGAGGAACAGGCCGCGAATGATGATGTTCTCGTACCCGGAGATCTCCGGGTCCATTCCCACGGCGAGGTCGAAGACCGGAGCGACCTTTCCGACGATCTGGGAATGGCCCTTGGTGGGCTCGTAGATGCCGGTCAGCAGCCGCAGCAGGGTGGACTTCCCCGCGCCGTTGTGGCCGACCAGCGCGACGCGATCGCCGTCGCCGAGCGACAGGTTGATATCGCGTAGCGCTTCGATCTGCGGCACCTTCGTGTCGGTGCCGATTCTGCCGCCCGCCTTGTTGAGCACGGCCTTCTTCAGAGAACGGGACTTCGCGTCGAAGATGGGGAAGTCGACCGAAGCGTTCCAGACATCGATGCTGACCACTTGTTACGGCCTCACTCAGACCCAGTAGGACACACGGGCACGGTAGTTGCGCAGGATGACCAGGGCTGCTCCCCAGCCGAGGACGGTGATGCCTCCGACGATGGCCCAGTGGTGCCACGAGGCCCACTCGCCGAGCATCGGCTGGCGGATGATCTCCAGGAAGTGAAGGAACGGGTTCAGCTGCACGACCCAGAGCTGGGCGGCCACTTCCTCGCTGCGGTCGGCGATGATCGAGTAGTTCCACACGATCGGCGTCATGAAGAACAGCAGCTGCATGAGGCTGCCGGTGACGGGCGGGATGTCCCGGAACCGGGTGGAGATGATGCCCACCAGGATCGCCATCCACATCGCGTTGACCGCCAGGACGGCGAACGCGGGAACGGCCATCAGGCTGTGGAAGCCCAGCGGCTTCGGGAAGATGAACATCAGGATGACGTAGACGACCAGGTTGTGGGCGAAGAACAGCATCTGCCGCCACACCAGTCGATACACGTGCACCGACAACGGCGCCGGGAGCTGCTTGATCAGCCCTTCGTTCGCGATGAAGACCGAGGCGCCTTCGTTGACGTTGCCCGCGATGAAGTTCCAGACGATGAAGCCGACCGTCAGATACGGCAGGTGCGTCGCGAGGTCCTGATTGAACAACGTCGAATAGAGGACGCCGAGCGCGAATGCCGTGACCGCCATGCTGATCGTGATCCACAGCGGGCCGATCACCGAGCGGTTGTAGCCCTGCTTGATGTCCTGCCAGCCGAGGTAGCCCCACAACGGGCGCTGCTGCCATCCTCGGCGCAGGTCGCTGAAGGCGCGACTCCAGCTTCGGTAAGAGGGCTGGGGCGGCTCGGTCGAACGCTCACGCGTGCTGGTTGCCTGCACGGGGGAGAGAGTACCGGCGACGGTGTGTGTGGTCCGTCGCCGGTAGGTCACGCTCCCGTCACTCCTTCGGATCACCTGTATGGGTGACCATTGAGCACTGTGTTGCGAGGCTTGGGCGGGGTCACAGGTACTGACCCATGCCCCGCAGGGGACTGGACTCACCCGGCTCGGTGGCCTTGGTCCCCGGCGGCAGCGCTCCGCGACGCATTTGCTCGAGTTGTGCCCTGGCCGCCATCTGCTGGGCGAACAAGGCCGTCTGAATGCCGTGGAACAGGCCTTCGAGCCAGCCGACGAGCTGCGCCTGGGCGATCCGCAGCTCCGCTTCCGACGGGACCGACTCCTCCGCGAAGGGCAGGGACAGTCGCTCCAGCTCGCGGACCAGCTCGGGTGCCAAGCCCTGCTCCAGCTCCTTGATCGAGGAGACGTGGATCTCGCGGAGCCTGCTGCGGCTCGCCTCGTCGAGCGGCGCGGTCCTGACCTCCTCCAACAGCTGTTTGATCATGGTACCGATGCGCATCACCTTCGCGGGCTGCTCCACCAGGTCGGCGATCTGCTCCCCGTCGTGGCGACCGAGATCGTCGGCGTCGGCCTCGACACCCTCGTCCGGCTCCAACGGCAGGCCGTCGTCGCCGATGAGGACGACCCGGTGCCGCTCGTCGGCGTCCACCTGGTCGGGGTGGTCCTGTCCGTTCTCCCTCTCGCGACTCATGTCTCCATCCTGGACCCGCGGCCCGTCGACGGTGCGGCGGCCCGCCGAAGAGACGAGCCGGGCTCGCCTCCGCGTCGGCACCGTCGAGCACCGCACCCCCTCGGGGATCGGAGCACCGGTCGACCTGCGCGAACGCTCCCGAGGCCCGCCCTCCGCGCCCCTTCTCGCCGACACCCGCCGACGGCGTGCCACCCGACCGGGCCGAGACACGCCTCCGTCGTCGCTCACCGGCCCTGACCCGCGCAGAAGCCACTGGCGCCGCCTCCGTACGGTGGTCCCATGGCGTTCGACGTCGCACGAGTGCGCGGGCTGTTCCCCGCGTTGGGCGACGGCTGGGTGCATCTCGACTCGCCCGCGGGCATGCAGGTGCCGGAGCAGGTCGCCACCGCCGTCGCCACCGCGCTCCGGGCACCCGTCTCCGGCCCGGGTGGTCTGTTCCCCGCATCACAGCGCTCCGCGGCGATCCTGGAGGCGGCGCGCCGCTCGATCGCCGATCTCGTGGGCGCCCACCCGGCGGGGGTCGTCCTCGGTCCCAGCGCGGCCGTGCTGCTGCAACGGCTGGCCGAGGTGGTGTCGGAGAACTGGGTCCTGGGCGACGAGGTCATCGTCTCCCGTCTCGACCATCCCGCGAACGTCGCGCCGTGGCGACGGGCCGCTCAACGCAGCGGGGCCGCCGTCCGCTGGGCGGAGGTCGACATCGAGACGTGCGAGCTGCCGGAATGGCAGTATCGGGAGCTGATCGGGGAACGGACCCAGGTGGTGGCCGTGACCGCGGCCTCCGGCGCCGTCGGCACCAGGCCGGACATCCGTCAGATCGCCGAGTTCGCCTCCGCCGTCGACGCGCTCGTGGTGGTCGACGCCTCCTTCGCCGCACCGTTTCTGCCGCTGGACATCACCGCGATGGGGGCCGACGTCGTGGCGGTGTCGGCGACGTCCTGGGGTGGTCCGCCCGTCGGAGCCCTGGTGTTCCGCGATCCGGCGCTGCTCGACCGGTGGTCCTCGGTCTCGCTCGACCCGGCCGCGCGTGGCCAGGAACGACTGGAGCTGGGGCCGCACGCCTACCCGCTGCTGGCCGGGCTGGTCGCCTCCGTCGACTACCTGGCGGCTCTCGACGACACGGCGAAGGGACCTCGGCGCGAGCGGCTGCTGACCTCGCTCGGATCGGTGAAGGCCTACCAGGCCGGGCTGCTGGCCGGCGTGACGACCGGCTTACGCGCGCTGCCGAAGGTGATGGTGATCGGCGACGCCATGCGCCGGGTGCCCACGATGGCGTTCACCGTGAACGGGATGAAGGCGCGCGACGTCGTCGACCATCTGCTGCGCGGCGGGGTGTGCGCCTTCTCCGATCCGGGGACGCACGACGTCTTCGCGGTGTTGGGCGTCGGCGAGGTCGGCGGCGCGGTGCGGATCGGCCTCGCGCACTACACGACGACCGTCGAGGTGGAGCGGCTCCTCGGGGCGGTCGACGAACTCGGCTGACGTCTGCGGCCGGATTCTCCTCGGCCGAGCAGAACCCGTGGCCGGTGCGGCAGGCCCTGCCGTCCGGGCATATTCGTTGATCCTTTCGGGCGTCGTCCTCGGTGATCCGGTTCCGCTCGGTGTACCTCGGCGCGCATAAGCCTGCCTGCGTTGATGCTTCTGGGCGCATCCCGGATCGGATGATGGTCGGGCCGTCGACGGGTGCGATTGAATGACGGTGGTCAGGCTGCGGTGCCGACCGCGGGCAGTGACGGACATCCACGCCGCATGGCGTGCGACCAGGGGGAAGGTGATCGGTGGACGGCTTCGCCTCGCAGGCTGTCGCCGACCTCGCCGCCTGGCAGCGGCTCGGACCGCTGCTCACGGACTACCTGCCGTTTCCGGCGGGCTCGCTGCGCCCGACCGCGATCGTCGCCCTGCTGGACGAGGTGCTGATCGGCGACCGCAGCGTCGTGGTCCAGTGCGGCAGCGGCTCCTCCTCGATCCTGCTGGCCCGGCTGCTGAGCAGACGGGGCTTCGGCAGGCTGCTCGCCTTGGAGCACGACGAACGGGCGGCGGCGTTCGTCACCAGCCAGTTGCGGCGAGAACGACTCTCCGAGGTGGCGCGGGTGGTGCACACGCCGCTGGCGGCGCATCCGGCCGCCGTCGGCGGGCTCTCCTGGTACGAGCCGTCGGTCGTCTTCGAGATGGTCACGTCCTTCGTCGATCGCAACGGGCTCGTCGACCTGCTGCTCGTGGACGGCCCGCCGATCGCGGACGGCGTTCCCGAGACGGACCTGTCCAGGTACCCCGCGCTGCCGGTGCTGCGCGGCGCGTTGTCACCCGGCGCGACGGTCCTGGTGGGCGACGACGCGGACCCGCAGAGCGGGCGGGCGGTGCTCGACCGGTGGTCACGGGAGTTCGGCCTGCGATTTCATCGCGACCGGACGGCCGGGCTGGCCGTCGCCGTCGTGCGGATCTGACGCCGACCGAGCAACACCGGCCGAGTCCGCCGACGACCGGAGGTCGTGATCGGGCGCGGCTCAGCGGACCAGCAGCAGCTTGCCGACCACGCCGCCGGACTCCAGCAGCTCGTGGGCACGGCCCGCCTCGGTCAGGGGCACGCGATCCTGCACGATCGGCCGAATCCTCCCGTCCTCCACCATCGGCCACAGCCGCTCGACGACGTCCGCGACGATCACGGCCTTGCTGCTCGGGCCGGACACCGGACGGGACCGCAGCCCCGTCGCGCTGATGCTCAGCCGCTTGGGCAGCAGCGCGGAGAGATCCAGCTCCGCCTTGCGTCCGCCCTGCATTCCGATGACGACCAGACGACCGTCCGCCGCGAGGACGTCGATGTTGCGGCTCAGGTACTTCGCGCCCATGTTGTCCAAGACGACGTCCGCGCCGTGCCCGGCGGTGGCGCGACGCACTTCGGCGACGAAGTCCTCCCGGCGATGATCGATCGCGACATCCGCCCCGAGCTCCCGGCAGCGCGCCACCCGGTCTGGGGAGCCCGCCGTCACCGCGACCGTCGCACCGAGTGCCTTGCCGAGCTGGATCGCGAAGGTGCCGATGCCGCTCGCCCCGCCGTGCACCAGCAGCACGTCCTCGGCCGTCAGCCTGCCGACGCCGACCACGTTGGACCACACGGTGCAGGCGACCTCCGGCAGGCCCGCCGCGGTGACCAGGTCGACGCCGCGTGGCACCGGCATCACCTGGGACGCAGGCACCGCCACCCGTTCGGCGTAGCCGCCGCCTGCCAGCAGCGCGCAGACCTCGTCGCCCACCCGCCAGTCGGTCACGTTCGAGCCGAGCGCGCTGATCACCCCGGAGCACTCCAGACCCGGAATGGGGGTGGTGCCGGGCGGCGGATCGTAGAGGCCCTGTCGTTGCATCAGATCGGCTCTGTTGACTGCGCTCGCCGTGACATCGATGACGACCTCGCCCGCCGCGGGGCTCGGATCGGGGTGGTCGACCCATTCCAGCATGTCGGGGCCGCCTGGCTCCCGGATGACGATCGCTCGCATCCCACGACGCTAGCTGCTGCGGCCGGGTTGAAGCGGTCCGACGCTCGCCGGGCCCGGAAACGACGTCGAGGAATCGGGGTACTCGCGGGATGATCCGTCCTCATGAGTCCTGATCCGTGGCCGCTGCGGGATCTCGTGCTGCGCACGCCCCGTCTGGAGTTGCGCCCTGACGACGACGCCGGACTGCTCGAACTCGTCGCCGAAGCCGAGGCCGGCATCCACCCGCCCTCGGAGATGCCGTTCCGCGAGGCGTGGACCGACATCCCGACCGACCGATTCGGTCGATCGATCCTGCAGTTCCACTGGTCGCAACGGGCCGCGCTTCGGCCGGAGCAGTGGCGACTGAACTTCCTGGTCAGACGAGAGGGCCGGGTCATCGGCACCCAGGGCCTCGCCGCCGACGACCTGGCCGTGCTGCACACCGTGGCCACCGGCTCCTGGCTGGGAGCCCGCAGCCAGGGCCAGGGTTACGGCACGGAGATGCGGGCCGCCGTGCTGATGTTCGCCTTCGATCACCTCGGCGCCCGTCGGGCGAGGTCCGCGGTCGTCGACGGCAACCCGAGGTCGCTCGCCGTCAGTCGCAGGCTCGGCTACCTGCCGGACGGAACGGAGGAGTTCGTGCTTCGAGGGGACCGGAGCACCGAGCAGCGGCTGCTGCTCACCGCCGAGCGGTTTCAGGTGTCGCGGCCCGGGTGGACGACGGAGGTCGAGGGATTCGCGGGGTGCGCGGCGGTTCTCGGGGTGCGGACACGGCGCGATCACCCTTGACTCGCTCAGATCCACCGACGAAGGTGACCAGCGGTGGCCGATCCGTTCTACGAGCGTGACCTCCGACGGAGCGGTCGCCGTCCACTGCTCGTCGCACAGCCGTGTCGGCCACACTGAGGGGAATCGTCTATGTCGGTCACCAGAAGCGGCGCCAGACCCGCCGCCGTCGTCCTCGCCGCGTGCGTCGGCCTCGGGCTCGTGGGCTCGCCCGCCGTCGCGGACCCGCAGGAGGCCTTCGCGGTGCGCTCGCTGCCGCAGGACGTGGCGAACGCGGTCGAGCTGACCGGGGTCAATCGCCACCTGATCGCCCTACAGCGCATCGCCGAGCAGAACGGCGGCACCAGGGCGGACGGCGAACCCGGTTACGACGCCAGCATCGACTACGTGGTCGGCAGGCTGCGGGCCGCGGGCTACGACGTGAGCACGCCCGAGTTCGACTACGAGCTCTTCGTCGCCTCGACGGAACGCCTCGCCGTGGCGGGCGAGAGTGTGGACCTGGAGGCGCTGGAGTTCACCCCGAGCACGGCCGAGGGCGGTCTCACCGCGCCGCTGGCGGTGCTCCCGGCGGGCTCGGAGCTCGGCTGCGCCCCGGAGGACTACGCGGGCGTCGACGCCGAGGGCAGCGTCCTGCTGATTCGTCGCGGTGAATGCGACTTCGCGTTGAAGGCGCGGCTCGCCTCCGAGGCGGGTGCGGCCGCGGCGTTGATCGCCAACAATGTCGATGGTGCGCTGAGCGGCACGCTCGGGGACCCGTCGTTGGCGACCATCCCCACCGGCGGAGTGACCCGCGCCGACGGCGACGCCCTGTGGTCTCAGGCGGGCGCTGACGTCGAGTTGGAGCTGATCGCGGGCTTCGAGACCAGGACCAGCCGCAACGTCATCGCGCAGACCCGCACCGGCCGCACCGACAACGTGGTGGTCGCCGGGGCCCACCTCGACTCGGTGTACGCGGGCATCAACGACAACGGCACCGGATCGGCCGCCCTGCTGGAGACGGCCGTCCAGCTCGGGGGCGCGCCGGACGTCGACAACGCGGTGCGGTTCGCCTGGTGGGGCGCCGAGGAACTCGGTCTGCACGGCTCCACGCAGTACGTCCGTTCGCTGGACTTCGAGCAGCAGTTGGACATCGCGCTGTACCTGAACTTCGACATGATCGGCTCGCCGAACGCCGGCTACTTCGTCCTCGACGGCGACGGTTCCGAGGGGCTGTCCGCCCCGGGTCCGTACGGATCGGCGCAGATCGAGCAGGCCTTCGTCGACTACTTCGCCGAGGGCGGCATCGAGACGGAGGGCGCGGACTTCAGCGGGCGGTCCGACTACGCCGAGTTCATCGCGGTCGGCATCCCCTCGGGTGGTCTGTTCACCGGTGCCGAGGGACTCAAGACCGAGGAGCAGGCGGAGAAGTGGGGCGGCGTCGCGGGCGAGGCCTACGACCCGAACTACCACTTCCCCGCCGACGACCTCGGCAACGTCGACCGGGTGGCTCTGGAGCGCAACGCCAAGGCCGTTGCCTACGTGACCACGGCGTACGGCGAGAGCACCGAGACGGTGAACGGGGTGCCGCCGCGTGCGAAGCGGGCCGAGATACGGGCGACGACGCGCGTGGCGTCGGCGTCGGCGCACCGCGCCGACCTGGTCGCGAGCTGAGGCCGTCGGCCTCGTCACCGCGCGCGGCGGCGTGAGTCGGGCGCGGCGTCTAAGAGGCCTGCGCGGCTGATCACGGCTCGGCACCGAGCGATCTGTTCGACTCGGTGCCGAGCCGGCTCCCGGTGATCGGGCCGTTCCGCGGCCGCGACGCTCAGCCGGATTCGGCGGCCCTGGCATGACCGATCCCGCCGTGTCCGGTCCAACACCGATCGAGTGCCGGGGAGCACATCGATCGTTCACCTCCATGTTTTCCGGGCGTCGCGTCGTTCTGCCAGGGTCAGGCCGCGACCGGACCAGGTCGGCTGCCACTCGGTCGGGTGATCGAGGGGTGGGTGGAACGAGTACGGGAGCGGCTGTGAGTCTCCGAGTCAGGCGCGGTGCGGCGGGGTCTGCGGCGATACTCGGTGCCGTGGCGATCAGCATCGGAGCGGCCGCCGGCGGCGCGACCGCCGTGGCGTCGACGGCGTCACCCGCGACGGGCCCGGACACGAGCACCATGGCGGTCGACGGCGCCGCCCGCCCCGCGCTGCCCGGCGCGACGCGCTTCGCGACCTTCAACGCCTCGCTGAACCGGGCAGCCGACGGGGATCTGCTCGCGGACCTCAGCGCCCCCGATGATCCGCAGGCCGCCCAGATCGCCGAGGTCATCCAGCGGAACCGCCCCGACGTCGTGCTGCTCAACGAGTTCGACCACGTCGAGGGCGGCGCGGCCGTCGAGGCCTTCCAGCGGAACTATCTGGCCGTCGGCCGGCGGGGCGCGCGCGGAATCGAATATCCGTACGCCTACACCGCGCCGGTGAACACCGGGGTGCCCAGTGGTTTCGACCTCAATCGGGACGGGGAGATCGGCGGGCCGGACGACGCGCTCGGGTTCGGCGCGTTCCCCGGGCAGTACGGCATGGTCGTCCTGTCGCGCCATCCCATCGACCTGGACGCGGTGCGCACCTTCCAGCATTTCCGGTGGCGGGACATGCCCGGCGCGCTGCTGCCTGACGACGTCGAGACGCCGGAGCCCGGCGACTGGTATTCGCCCGAGGCGCTGGACGTCCTGCCGCTGTCCTCGAAGTCGCACTGGGACGTGCCGATCCGCATCGGCTCACAGACCGTGCACTTCCTGGTCTCTCACCCCACCCCCCCGGCCTTCGACGGCCCCGAACGGCGGAATCGGCTGCGTAATCACGACGAGATCCGGTTCTGGGCGGACTACGTCACGCCTGGCCGCGGCGATTACGCCTACGACGACGAGGGCGGCCGCGGCGGACTGCCCGCCGGGGCACGTTTCGTGGTGGCGGGCGACCAGAACGCCGATCCGATGGACGGAGACGGCGAGCCAGGCGCGATCGCACAGCTCTTGGCCGCACCCACCCTGATCGACCCGTGGCCGGGCAGCCTCGGCGCGATCCGCGCGTCCTGGGAGCAGGGCGGCGCGAACCGGGAGCATCGCGGCCTCTCGTGGTTCGACACCGCCGACTTCGCCGACGAGGGCCCGGGCAACCTGCGGGTCGACTACGTGCTGCCCTCCCGGCGTCTCGTTCCGGTCGGCAGCGGGGTGTTCTGGCCCGTGCCGGAATCCGCCCTCAGCAGGCTCAACTCCGCTTCCGACCACCACCTCGTCTGGGTCGACGTGCTGACGGGCCTCGGCTGAGCCGACACCGCGTCCTGACACACGCCGCCCGGCGGGCGATCGACGACGGCATAGGCGCCCGCCCGCAGCCTGCTGGGCAGGCCGTTCGACGCCTCTCGACGCTACGCCGGCCGGGTGAACCTTTAGGGGCGGTGGCGGCCGAGGACACGAGCGCCGTCCGACCGCGCCGGCGCGAGCCCGCAGGCAATCGACGGCCGCGGCCTGCCGTCCGCGGTGCCGCCTTCCACGGCGCGTGGAGCGCGTGGGACGGGGGGCACCGGCGCCAGCTGTGCTGGTCCGGCCCGTCTGACGGGAGTCATCGGGTCGGCCGGACCGGTGTGCTCGGACACCGTCGCGGCGGTGAGCCGGTTGATCGGGGGCGACACCGTCCTGGGCACGACGACGGGAGCACCGTCGCGTCGGCCTGCTCCATTCGTTGCGATCCGTACCCTCTACCCGCACCGGACATGTGCGGAGAGTAGTTGAACGGTGACTGTGTGCGGAGGCGGCGGGTCGTGTCCTCGGCCGGAACCAATAACCTGGGGTGGTGACAACTGGAATGCGGGTCGAGCCGAAATGGCTCGACGACGATGAGATGCGGGCCTGGCGGAACTACGTCGTCGGCAGCTCCCTGTTGGAATACCACCTGCATCGAGAGCTGCAGGACGCACACGACCTGGCCCTGGCCGACTACGAGATCCTGGTCCGTCTCTCCGAACGTGACGATCGCCGGATGCGGATGAGCGAACTCGCCGCCGAGGTGGCCTCGTCGAAGAGCCGGGTGTCCCATCAGATCTCACGCCTTCAGCACGCGGGCCTGGTCCATCGGATCGAATGCCCCAGCGACGGCCGGGGCGTCTTCGCCGTGCTCACCGAGCGCGGACACGACGTCTTGACCAGGGCCGCCCCCACCCATGTCGACGGCGTCCGCAGGCATCTGATCGACCTGCTCGACGGCGAGGAACAGGCCGTCCTCGGCCGAGTGTTCGAGCGCGTCACGCAACGGCTGGGCGGGGAACGGAGCTGAGCGGGCATTGACTACTCTGCAGCACAGAGGAAGCGTGGCAGAGCGGCCGAATGCACCCGCCTTGAAAGCGGGAGACCTTCACGGGTCCGGGGGTTCAAATCCCTCCGCTTCCGCAGCGCTGACCAGCGTAGACCGGGCGGACGCTCCGCGAGGGGAGCACCCGCCCGGCCCAGGCGGTCTCAGACGTAGTCTCATTCCGCCCAGAGCGCGCGGGAGCCGGCCCGCGAAGTTCGCGACGGATGTCGGACGTGACGTGCCGGCGACGAGCTGCGCGAGAGGCATCGGTCCGCGGCTGTGGGGTCGGCGACCGGCCGGACATGAGCGGCGCCGTCGTAGCGTGACGACGAGCATCGTGCCTGCCGGCGTTCTTCATCCGGCCGCGATCGCCGCAGGCGGATCTCACTGGGCCGCGACGCGACCCGCCGGTTTTCGCCCGACTGTCCCGGGCCGCTCCGGCCCTCACGGGGGCGGCGATCTCGATCGCTTCCCGCAGGCTTCAGGAGCCTTGCGGGAGCCTCGCCGGGCCGGCCACGCGCAGCCGACGCCTCTTCCGGTGCGGTGTCCTCTCTGGCTGGGCAGTGCCCACCTCGTCGCGTGCGAGCGCGGCAGCCGCCACACCGACCTGGCGTGACGGCGGAACGTCCCCACGGCGCGTCGGGGTCCTCGGCGTTGCTCTCGGAAGCTGTCGTCATCGCGCGTCCGCCCAGGCCGGCCTCGGTCTCCGCGCACCGTGCCCGGGCTGAGAACCGCTGGCGAGCGAGGCCCGCCGGGCGCCGACCCGCTCCGTCGTCGGTTAGTCCGACGGCGGGCTGGGGTAGGCCGGTGGTTGCCGGTCACGACCACGCCCGGCACTGACGCGAGAGGAGCGTGACGACATGGCTCGACGGAGGCGATACGGCGTCGTCCCGCACGGCGGGGACTGGAGGGTCACCCGCGCGGGCAGGGTGCTGTCCAACCACCATCTCAAGTCGAGGGCGGTGGACGAGGGCGTCCGGGCGGCGCGAGCCGACCGCGACAGTCAGCTGGTGATCCGACGCCGTGACGGAACCTTCCAGGACAACCGCACCTTCGACGCCCCGCGACGTTCGCACGGCTGACCGAGACGCCGCCTGGCGGCAGCGGTCCCGGACGCCCACCGAAGTGCGGCCCCGGAGACGCCGCCGACGGGGCCACGGCCTGCGCCGAGCCCCGGCCGCGTCCTCGGTCGACGTCGACAAGGTTCGCTGCGGGGCTCCTTCCGAGGTCGTCGGATGTCGTCGGGTGGGGCTCGGGTGTCGGAGACGCCGACGCGCCCGCCAGGGCAACCTGGCGGGCGCGTGGGGTGTGTGGCCGGGTCGGGCGGTTCTTACTGGAGGGTGATGCCGCGCTCGGCGAGCCAGGGCTGGGGATCGATCTTCTGGCCGCCGACCTGGACCTCGAAGTGCAGATGCGGGCCGGTGGACTGACCACGATTACCGATCGTGGCGATCTGATCGCCCGCGGCGACCTTCTGTCCGACCGCGGCGGTGAACGACTCCACATGCCCGTAGACGGTGATCGTGCCGTCAGGGGCCTGGACCCGAACCCACTGACCGAACCCGGTCGCCGGACCCGCGTTGATCACCGTGCCCTCGGTCGCCGCGACCACCGGCGTCCCGATCACGTTCGCGATATCGACACCATAATGCGTCGTACCCCAACGACCACCGAACCCAGAGGTGAACGTACCCTCCGCCGGCTTCACGAAGTCCGGACGCGCCGCCGCCTCCGCCGCCGCGGCCTCCTCCGCCGCGAGGCGATCGGCCTCCGCCTTGGTCTCGTTCACCAACGACGTCAACCCACGCGCGGGATTGTCATAGAACGCAGGCAACACCGACCCGGCACCCTCCTGGACCTCCACGAAGTTCTCCGGCGTGTCACCCTCGGCGGCACCAGCCACCAACGGCTGACCACCCACCAGGAACGCACCCGCCAACACCGACGCCACCACAGCCTTACCCACACCACGACGGGAGGAACGGGCGCTACGGGGAGCCTCAGCGGTGGTGCCGGCAACGGCACCGGCGGACCGGGAAGCGGGCCTGGCGTCGGTGTTGGTGAACAGCTCGGTGAAACGAAGCATGGACGAACTCTCCTCAACCATCTCGGGGGAAGAAGACGGCCACAGTCACCAGACAACCGAGCGGGGGGACATCGGCTGCACCCGCACCACACACACAGGGAAACGGGAACCTTCAACCACGTGACCAGACCGTGACGAACACCAGCGAAGGTAACCACCCCCCGCCACCGCTCCCACCCTCTGTGACCCACCACCCCACCCAGCCACCACCACCAGCCCGAAACTCCACAGACCGTCACCACTCCCCACCAACCCCGTCCCCAGACCCCGAACACCTCCGACGAACCACCACCCCCTAAACCACGACCACGACCACGACGACGACCACGGCGCCGTATACCTCGGAAGCCCCTCGGACCACTGACGTATCAGGACTTGCACCCAGAGCGACGATCGCGCGGCGACGCCGCGGAACCCCGATCGATCACGGCCCGCCCAGGCGGCTTCGGAGCCCCGGACGGCCGCCCGGGCTCCGTACTCCGATCACATCGATCGCGCCCGTAAGGCGCACCCGGGGCTCGCGATCCGGATCGTCCCGGATGTCGCGGGGCTCGCCGGTGATCTTGACTGGGAGCATGAGAATTCACCGTGCACGCCGCACCGGCGTACGGACGGCGGTGCTGCTGCCCGCTCTCCTGGCCGGTACGGCGCTGCTGGCACCCGCCGCGGCCGGGGCGAGTCCCACCGGGGATGTCTCCGGCGGCGCCACGCACGCGGACCGGATCGCGTTGTCGATACCCGCGCCGACCGGAGACTTCGCGATCGGCGCGACGGAACTGCACGTGGTCGACGAGAGCAGGACGGACCCTTGGGCACCCGAGGTCCCCTACCGAGAGCTGATGATCAGCGTCTGGTACCCGACCGAGGCCGACGGGGAGCCCACCACGCCCTGGATGCCGCCGAACTCCGCGGCGCGCCTCTTGGCGGACGTCGAGGAGAGCACCGGACTGCCGATGGACGACGTCCTGCTGCCCGAGACACACGGGCAGCTCGGTGTCCCCGCCGCGGCGCAGGCAGGCGGCCGTCCGGTGGTGCTCTACTCGCCGGGGTCTGGGCTGCCGAGGGCCGTGGGCACGGCCGTCGTCCAGGATCTCGTCAGTCACGGCTACGTCGTCGTCACCGTGGACCACACCTACAACACGAGGCACGTCGAGTTCCCCGGCGGTCGGGTCGTCTCCGCCCTCGACCTCGGGGACGACTTCGGCGCGCAGGCCTCGGTGCACGCCGAGGACCTGAGCTTCGTCGTGGACGTGCTGACCGAGATCGCCGAGGACGGCACCTCCGACGCGGTGCGTCACGGGACGCCGCCCGCAGGGCTCGGCGTGGCGCTCGGCCTCGGCGACCTCGGGGTGCTGGGGCATTCCCTCGGCGGTTCGGCGGCGGCCGTGGCGCTACAGGACGACACGAGGTTCGACGCGGCGATGTCCTTCGACGGGCCGGTGTACTCACCGGTGCCCGAGACGGGCTTCGACCAGCCCTTCCTGCTGTTCACCCAGCGGATCTTCGAGGTACCGGTCTGGTGGGAGTCGTGGGACGAGTTGTGGCCCAACCTGCGCGGAGAGGCCTGGCAGCTGGACCTCGTGGGCGCCAGCCACAACTCCTTCACCGACTATCAATTCCTCTACCCGCAGATCGAGGCCGCCTTCGGACTGCCCGCCGAGAGCTTCCGGCAGCAGATCGGCACGGTCGACCCGGCGGTCTCCTTCGCCGCACAGCAGGACTACGCGCGTGCGTTCTTCGATGAACAGCTGAAGGGCGTTCCCGACCCGCTCCTGGACGGTCCGTCGCCAGAGCATCCGCAGGTCGAGTTCCTGCGCTGACCCGGACGACGTCGACGACCTCACGTCCGGTGCGCCACTCACCGTGAATCTTCAAGGAAGAGACGCCGGAGGGCGGGCGGGAGGATCCGCGCCCGCCCTCCGGCGGAGTCGATGCACCTCGCGGCGCGTGGGACTAGTCCGACGACTGGTCCCGCAGCGCGAAGTTCAGTTCGCCGTCGACGTCCTTGTGCGCATCGAGCAGTTTGTCGTCGAGGATGTCCGCGGCGCGGGCATCGAGGAACACCGAGGCGCCTGCCTGGGCCGGCACCGTCTGATCCCCTTCCTCCGCCGAGGCGACGAGCGCGAGTTCGAGAGCGGTCTCGGTCGCGGTCTCCTGGCTCGCCGTGATCCGGAGTCCGCCGTCTTCGGGCGCTCCGTGGTCGGCGAGCAGCGTGCGGATGGTCTCCGCAGCCGTGTCCGTGACGGTGAGCATGATCAGCTCCTTTCGACAGAAACACTGTTCTGCCTCTGGGTCGCGTCAGTCCCACCGTAGCCGCTATGGGCTCGGCAGCCGTCGCACGCGGGTCGGGCCGCGTGGCGGGTGATACGGGCGTGGCCCCGCGTGCTCAGCTGAGGAAGGATCGGGCGGCGGTGAGGAAGGCGTCATTCTCCTCAGGAGTACCGATGGTCACGCGGGCCCCGTCGGCGGCGAAGGCGCGGACGACGATCTTGTGCGTCAGGCAGTGCGCGTTGAAGGCCTCGGTGCGGTCGCCGAGGGGGAGCCAGACGAAGTTCGCCTGCGTGTCCGGCACGGCATAGCCCGCCTCGACGAGGGCTGTGCGCACACGCTCCCGCTCGGCCACGAGGTCGGCGCAACGGGCCATGAGCAGGTCATGGGACCGCAGGGAGGCGATGGCCGCGGCCTGGGCAGGCGCGTTGACGCTGAAGGGGACGTAGACCTTGCGCAGCGCCTCCGCGATCGTGCCGGTGGCATAGCAGTAGCCGACGCGCAGCCCCGCCAGGCCGTAGGCCTTCGAGAACGTCCGGAGCACCGCGATGTTGTGCCTGCCCTTGGCGAAGCGCTCCTCGGCGAGCCGGATGCCGTCGGGCACGTCCGGGTCCGTGACGAACTCACGGTAGGCCTCGTCGAGCACCACGAGGGTGTCCTCGGGCACTCGGTCCAGGAACTCCTCCAGCTCCGCCCGACGTACGGCGGTGCCGGTGGGATTGTTCGGGTTGCAGAGGAAGACCAGCCGGGTGGCGGGGGTGATCGCCGCCGCCATGGCGCGGAGGTCGAGTCCGAGGTGCTCATCGAGTGGGACGCGAACCTGGCGCGCGCCGACGACGTGGGACAGCACCGGATAGGCCTCGAAGGAGCGCCAGCCGAAGAGCACCTCGTCGTCGCGCGTGCAGGTGGCCTGCACGAGCTGTTGGCAGAGACTCACCGAGCCGCATCCGATGGCGAGCTGCGGGGCGGGGACGTCGAGGAACGAGGACAGCTCCGTGATGAGCGCCGAGCCGAAGTTGTCGGGGTATCGGTTGATCTCGACCGTCGCGGTCGCGACGGCCTCGGCGACGCTGGGCAGCGGCCCGTGCGGCACCTCGTTGCTGGCAAGTTTCACCGCGCCGGGGATGCTGCGACCGGGCACATAGCCGGGAAGCTGCTCCAGGTCGGCGCGAATGCGCACGGTCATGGCGGACTCCTCGCTTCGAACTCCCGGCGTCTGCGGCGCCCACGCTGCCGGACACGGTCGGCGGGCGGGACGGCTACCGAGATGAGGTTAGCTCTTTCGTGTCGCGTAATAACCCGGTCGGCCGTCCTTCGCCGGTGTCGGCTCGACTTGTTCGGCCGTTTTGCGGCCTTTCTGTCGTGACGGTACGACCGCGTGCACTGAGCGTGTTCGCAATGGTGACTCGGGGTCGATATCGCGAGGCGAGAACCGGTCCGTTCCGTTGGTCACGTTGACGAATGTTCACCCCCGCGTGATTGGCTGAGGCCATGACGCAGACGCGGATCGAGACCATCGCGCTGACCGACGGCAGTGACATGCGAGTCACCGTCGCGGAACCGGAGGACACGCTGCGTGGCGGCCTCGTCCTGTTGCATGAATCCTCCGGCGATGACGAGCGGCTGGATGGGCTCGTCTCGGCGCTGGCCGTGGAGGGCTGGCTGACCGTCGCGCCGCATCTGACGCCGTCGCCGGTCGGGCGGCCGGTCACCGAAGCGCCGCAGCCCGAACCCGACGGCGCTCCCGAGGCGGCCGGTTCCGGCCAGCCGGTGCTCGGCGACGTCGACGCCGTGTCGGTCTGGCTCGTGGACAAGGGCGTGCAGGCGGATCAGATCGGGCTTCTGGGCTTCGGGTTCGGCGGAGTGGCCGCCTTCACCGTCGCCGCGACCCGATCGGTGGGCGCCGCGGTCAGCGTCGGCGCAGGCGGCATCATCGAGCCGATCGCGCCGGGGATGACCCCGTTGGCCGATCTGGCCGCCGAACTGAGCTGCCCGTGGCTGGGCATCTACGGCGATCAGGACACGGACATCCCCGCCGACCACGTCGCGAAGCTCCGCGAGGCCGCCTCCGGCGCTCAGGTCGCCATCGACGTGGTCAGCTACGGAGACGCCGGACATCGGTTCGACGCCGATCAGGAGGTCGCCGCCGAGGCGTGGCAGCGCACCTTGAACTGGTTCGACGCTCACCTGCGCTGACCCGTTCGCGAATCGACGAACGTTGCGCATCCCGCTGTCGCGGCGGAAGGATCTTGGCGGATCAGCGAACATCGGCTAGGACGGTTGACTATGGCGGCAGACGAGGTCGAACCGAGGGTGTTGTGGCAGCCGGACGCGCAGCGGACGGCGGACAGCACCATGGCCGAGTTCCGGCGGTGGCTGGCGGCCGAGTGGGACCGGCGAGGTGACGGCGGACCGGCTCCCTCGGGGCCTGATGCGTTGTACCGCTGGTCGGTGACGGACCTGGCAGGCTTCTGGGGCGCGGTGGCGGACTTCTTCGAGGTGAGCTTCCACGAGCGGCCCTCGGACGTCCTGGCCGACGCGACCATGCCGGGCACCCGGTGGTTCCCCGGTGCCACCGTCAACTACGCCGAGCACGCCCTGCGGCGGGGTCCGGGTCGACAGAACAACGACCTGGCGCTCGTGGAGGCGCGTGAGGACGGGCGGGTCGAGCGTTACACCTTCGGCGAGCTGCGCATTCATGTCGCCGCCATTCGGGCCTATCTGGTCGACCTCGGCGTGCGTCGCGGCGATCGAGTGGTCGGGCTGCTGCCGAACTCGGCTCATGCGGTGGTCGCCTTCCTGGCCTGCGCGAGCCTCGGTGTGATCTGGTCGTCCTGTTCGCCGGACTTCGGCGTCCGAGCCGTCGCGGATCGATTCCAGCAGATCGAGCCGGTGGTCCTGATCACCGTGGACGGGTACGAGTACGGCGGCAGAGGGTTCGACATCCGTCCGACGGTCGATCGGCTGCGCGCCGAGATTCCAAGCCTCCGCGGGACGCTGCTGATCCGACGTCTCGACCCGGACGCCGTCCTGCCGGACCGACCGCATCCCGTGCTCGACTGGTCCGAGGCCCTGCAGCGTTACTGGGGTACGCGCCCTCGGTTCGATCCGGTGCCCTTCGATCACCCGCTGTGGGTGCTCTACTCCTCGGGGACCACCGGCCTGCCCAAGGGCATCGTGCACGGGCACGGCGGCATCCTCCTGGAACATCTCAAGGCCCTCGGCCTGCACGCCGACCTCCGGCCGGGGGAGCGGTTCCTCTGGTACACCACCACCGGCTGGATGATGTGGAACTTCCTGGTCTCCGGTCTGCTCGTCGGCGCCACGGTCGTGCTTTACGACGGCAGCCCCGCGCATCCCGACACCGCCCGGCTCTGGGAGCTGGCCCAGCGGCATCGGATCTCCTACCTGGGCACGTCCGCGGGCTACCTCCAGGCGTGCCTGAAGCAGGACGTCCACCCGGCGGCGGGGCGCGATCTGAGCAGGCTGCGCGCGGTCGGCTCGACCGGTGCGCCGCTGTCGGCGGCGGGCTTCGACTGGGTGGCACGGGAACTGGGTCCGAGGGTGCAGCTCGCGAGCGTGTCCGGCGGGACCGATCTGTGTACGGCCTTCATCGGTGCCTGGCCGGATCGTCCGGTGTGGCTGGGCGAGCTGTCCGGCCCCATGCTCGGCGCCGCCGTCGAGTCCTTCGACGAGGTGGGCAGGCCGGTGGCGGACGAGGTGGGTGAGCTGGTCCTCACCAGGCCGATGCCCTCGATGCCGGTGGCCTTCTGGAACGACCCGGACGGCGCACGGCTCTCCGCCGCCTATTTCGAGGACTTCCCCGGCGTGTGGCGGCATGGCGATTGGATTCGGATCACCGCCCGGGGGTCCTGCGTGATCTACGGGCGCAGCGACTCGACGCTGAACCGCGGCGGCGTCCGGATGGGCACCGCCGAGTTCTACCGGATCGCCGAGCAGGACGAGGGCGTGCTCGACTCGTTGGTCATCGACACCAGTGGTGCGGGGGAGCCGGAGGGCAGGCTGCTGTGCTTCCTGGTGCTCGCCCCGGAGGCCGTCGAGGAGGACGTGGCGGCCCGACTGCGAGTCGAGCTGCGTCGGGAGCTCTCGCCTCGGCACGTTCCGGATCTCTTCGTCGTCGTCCCCGCCGTTCCTCGAACGCTCAACGGCAAGAAGTGCGAGGTGCCGGTGAAGAAGATCCTCGCGGGGACGCCCGTCGAGCACGCGGTGAGCCGGGACGCACTGGCCAACCCCGAGGCGTTGGAGCCCTTCGTGCGGATGGCGAACCGGTCTGGTGAGACATCGACGCAGGTGGAGGCGTCGACACCGTCGCAGGCGCTGCCCTTCCCACCGCCGAGGGCGCGATAAGGGGGTACCGCTTTGCTTCTTCCCCCAGGGGCTGTGTACTGTATGCCCAGACGCCAACGAGGTCCCGGGAGGCTTCGCCTAGTCTGGTCTATGGCGCCGCACTGCTAATGCGGTTGGGGGTTTAAGCCCCCTCCCGGGTTCAAATCCCGGAGCCTCCGCGCTGGTGGTCGAACCTGACCGCCGACAACTGAACATGCGCCCGTAGCTCAACGGATAGAGCATCTGACTACGGATCAGAAGGTTTGGGGTTCGAATCCCTACGGGCGCGCGTCTGGTTGAGACAGCAGCAAGCCCCCACCGATTCGTCGGTGGGGGCTTCTTGCTGTCTGGCGGTTCGCGGTGCGGGCGGCGTCGAACCGGCTGTCCCGGCATGTTCGCCGTGTGCCGTGTGCCGTGTGCCTGAGCCGTCTGGACCCGGTTTCCTCGATGGTGGTCCGCGAGTCGGGACGCCGATCTCGCCGTTGTGTCCGACGTCACCGATGTCGTGTCGGTCGACGATCCGACGGCCCGGCACGGATGCTCGACCGGAAGCCCGCGATGTCCGGGCCTCGCCGTCGCGCCGCATTCACGGCATCCGACGAAATGAGATCAGGACCACCCGCCCGCTCGGTCGTTCCCGGCGCACCGTCGTGTGCGCGGCGTCACCGACCCGCCCGCGTTTCGATGCGGGCGGACTCGGGTGACGGCGGCGGAGTGACGATGGCGGCGAACGGGACTGTCGAGTGGATCGATCGGGGTCGTTGATCGGAGTTCGAATAGCTTGGCCTGCTGCTCCGGTCAGCCGAGTCGCCGTTATTCGTCTACTTCGGATGGTGTGTATCCGAAGTCGGGGGAATCCTTCTAGCTGACCATCGCCAGGGTGACGATCGGCGGGGAACCGATCTTCGTCACAGGACGGGAAGGCTGGTCCGCCGAAGGTGTGGCGTGGATCTGTAACGTCGGCTCGATCGGCGGCCTCGGCCACGCGTGCGAGCGCCCCGTGGACGACGGTCCCGCGACAGACCCGTCACGGCGGCGACCTGGCGATGTCGTGGTGAACAGCGGTGGTCCATCCGGTGATGAGCGGTGGTCGCGGTCGCCGGGGCGCCCCGGTGCGCCGTCGGAGGCGACGCCGCGCGGACCCGGCATTCGCCGGTGATCGTCGATAGCGGCGAGAATGTTTCAGCCAAGGCATCGTATTTATCAGGTCGTTATCATTTGGTCGCCCCATTCGAGCTTGTGCCGCGGTGGTGCTTTCGGCTCGTCGACATCGGCGGTAACCGGCTGCGACGGTTTGCCATCGGACGCCCGACGTCAGCCACCCCCGTTCAGCGCCGAATTCGGGTGGGAAGTAAAGTCCGCGTGTCACTCGAATGTGGACGGCGATCCACGCCCGCTCCGTCTCGCGATCCGGCGAGAGTCCGTGGTTCTCACACCAGGTGGACATCGGCTTGTCGAAGTCGGTGTCGGGATGCGATGTCGCGGTCCGAAGACGAGGACGCTCCGCCGGCGGTCGGCGGTTTCTGGACCGGACCCAGGTCCAGGCGAAAGGAGAGATATGGGAATCCGGATGCGTGTCGCGCAGGCGGGTGCGGCCCTCCTCGGCGCCGCGGCCATTCTGGCGACCACCGCGCTGCCTGCGTTCGCAGCCACTCGCGGCGAGCTTCTTCCCGCGCCCAATCCCGATCCCGACCGTGGAACTCGGGTGAGCCTGGAGGAAGGCGGCGACCAGGTCACGCGGCTGCTGAGCCTCGGCCTCGACGATGGCACGGTCCTGCGTACCTACTGCGTGGAGCTCACCGTCGGTGCACGGACCGGCGCCCCGATGATCGAGGTGCCCTGGGACCAGTACCCGACCGTGGACGGCGCCACGTTCGACGAGAACCGGGAGAACGTGCTGTGGATTCTCCAGCACTCCTTCCCGAGTGTCGCCGTGGACGCCCTCAACGAGGAACTGGGCACCGACCTCGACCAGCAGGAGGCCATCGGCGGCACGCAGGCCGCGATCTGGCACTACAGCAACGGCGCTCAGCTCGACGATGACAACGCCGACGATGTCATCGCGCTGTTCGACTACCTGACCGGCGACGAGAACGTCGGGATCGGCGAGCAGCCCAGCCCCACCCTCCAGTTCGCCCCCGCCGAGGTGCAGGGCGAGGCCGGCGGTCTGGTCGGCCCGTTCTCCCTGGAGACCACCGCCGACACGGTCGAGCTGGCCGTGGACGCGCCCGAGGGTGTGCAGCTCGTCAGCAAGAACGGTGACGCGGAGCCGGTCGCGATCCTGGACGGCGACGTCTCGACCGCCGACCTCGGCGAGCTCTTCCTCGACGTCCCGGCGGACGTCGCCGAGGGCAGCGCCACCATCACCGCGCACGCCACCGCCACCGTCAACGCCGGTCGGCTGTTCATCGGCGACGAGTCCGCCAACTGGAGCGGGGTGCGGCACGAGACCGCACGTCGCGAGATGCGGACCCAGTCGCTGATCGTCGCGGAGTCCAAGCCGACCGCGCTCGACAGCCAGGCGACGGCCTCGTGGGTCGAGGGCGCTCCCCCCACCGAGACCACCCCGCCGGAGGGGACCACCACGCCGCCCACCCCGACCGAGTCCACCCCGACCCCGTCCGAGCCGGCGCCGAGCACCACCACGCCGCCGACCACGGAGACCGACGTGGAGGACGTGAACGAACAGGACGACCTCGCCGACACCGGCGCGTCGATCTGGCTGCCGGTCATCATCGGCGTGGTGCTCATCGGCGGCGGCGCAGGCGCCCTGCTGATGATGCGTCGCAAGAAGACCGGCGAGGTCTGAGTCCGGCTCAGGCCGTACCGGTGAAGTCCAGAGCCGGTCGCCGCATCGATTCAACCGAGTGATCCGGGGCCGCTCCTCCATCCGGAGGGGCGGCCCCGTCGCGTTGTCTGCTCACTCCTCAGTGGCGTTCTGTCGAGGCTGTCGACTCACGGTGATTACCCACTTCGGTGAGCGTCCACTGCGCAGCCGAGCGCTCTGCGTCATTCGGAGTAGCGTCGGCCGGGTGTCCTGGTCGGCCGCAGGCGGTATCAGGACGCGCGCCCTGGTCACCGATGGTTCAGCTTGATACCGGCTCGCTTTCGGTGGCCTTCATTCGTATAGGTGGAGGGCACAGGATTCGGGTACTCTCCGGCTCCAGAGCCACGCGCTCCGCCTGTGACAGCCCGGCGACGGGCCGGAAAGAGGAGGGGTGTTCATGGGCTTGGACGACATGAAGAAGAAGGCGCAGGAACTCGGCGAACAGCACGGCGACAAGCTGCGTGAGGGTGCCGACAAGGCGGGCGAGTCCGCGAAGGACAAGCTGGGCCACGAAGAACAGGTCGACAAGGCCGTCGACAAGGGCAAGGACTACATCCCGGGTGGAGAGTGAACATTCCTGACACGACGGAGCGGGCCCCCGGGGAGCGTGGGGCCCGCTCGGCCGAGGCCGTTCCGGCTGCCCCGTCCGCGCGGATGCTGACCTGGCAGGGCGTCGACGGCGGCCGATTGGAATCCGCGCGCGTGCTGCGCAGCGGACGGCGGCTGCGCGCGCTGGGGCAGATCATCGCCGCGGCCGCCGACGCCGCTCCCGCGATGACCGTCTCCTACGAGCTGCACCTGGACGACCAGGGCGGCGTGCGGCGCCTGCTGGTGCACTCCGTCACCGCCGACGAGGAGCGCCACCTGTCCATCAGCCACTCTCACGAGGGGATCTGGCTGATCGACCGGGGTGACAACCTCGCGGCAGGCGAGCAGCGGGTCGAGCGGACGGAGCTGAACGGCGCCGTCGACATCGAGCTGGCGGGCTCGGCGCTCTTCGCCACGATGCCGATCAACCGGTTGGGTCTGCGTACCGAGATCGGGGCACGTGACGTGCCGATGGCCCTCGTCAGCCTCCCCGATCTGGCGGTGGAGCCGGTGACGCGGCGCTACGAACTCGTCCGCGCCGACGACACGGCGACGATCGTGGCCTTCACCTCGGGCGCGGAGACGGTCGAACTCACCGTGGACGCCGACGGCTTCGTTCTGGACCACCCCGGCCTGGCCCGCCGGATCTGACCGCCTTCCCCGTTCGTCGAGCGGCGGCCGGCTGGGCTCGGGTCCATGCCGCGCGGCGGCTCGCGCGGATCGGGGATACGGGGTGGCAGGCGATCGGCCCCGGAGCGGCCCGGCCGCCGACGATCGATCCCTCGCAGCCTCGAGTGGGTCAGGGCTCGACGGCGATCGCGATGCCTGGGCGGTCGCGAGGCACGCGGTCTGGATACCCGGCCCGCCGCCTGCCTGACGGTGCCGACAGAGGTCGACGACGCGCGACATCGAGGAGCCGAGCGGAGGCCCGCAGGCAGGTACCCCGCCGTGCGCGCCGATCCGCCGCATCGGTCGTCTCCGTGGTGGAGCGATGTCCGGCGGCGCCCGCACCGGCACACCATCGCGACCGCCTCGTCGATCTTCCGGGGCACCACGTCGTCGACGGTGACGTCGAGCCGGGTGAGAAGCCTGCACGCCGCCGAGATCGCGGCGAGCGGGGGCGACCGTGCGCGGATCGCCCGCCCCGCGATCCGGCTGGTGCGTCCCGCCCCGTCATCCGGTGAGTCTGAGCCGGGCGATCGGACCGGCCTCGACCTCGCCTGCCGTCCGGCCGTGCACCGCGGCGCGCAGGATCAGCGTGTCATGCGGATGATTCGAGACGTCCACGGTGATGTCGTGCAGACCGCCGACCATCGGCCCGTCCTCGTGCGCGGGGACCCGGAGGAGCACGTCGTCGTCGGCCAGCACGTCGAAGCCCGTGGCCGACAGCACCTGATCGATCCGCCCGCCAGGGTGATGCCCGTCGACGAAGCGTGATCAACAGTGCGCCCGGGGCACCGACGCCTCGGACGCCCGCACGGCGATCGGCCCGCCGTCGCCGCGCACCCTGGCGGAGATCACGGGCAGCACGGGTGTGGTCGGTGCCGCCTACGACAACGGATGTGCCTCGGCAGGTTCCGCCGACGGCTCCGACCACACGCGAACCCGGCCCGTCGGCGCCACGGCACCACCGGCCCCGCCGGCCGTGAGGCCTGCCGGCTTCGCCCGTAGCGCCGGCATCGGCGGGTCGGCCCGTATCCAGGCTCGTCCCGGTTCGGTCGACGGGCTCCTCCCCAGCCGGTACGGCCGCGCCGTCGAGGAGCAGCCTCACGCCGTTCGCCATCGGTAGCGTGCTGACGAACTCCGCGCGGTGTGCCGCGGCGAGCGGGTGGCGACTGCTCTCGATCGGAAGCGGCGGCGCGGCGGCCGGAGCGGCATGGTCGGTCGATGGCCGACCGACTCGGCCTGCTCGGCGATCAGCGGATCGGTGATCTCCCACGTCGGCGCGGACACGGCATCCACCTGGTCGCGCAGCAGGAAGACGGCACCGCCCAGCATCGGCAGGGCCGCGATGGGCAGCAGGGCCGCGGGGCGTGGACGCCTCAGGCCACCGGATCTCGTCGATCGCGGCGGGGACGGAGTCGCCTCGAGGGCTCGGTCAGTCGCGGCGGGGCAGGGTTCCGTGCAGCACGTCGCCGCGAATGGTGTGGATCCGCCCGCCGGCCTCGCCGATGGCACGCAGTTCGGCGGGCGCGTCGGGATCGAGGAACTGAAGACGGAACTCGCCCGTCGGCAGCGTCTTCGATTCGGTCCACCGCATGCGGGACAGGTTCCCGTGGTTGATGGTGGCGGCCAGCGATCCGGTCGTGGCCAGTGATCCACGTGCGACGCCGAGCCTGCCCAGCGCGTCGTCGATGGCGGCGAGCAGCTCGTCGCGGTTGCCCTCACACATCGCCTGAACCAGCGCGGGTCTGCTGCCCGCCACTCGGGTGCCGTCGGAGAAGGACCCCGCCGCGAGGCTCATCGCGAGTCCGCCGCCACCGCTGCCCACCGAGGCGAGCACGGCGGCCAGAACGTGGGGAAGATGCGAGATGCGAGCGACGGCGGCGTCGTGTTCGCGGGCGGACGCCGCCACGACCTCGGCGCCGCAGGCGAGTGCGAGGCGGGCCGTCCGCAGCCAGTGGGCACGGTCGGTGTCGTCCTCGGTCACCAGCAGCCAGGGCGCGTCGCGGAAGAGCTCAGCCGAGCCGCCCGCCCAGCCGGACGTCGAGCTGCCCGCCATCGGATGACCGCCGACGTAGCGTGCCTCGGGCAGCCTCGTGGTGATGCTCGCCGCCACCGGCCCCTTGACGCTGATCACGTCGGTCAGGCCGCAGTGCGGTGCGAATCGGGCGATCTGGCGCAGGACGCTGTCGAGCGCGGTCAGCGGGACCGCGATGACCAGGAGGGCGTCGTCGGAGGCAGCCCGGCGCAGCGCCTCGTCGACGTCGGCCGCGACGTCGTGACCTGCACCGCGGGCCGCGTCGGCGTCGGCGGTCGAGGCGGTCGCCCCGTAGGCCTGCCAACCCGCTGCCGCGGCGGCGCGCAGCACCGACCCGCCGATCAATCCGAGTCCGATCACACACACCGCGGGCACGCCGGTCATCCTCCCCCGTTCGCGGGCATTGTGTGAAGGGAACCCGCATTCCATGCGGACGAGTGACCGCCGTCCAGCCGCCGCGGCCGGGCCGGTTCGACCGGACACGCAGGCCCAGGCCTGCGGTTCTCGCAGGTGACGGGCCTGGCGGCCCGCCATGTCCCCGGTCGCGTTCCCTGGGCGTGGTCCCCGTCCGGGTTGTCTCACAGCGATGGTGCTTTCGTGTGACGCCGGGTGGGCATACCGTGGTGTCATGTCGGTGCAGGAGCCGATCCAGGGCACCGCCGTGGCGGTGCTTCGGGAAGACGGCCAATGGCGGTGCATCCGGATGCCCGAGTCGGCCCTGCTCGACCTGGACACGGCGATCACGGAACTGCGCAACACCCGGTCGACGGGGGCGGCGTTCGCGCTGTTGAACGTCGACGACGAGTTCTTCGTCCTGTTGCGGCCCGCACCCGGCGGCGTGTCGATGCTGCTCTCGGATGCCACCGCCGCCCTCGACTACGACATCGCGGCGGACGTCCTGGACCTGCTTCGGATCGAGCTGCCGGACGAGGACGAGGACGAACTCTGGCCCGAGGGCGATCTGGGGATCCTGGCGGACCTGGGATTGTCCGACGCCGAGTTGACGGTGATCGTCGAGGAGGACGTCTACCCCGACGAGCAGTTGATGATGATCGCGCAACGCTGTGGCTTCGCGGCGCCGCTCGCCACCGTGTTGGAGCATCGGGAGAGTGTCTGACCTCTATGTGCGCGAGTCCGACCGAGCGCTGATCCGACGAGCCGTCGCCGAGGCGGCAGGCGCGATCGAGACCGGTGACGTCCCCATCGGAGCGGTGGTGGTGGATGGACAGGGCGCCTTGCTGGCGGCGGCGCACAACCGGCGGGAGGCGGCGGGCGACCCCACGGCGCATGCGGAGATCCTCGCCCTGCGGGCCGCGGCGACGGCGCACGGCGACGGCTGGCGGCTGACCGGCTGCACGCTGGCGGTCACCGTCGAGCCGTGTGCGATGTGTGCGGGCGCGGTCGTCGCGGCGCGAATCGACCGGCTGGTCTTCGGCGCCTGGGAGCCGAGGACGGGCGCGGTCGGATCGTTGTGGGACGTGGTGCGCGACCGCAGGCTCAATCACCGCCCCGAGGTGGTCGGCGGGGTGCTCGAGTCGGAGTGCGCCGCACTGTTGGATCGGTTCTTCCTCGGCCGCCGCCGCCCGCGTGAGTGACGAACCTCACAGATTTGTGACGCTGCTGCGCGGGTTGGGCACCCCGTGGACATGAGGGCGGGCGTCACCCGACGCGGAGCCTTCTCGCCGATGAGAGCGAAGGAGTCACCCGATGGGCGTGTTCGACAAGGCCAAGCACCAGGCTCAGGAAGTCGCGGGCAAGGCGAAGGAGGCCTTGGGCCGCGCCACTGACAACGAGGACATGGAGAACGCGGGGACGCGGGACAGGTTGGAGAGCCAGGCCAAGCAGGCCGGTCAGGATGTCAAGGACAAGGCCGCCGGAGCGGTCGACGACATCAAGGGCAAGTTCGACGGCGGCAACCGCTGAGGCGTCGGCACGGTGAGCGCCCGTCGGCGTATCCCGAGGGTTCGGCCGGAAAGTCGCTTCGCGGGCAGCTGAACCGTCGCTGAACGCGAAAGTCGCTCGGTATCTCGCCCGGCGGGGGCGCCCCGACGCTGCCACCATGAGGCCCGTCCCACGACGGTGGGGCGGGCCTTCCTGTGCGCGACCTCGGGGGTGTGGCGAAGATGGCCGAGCATCGGGACGTCGAGGTGGCCCGACCGGTTGCCCGCGGTGCGGTCGATCCGGCGGACGACGACCTGCCTGCCTCGGCTCGCGAGCGGTCGCCGCTCACCGACGCGGACTTCGCGAAGCTGCTGCGCAGACATTCCGGCCAGGTGTTCGGTGTCGCGCTGCGGATGCTCGGTGATCGTGCCGAGGCCGAGGACGTGACCCAGGACGTGTTCCTGATCTGCTGGCGAAAGCTCTCCGCTCTGCTGGAGCCCGAGGCGATCGGCGGCTGGCTGTTCCGCGTCACGCAACGGCAGTGTCTCCAGATTCTGCGGCTGCGCCGTCGACGACGCACCGAGCCCTACGCCGAGGTTCCCGAGCAGGACGTCGTCTTCTGGCCGGGCGGCGGTCACTGCTGGGCGCAGCCGGAACGGACGGCCGAGGCGAGCGCCCAGCTCCGTGACCTCGGCGGTGCGGTGGGCACGCTGTCCTCGCCGCAGCGGGCGGTGTGGCTGCTCATCGACGTCGACGGTGCCTCGCACTCGGAGACCGCGCGACTGCTCGACCTCGACGAACGGGCCGTTCGGGGCAGGCTCTGCCGGGCGCGGAGTCGGCTGGCCGACGCCTTGCGGGCATGGCGCTGACCGTGGCGCGGCCGGTTGGCGGCCCCCCCGTGCCGGCCGCGGTGGGTCGTTCGCTATTCTGGCGCACGGTAGCGTGTCCGAGCGGCCTAAGGAGCGCGCCTCGAAAGCGCGTGAGGGTTTACCCCCTCCGTGGGTTCAAATCCCACCGCTACCGCGCAGGATGCAGACCGAACGCCGGGTGAGTCGATCATGACTCGCCCGGCGTTCGTCGTCGAGAGGGGCCTGTGGGAGACCCGTCGGTCGCGGGGCCGTCCGAGTCCCGACGCGCCGTCGGAGTCTCGATCGGACGAGCCCCCGGCGGGCCGCTGCCCGCCGGGGCCGACCGGATCAGGTGAAGCCGAGACGGGCGAGCGGCTCGACGAGTTCGCGTTCCTCATAGGACAGGTGCGACAGCAGCGTGTCGGTCAACAGGTCGACACCGGCTCGCAGTCCCTTCATCCCGTTCGTCGGATCGGCGACGAAGGCGACGAGCGCCCGGTCCAGCCCTTCCAGCACCTCGTGGATGACGTGGTGCTCCTCCTTCAGTCGGTCGAGGACCGGGGCGAGCCGGGGGTCCGCCTTCCGTAGATGAGGAAACAGGCTCACGTCCTCGATGGTGTGGTGCGTGGTGACCACTCGGCAGTACGTCTCGCAGTAGACGCCGAGGGTCCAGTTGTTCTGCCGCATCGTCATCGTGTTGATGTGCGACCGGGCGCTGCCCGCGTCCAGGGTGCCTGCCGCGACCTGCTCGACGAGGTCGCGGACCTGGGCGAGCTCCTGCCGCAGGTGATCGTGGACGTCGACGAGATGACGGCCCGCCGCCTGCTCGTGCGCGGTGTAGCGCCGATCGGGGTCCGGGTCGGGGCCGCTGGGTCTGGTCGACTCGTCCCAGGCCGCGTGGTCGCTGTACCGCACGCCGTCGTCCGGAGTCGGTGTCACGGCGAAGCTCGTCGAGGCGACCCGGACCGGTGCGGTCGTCCGCTCGCGCTCGTCCCCGCTCGGCGCGTCGCCCGCCGCCGCGTCGCCGCGGTGCGGGCCGGGCCCGCCGCCCGCGTCGTGCGCCGCTCCACCCGCCTGCCGCTCATCGGACGCCGCGCGGCGCAGGCCTCGTTCGGCCGCCACGAGCTCCCGTACGGCGGGGACGACCTCGGCGGCGAACCGTCGGATGTCCTCGGGGGAGTCCGAGGCGAGGATGTAGGTGCTCATCCCCTCCGTGAGCGTGAGCTCGGCCAGCTGTTCCGCCCAGACCGACGCCGGGCCGTGCAGGAATGTGCCGTCGTCGCGACCGAAGGACCCCATGAGGTTGTAGAGCCGGGTGATCTCCTCGGGTGCCCGGCCCGCCGCGACGGCGGCCTCGTCGATCGTCGCGTTCATCGCGGACAGGGCCTCGGGCGCGGCATAGGCGCTGCTGGGCAGCCAGCCGTCCGCCAGTCTGCCCGTCATCCGCAGCATCCGGGGCTTGTAGGCGCCGAGCCAGATTCCTATGTCGTGCGCCGGCGCGGGTCCCGAACGTGCGCCGGGGACCCGATACCGACTGCCGTCCACCCGTACCCGGCCGCCCTCCGGCGCCCAGATGCCCCGGATGATCTCGATCGCCTCCGCCAGGCCGGTGACCCGCTCGGCGGCGCTGAGTGTGGGCCCGCCGATGGAGGTGATCGCCTCCGCGAATCCCCCCGCGCCCAAGCCCAGCTCCACGCGCCCGCCGCTGAGGATGTCCAGGCTCGCGGCGCTGCGGCCGAGTACCACGGGCTGGCGCAGGGGGAGGTTCGCGACGTTGGGCGCCACCCGCAGTGTCTCGGTGCGGGCGGCGATCACCGACAGGAGCGTCCAGGTGTCCAGGAACCTCGCCTGGTAGGGGTGGTCCTGCACCGTCACCAGCTCGAGCCCCACCTGTTCGGTGAGCCGCGCCAGCGCGACGACCTGGTCGGCGTGGTCGGCATCCGGGGTGAGGAACGTCCCGAAACGCAGATCATGCCCGTAGTCGGTCATCTTCTCTCTCCTTCGGCGACCGGGTCGGATGGTGCCTTGGTCAGACTGACGCGCCGACGACCCGCTCGGCCAGCGAACGGCCCTGGGTGCGAGCCGACTCACGCGCGTCATCGCGGGACTGGCGGGCCGTGTCGACGAGCGACTCCATGCCGGGCGTCAACTCGGCGAGGGTGAGTTCGGCGGCGCTGACCTGGACGTCGAGCCCGAGCACGTCGGCGAGGATGCGGACCATCCACGGGGTGGCGTGGTCCCAGCCCTCCTTGGGTGTGCCGGGGCCGTAGCCGCCGCCCCTGGCGGTGACCAGCACGGCGGGCCTGCCCGCGATGGCGTCGCGCGGGCCGCCCGCGGCGAAGGTCGGGTCGGCGAGGACCAGGTCGACCCAGGTCTTGAAGTGCTGTGACACGCCGTAGTTGTAGAGCGGCACGGCGAACAGGTAGGCCTCGGCGGCCACGAGCTCGGCTGCCAGCGTCGCCGCCAAGGCCTGGGCCGCGCGCTGGTCCGCGTCCTGCTCATCCACCGGCACGAAGCCGGACAGCGTCGCCGCGGCCCAGGCCCCCGAGGGGATCGGGTCGGCGCCGAGGTCACGCCGCACGACCGGCGCACCCGGCCTGGTGTCCTGCCAGGCGTTCTGCGCGACGTCGGCGATCTCGCGGGTCACCGAGTGCGCGGGGTTGATGCTGGCGTCGAGACGGAACAGGGACATGAACAGCTCCTCGGTCACATTCGATCTGCGTCGCAGATGTGTTGTGGATAAGACGTTATCTTATGCAGAAGATATTTCGGGAAGATGGTAGGTGTCGCGGGGGGTACGCTGACACACATGGCGACTCCTGCCTCAGCGGAACCGGCCCGCGACGATGCGTGCGCGGCGGCGCTGGAGGACGACCTGGGCTGGGCGCTCGGCGTCGTCTTTCGCTCGCATGTGAAGGCGACTCACGCCGTGCTGGCGGACATCCCCGGCGGCCCGCGGGGCTATCAGGTGCTGGCCTCCGCGGTCCAGGACCTCGGCGGCAACCAGGGCGCGCTCGCGGCGCAGCTCGGTATCGATCGCACCGTCCTGACCTACCTGATCGACGATCTGGAGAAGATGGATCTCGTCGAGCGTCGCCCCGACCCGGCGGATCGACGGAGCCGCCTGGTCGTCGCCACGCCGAAGGGTCGCGCGCTGTGGACCGACCGACAGGCCGCGTTGCGGCAGGTCGAGCTGCGCGTGCTGGGCGTGCTGGGCGAGGATGCCGCCGCGTTTCGCATCCTGCTGCAACGGCTCGCGACGCACGCCAACGGGCTCGACCCCATCACCCATACGTGCCAGCTGGTCGAGGAACTCCAGTAGCCGCCACGCATGCGGACGCGCGTACTGATCAGGGCGCGACGGCCCGAGGATCTCGACGGCTGCGTGGCGATGCTCGGCGACACGCACCGTGCCGACGGCTACCCGACGAGGTGGCCCGCCGATCCGGCTCGGTGGCTCAGGCCGCCCGGACCGGTCCTGGGCTCCTGGGTGGCCGTCGACTCCGGCGCGGTGGGCTCGCTGCTCGGCCATGTCACGCTGGTCGCCGCGGACGAGGAGATCGCGGGGCGGGCCTGGCTGCGGCACGCCGGCCCGGCCGCCGCGCGCCCGGCAGGCATCAGCAGGCTCTTCGTCTCCCCGGTCGCTCGAAGTCGGGGCGTCGGAACGCTGCTGCTCGACGCGGCCTGCGCGCAGGCCGGTCGGCATGGGCTGCTTCCGGTGCTCGACGTGCTCGACCGCGATCGTGCGGCCGTCCTGTTCTACCTCCGATACGGCTTCCGCCAGATCGACGCGGTGCCGATGGAGTTGAACGGCGTCCAGGAGACCGCCCGCTGCCTCGCCCTTCGTACCTGAGTCGCTCCGCCGTCACCGCCCGCCGCGGCTGACCCCGTGGGTCGCGGGCGCCGCTCGCCGGTTCCGCGCCGTTGTTCGTGACCTGATCACAACGATCTGGTAGCGGACCGTGTATCAGTTCCTCCGTTGTCTTCCTCGCGTTCACCCGCAAAGGTGAAGATTCTCCGACCGTGGGAGTCAGGCCGTCGGCCGCCGCACGTCTGGCGGCGCCCCGGCTCCTTGTCGACTCGGAGGATCGAGTGAGTCTCTTGTCTTCATCCCGGCGCCGGTCTCGGTGCCGAGCCCCCGTCGGCGCGGCGGTGGGCCTGGCCGTCGCGGCAGGCCTGGCGTGGGTGCCCGTGGCGACGGCGCAGTCGGCCGACGTCGTGATCGCCGAGGTCTACGGCGGCGGGGGCAACTCCGGGGCCGCCCTGACCACCGACTTCGTCACTCTGGGCAATCGCGGATCCGCCGAGGTGTCGGTGGACGGCTGGAGCGTGCAGTACCTGACCGCCTCGCCGGGGCCGAACTCGCGATGGCAGGCCACCGCCCTGACCGGCGGCGTGGCCGCGGACGGTCGTTTCCTGATCGCGCAGAGTCGCGGCGCGGGCGGCTCCGTGGAACTGCCCGAACCGGACGCCGTCGGTTCGATCGCCATGTCGGCGAGCACCGGCACCGTGGCGCTGGTGAGCGACCGGGAACCGCTCACCTGTCTGACCTTCGCCGACTGCGCCGAGGACGATCGGATCGTCGACCTGGTGGGCTGGGGCTCCGCCGAGGTCCGGGAGGGCACGCCCGCGCCAGCGACGAACAACACCTCGTCGGTGCGGCGCGACGCCGACCTCACCGACACCGACGACAACGCCGCCGACTTCACCGTCGGCCCGCCCGCGCCGGTGAACTCGGCGGGAGAGGGCCCGGGCGAGGCGGAGGAACCGGAGCTTCCACCGGGACCGGAGGAGCCCGGCGACCTGCGCATCCACGACATCCAGGGCGTCACCAGGATCTCGCCGCACCTCGGCGAGGAGGTCGTCGGCGTGCCGGGGATCGTCACCGCCGTCAACGCCTTCGGCTCGGCGCGCGGCTTCTGGTTCCAGGACGTCGAGGGCGACGGCGACGAACGGACCAGCGAAGGCCTGTTCGTCTTCACCGGCGGCACCACGCCGGACGTCGCGATCGGCGACGACGTCCTGGTCTCCGGCCGGGTCGACGAATACCGAGCGGGCGGTCAGGCAGGTGCCGCGCAGTCGATCACTCAGCTCGGCGGGGCGCGGTGGACGGTGCTCTCCAGCGAGAACCCGCTGCCCGAGGCCGAGCTGCTGGATGCCGAGGCGGTGCCGTTCACGCAGGCCCCGCACGCGAACGGCGACATCGAGGGCCTGGAGCTGGAGCCCGCCGAGTATGCGCTGGACTTCTACGCCTCGCGGGAGAGCATGCTCGTCCGGGTGGAGGACGCCCCCGTGGTCGGGCCGACCGACGCCTACTCCGCGCTCTGGGTGACCACCAAGCCGGACCAGAACCGCAGCGAGCGCGGCGGCACGGTCTACCAGGGCTACGGCGACTCGAACACGGGCAGACTGAAGATCGAGTCGCTTCTCCCGGCGGACGAGCGGCCGTTCCCGATCGCCGACGTCGGAGACGAGATCGTCGGAGTCACCGAGGGGCCGCTGTACTACTCCCAGTACGGCGGCTACCTGATCAAGGCGACCACCCTTGGCGAGCACGTCTCCGGCGAGCTGGCGAGGGAGGTCACCAGACCCGCCGAGGACTGGGAGCTGGCGGTGGCGACGTACAACGTCGAGAACCTCTCGCCCGCCGACGACCAGGAGAAGTTCGACCGGCTCGCCACGGGCGTGGTGGAGAACCTGTCCTCGCCCGACATCGTGGCGCTGGAGGAGATCCAGGACGACAGCGGTCCGACCGACGACGGCGTCGTCGGCGCGACGGCGACCCTCGACCGGTTCACGGCGGCGATCACGGCGGCGGGCGGCCCGAGCTACGAATGGCGGCAGATCGACCCGAACGACCGACAGGACGGAGGGCAGCCCGGCGGCAACATCCGGGTGGCATTCCTCTTCGACCCCGACCGGGTGTCCTTCGTGGACGCTCCCGGCGGGGACGCCGACACCGCCGTCGCGGTGCGTGCCGACGAGGACGGGCGCGCGACGCTCAGCGTCTCGCCGGGCCGGATCGACCCTGCCGATCCGGCGTGGGTGGACAGCCGCAAGCCGCTGGTCGGGCAGTTCCGCTTCGAGGGCCGCAACGTCTTCGTCGTGGCCAATCACTTCGCCTCCAAGGGCGGGGATCAGCCGCTGCACGGCCGTTTCCAGCCCCCGCATCGGTCTTCGGAGGAACAGCGGCTGGAACAGGCCGCCGTCGTCCGGGCCTTCGTCGACGAGGTGGTCGCCGTGGACCCGGCCGCGAACGTGCTGGTGGTGGGCGACCTCAACGACTTCCAGTTCTCTCCGGTGCTCGGCACACTCACCGAGGCCGATGTGCTGGTCAACCCCATGAACGGCCTGCCTCCCACCGAGCGCTACGGGTACGTGTTCGACGGCAACTCGCAGGCGCTGGATCACCTGCTGGTCAGCGGGAACCTGTCGACGCGCGCCGACTACGACCCGGTGCGCATCAACGCCGAGTTCGCCGATCAGGCCAGCGACAACGATCCGCAGATCGTGCGATTCCGGCCGCTGTCGGGCGATGCCGAGATCGACGCGGCCGAGGAACGGGAGTACTACGGCGCGGGCGAGGACGACGGTCAGGGCGGCGACGGCGGGGTCGACGACGCGCCGCCGGGCGGCGAGACCCCGCCGCCCGCCACCGAACCCGGCAGCCTGCCACCCGCTCTCGCGGGAGCGAGCGGCCTCGCCAACACCGGGGTGTCGGGCATGGTGTGGCTGGTGGTCGCCGCCGTGGTCCTGCTGGCGGGCGGCGGCACGGCACTGGTGCTGACCCGCCGGAGGAAGACAGGCTCCGACGACTCCGAGTCGGCGTAGCGCGATCGCCGTCGGTGCGAGCGTGCACCGTGATCGGGACGGGGCCTCGGCGTCATGCCGGGGCCCCGTCCGGCGTTCGAGGCGTGGCCTGCCGGTTCGCGCTGGTCCGTTCGAAGGATTGTGGTCACGCACCGGGGTTGATATGCAACGCCCTGGCGCGACTAGACGATGCACAGCGTGACGAAGCGTCACTGAACCGAGTGCAGGGTGCGCGCGGTCCGTGCCGCCGCAGGTGAGGCCTGGAGGACGATGCAGATGCGTGACCACTGGTCGGACGTCCGCACATGCGGTCGGCCCACGCGCACGGGAAGACCGTGTCGATCGAGACTGCACGGGTACGACGTCGCCTGTGGAGTCCACGCCGACGAGCACGACCGGGCGCTCGCGGCGGCATACGGTCGCGGTTGGCGGGAGGGCTTCTCCGCCGGAGCGGACTCGGGTTCGCGGTCGATGAAGGGCGTGGTCGACCGGCTGAAGCACGACCTCGCCGAGGCGCGACGTCGACTCGAGGACGGCAGGCGGCCGCGCGCGACCCGGTGACACCGGGCGATCGCGGACGCCGGGTCGTCGCGGGCGTCGGTACGTCGGGGGGACGTCGGTTCACCGGCCTCGGCGGACCGCGAACGACGCGAAAGCCCCGGTGGCAGACACCCCCGCGAGCTCAGCCTGCCTGTCCCGCCGCCGCGGTCGGCCCTGCTGCCCGCCGCGCCCGGCCCGCGTGCTCCTGAGAGGTGACGTCGACGCCGTTCGCGTCGGTGACGTCGACGCCGTTCGCGTCGGCGATGACGACGGTGACGCCCCGCTCATGGAAGGGCGCCAAGTCCGCCTCGCGGGCGGAGAGATCCGTCACCAATGTCCACTGTGGCGGCATCGGCGCCCAGGCGTGGAACGGGCGCCTGCCGATCTTCGAGCCGTGGGCGAGCACGTAGACCCGTTCACCGCGGCGCGCCATGAGCTCCTTGAGTCGCGTCTGCCGGATGTCGGCCTCACAGATGCCCTCCTGCGCGGTGACGCCGTCGGCCCCGAGGAACACCCGGTCGAAGGTGCGGCGCTCCAGAGCGGCCTCGGCGAGCGGTCCGATGAAGCCGAGGCTTTTCGGTCGGAGCACGCCGCCGAGGCATTCCACCGTCACCGTGTCGGAGACGGCGAGCTCCTGGAGCGCGGTCATCCCGGTGGTGACCACGGTGAGCGCGGGCACCGAGTGCAACTCGTGCGCGAGGGCGCCGGTGGTGGTGCCCGCGTCGAGCAGCAGAGTCTCGCCCGCTCCGATCTGGCTCGCCGCCCAGCGGGCGATGGCGCGCTTGGCCTCGAACTGCTCGCCGACACGCTGGCGCAGACTGGACTCGGGATGCGCGACCAGCGCCATGGCGCCGCCGTAGGTGCGGGCGAGCGCCCCGGACCGCTCCAGCTGAGCGAGGTCGCGACGGATGGTCGACGCGGTGACGCCGAAGTGGGCGGACAGCTCGTCGACGTTGGCGAGGCCGTTGGTGGCCATCGCCACGATGGATTCTCGACGGAGCTCGGAATCACGGGGCACGCGCTCGTCCCTCTCAGCCTGCGGCGGCGGGCGCCAGCTCGGCAGCCTGGCGTAGCGCCTCGATCATGCTACCGACCTCCGCGGTGCCGGTGCCCGCGATGTCGAAGGCGGTGCCGTGGTCCACCGAGGTTCGGATGACCGGCAGGCCGACCGTGATGTTGACGCCCGCCTCGATGCCGAGCACCTTCACCGGCCCGTGGCCCTGGTCGTGATACATCGCCACGATCAGGTCGTAGTCGCCGCGACCCGCCAGGAAGAAGGCGGTGTCGGCGGGCAGCGGGCCGCGGGCGTCGATGCCGTCGGCCCGCAGCCGCTCCAGCGCGGGGACGATCTTCTCCTCCTCCTCACCCTCGCCGAACAGCCCGTTCTCCCCGGCGTGGGGGTTGATCGCACACACCCCGATCACCGGGGCGTCCACCCCGGAGGCCCGAATGGCCTCGTGGCCCCGGCGGACGGTCCGCTCGACCAGCCCCGGCTCGATCTTGGCGATGGCGGCGATCAGGCCGATGTGCGTGGTCACGTGGATGACCTTGACCTTCGGCGTCGAGAGCATCATCGACACCTCTTCGGTCCCGGTCAGCGCGGCGAGCATCTCGGTGTGGCCGGGGTAGAGGTGCCCGGCGGCGTGCAGGGCCTCCTTGTTCAGCGGGGCGGTGCAGATGGCCTGCACCTCGCCCGCCAGCGCCAACTCGGAGGCGGTGCGGATGTACTGATACGCCGCGTCGCCCGCGGTCGCGCTCAACTCACCCCAGGGCAGGTCCTCGGGCAGCAGTCCGAGGTCGATGACGTCGATGCGGCCGGGCGTGAAACGGGCGTCGCCGACCGAGTCGACTCCGACGACCTCCACCTCCACGTTCATCAGCCGGGCGGCCGCGCGGAGGCGTCGTGCGTCGCCGATCACCAGCGGGTGACACCGTTCGTACACGGTCTGGGTGGCGAGCGCGCCGACGACGACCTCTGGGCCGATGCCGGCTCCGTCCCCCATGGTGATGGCGATCACGGGCGTGCTCACGGGTCCTCCTGATGATCGGTATGACGAGGCTGGCGGGCGATCGGGAGCAGGCTGTCCGGGCCGCCGTGGCTGCCGGGCCTGGTCACGATCTCGTGGTGGGCGCCGGTGCGGGTGCGCACGGCGCCTGGATGGACCTGGTGGAGCAGGTCGAGTCGGGTGACGCCGAGGCGGGCGGGCGCTCGGCGGGCGGTGTCACGCGGTCTGCCGAAGACCGCGGCCCGGCGCGGCGACCCGACCGCGATCACGTCGGGGACCGCCGCAGCCGCGGCGGCGATGCCATCGAGGTCGGCGCCGGTCTCCGCGTCGCACGGAGCCACGTGCCGCGTCGCGGCCGCCTCGGCCGGGCTCGCGGCTCGGTCCGTCGGGCGCACCGCCTCGAGCCGGAGACGTCGGATCGGCGGCCCGGCGAGCGCGGCCGTGACGGACGGCGGCCGTGGCTCTGCCCGGCCGGGAACGCCCGAGTGTGCGGCGAGCACCCCGTGACCGTCCGCGGCGGCCCGACTCTCGGCGGCCAGTGCCGGCAGCGTGGGCAGGACGGGCGCGCGGGCCCCGGTGCGGACGCGCCGATCGCGCGGACCGCGCACCGTCGGCGTGATGGCTGCGCGCAGCGGCGAGCCGATCTTGAGCGACACCGGTCCTGAGACGTCGGGAACGGTCGCGTGCACGTCGGTCGACGCCGCGCCGTTGCGAGTCGCGCAATGCGCGAAACGCGCAACATTGGCGTCTGGTGGCGTGTGGCGCACCGACGAGTCGTCGCGGCCCTCGGTCGGTGAAAGGGCTGCTCCATCTGCGCCGGCGAGGTCATCGCACAAGGCCAGGCGGCGTCTGCCTGATCTCATGGATGCCTCCTCTCGGGCTGATCTATTACGTGTTCTGCGCGAATCACGCTATCGGTGTTGCGCATATCACGCAAGCGTGCTTGGGTGGCGCTCCAGCAGGTGGTGCTCCACGGGCGACGGCGCCCGAGGGCAACGGAGGTTGGCGAATGCAGACGAAGATGTCCCGGAGAGCGCTGCTCAAGGCCTTGGGCGTCACAGGCGGCGCGCTGGCCGCGGGCGCGCTCACCGGATGCGCGGGTCCGACCGGCGGACCACCCCCCGGCTCGGTGACGCTCGGCCTCAACCGGTCGCTCGTCTCGCTCGACAACAAGCTCAACCAGTTCGACGCCGCGGTGACCGTCCAGCGGGCCGTCCGGCAGGGGCTGACCCGCATCGGCCCGGACCTGGCGCCGATCCCCGTCCTGGCCGAGCGCTTCGAGCTGACCGCGCCCACCCAGTGGACGGTGCGCCTGCGCGAGGGCGTGCGGTACTCGGACGGAACGCCGATCGAGATCGCCGACGTCGAGACGGCGCTGGCGATGTATCGGCAGGTCAGCGGCTCCTATCTGGCCGCGTTCTTCCCCGAGTGGCCCGAGGTCGTGCCCATCGACGAGCACACCTTCACCCTGGAGACGAACCACCCGCTGCCCGTCCTCGACTACCTGATGGCGAACATCCTGATCACTCCCGCGGCCGCCAACGTGCCCGAGGAGCTCCAGACCGGCGTCGGCAGCGGCCCTTACCGCGTGACCGCGTCGAACCGGGGGACCGGCGACTACACGTTGCGCCGCAACGAGAACTACTGGGCCGACCGCCCCCGGGTGGAGCAGGTGCAGGTCCGGTTCATGCCGGAGGAGTCCAACCGCGTCGTCTCCCTGCGCTCCGGGGAGATCGACGTCATCGACACGATCAGCCCCGACTCCGCGGAACAGCTCCAGGGCCTCCCCGACATCCGCATCGACCAGGTCAAGGGAACCCGGCTCAACCAGCTCTTCTACAACTTCCGCAAACCCTCGGACCATCCGCTGTCGAGGGCGTCGGTCCGGCAGGCGTTGTCCTTCGCCATCGACGGCAGGCGGCTGGCCGAGGACATCCTCGCCGGCTCCGTGGAGGCCGCGCGAGGTCCGGTGGCGGAGACGCTCAACGGGTCCGTCGTCTGCGGCGAGTACGCCTACGACCCCCGGCGGGCCAAGCAGATGCTCGAGGCCGAGGGGATCGCCGACGGCGATCTGCGGCTGACCCTGATCTGGGAGACCGGCGAGTTCGCCAGCGACACCACCGTCATGGAGGCGGTGGTGCAGATGCTCGGCGACGTGGGCGTGCCCGTCCGCCTCCGACAGTTCGAGCCGGGTGGCGACATCTCCGAATGGCGGCAGGGCCGCGGCGGGGACTGGGACGTCCTCGGCAACGGCTATGCCTCCCCGGTGGGCGCCGCTCTGCCGATCCTTCAGGGGATGTACGGCGGGACCCCGGAGCGCGAACGCACCCGCGACACCTACCACGGCTACGTCAACCCCCAGGTCGTCGCGCTGCTCGACGAGGCCTACGCGGAGGTCGACGCCGACCGGCGTCAGGAGATCACCGCCGAGCTGCAACAGGTGGTGTGGGACTCCTGGCCGAGCATGTGGGCCTTCGTCCCGAACTCGGTGCTCGCCTACCGACGGCGGATCAGCGACGTGGGACTGGAACCGACCAACTCCTACGAGCTCGCGCGCATCGGTCTGGAGGCGTAGAGGTGCTCCGATACGTCCTGAAGCGACTCGGCCAGAGCGTCCTGGTCGTCATGCTCACCGTCTCGACGGTCTTCGTGCTGATCCGGATGGCACCGGGCGACCCCGCGACGGCCTTCGCCGCGCCGAACGCCACCACCGAGGACCTCGCCGAGATCCGCACCCAGCTCGGACTCGACGGCTCGATCGGCTCGCAGTACCTGACCTTCCTCGGGCAGCTGTTCACCGGCGACCTCGGGACCTCGTACTCGTTCCGGGCCCCCGCCTTCGACGTGGTCCTGGAACGGGTGCCCTACACGATCACGCTGGCGTCGGCGGCGATCCTGTCGACCGCCCTCATCGCCCTCCCGCTGGGCATCTGGATGGCGAGCCGGGCCGACACCGCTCGGGAGACCGGCGCGAACATCGCGACCGTCGCGGCGCAGTCGATGCCGGAGTTCTGGAGCGGCATCATGCTGCTCACCGTCTTCTCCGTCCTGCTCCCGGTGCTGCCGTCGTCCGGCTTCACCACCTGGGGCGGGCTGGTGCTGCCCGCGGTCACCGTCGCGCTGCTCCAGATCGCGTTGATCTCCCGGCTGGTCCGCCGCGAGATGGTCTCCAACCTGACCGCGCCCTACCTGACGGTCGCCCGCGCGCACGGCTTCGGCGAACGCCGTCTCGTGTGGGGCTACGCGCTGGGCAACTCGATGATCCCGGTGCTCACCGCGCTGGGCACCCGCTTCGCCGCGATGCTCAACGGCGTGGTCGTGGTGGAGGTCGTGTTCGCCTGGCCGGGCGTCGGCTCCCTGGTCGTGCGGGCGTTGGAGACGCGCGACTATCCGCTGATCCAGGCGACGGTGCTGGTCACCGCCGCGCTCGCGATCCTCGTCCAGCTCCTCATCGACCTGGTGTACCCGCTGCTCGACCCGCGGGTTCGGCTCGGAAAGGGCACGGCGCGATGACCACCACCTCACCCGAGACCCGGCCGAGCCGGGTGACCGCCCGACAACTGCGCGACGCCGGGGTCGCCCGCCGCGCGCGCACCGCCAAGGCCAAGACCTGGATCGGCGCGCTGCTCACCGCCCTCGTCGTGCTGCCCATCCTGCTGGCCGACCTGCTGCCGCTTCCGGACGCCGACGAACAGGACCTCGGCTCGCGTCGCCTGCCGCCCCTGACCGACGGACACCTGTTCGGCACCGACCAGCTCGGCAGAGACCTGCTGGCCAGGATCCTCGACGGGGGCCAGGTCTCGGTCCTCATCGGCGTACTGGCCGTCGTCGTCTCCGGCCTGATCGGCCTCGTCGCGGGCGCGGCGGCAGGCTACTTCGGGGGCTGGGTCGACGCGGTCGTCTCCCGACTGCTCGAAGCCCAGATGTCGCTGCCGCTGCTGATGATGCTGCTGTTGGTCGTCGCACTCTTCGGCCCGTCGATCCCGGTCATCACCGCCGTCATCGCCATCGCCCAGTGGCCGGAGGTCGCCAGGCTGACGCGGTCGATGGTGATCGTCGAACGCGAGAAGCCGTATGTGGACGCCGCCAGGACCCTCGGGCTGACCCACTCCGGCGTGCTGTTCCGGCACCTGGTGCCCAACGTCGTCCGGCAGACCAGCCTCGTCGTGCTCCTGCTGCTGGCACAGGCCGTCCTGCTGGAGAGCGCGTTGAGCTACCTCGGCGCGGGACCGGAACGCCCCTACGCCACCTGGGGCCGGCTGATCTCCGACGGGCAGGACTACGTCACGACGTCCTGGTGGCTGGTGACGCTGCCCGGACTGGTGATCGTGCTGCTCGTGGTGGGAGTGAACCTGCTCGGCGACGGACTCCGGGACCGCACGCGCGGCAGGAAGGGAGTCACGGCATGAGCCGGATCGTGGACGTCGAAGACCTGCAGATCGAACTGGTCACCGCCGACGGCGTGGTGCGCGCCGTCGACGGGGTATCGCTGCACATCGACGCGGGCGAGACCGTGACCCTGATCGGCGAGTCCGGTTCGGGGAAGTCGACCACGGCGATGGGGCTGCTGCGGCTCCTGCCCGCGGAACTGGCCGTGCTCTCCGGCCGGGCGATGCTGGCGGGCCACGACGTCGTGGCCGACCCCGCGTCGATCGCCGCACTGCGAGGCCGCGTCGTCGGACTGATCCCGCAGGATCCGATGACCGCGCTGAGCCCGGTGGAGACGATCGGCCGCAGGCTGACCAAGCTCGTCCGGCTCCGTGATCCGGGCACCGGCCGACAGGCCGCGCGGGCCAGGGCGGCGGCGCTGCTGGAGAGCGTGCGCGTCCCCGACCCGGCGTGGCTGCTCGACCGCTATCCGCACCAGCTCTCAGGCGGACTCCAACAGCGGGTCCTGATCGCCTGCGCGCTCACCGGCGAGCCGGAACTGCTCGTCGCCGACGAGCCGACCAGCGCCCTGGACGTCACCGTGCAGGCGGGCGTGCTCGACCTGCTGATGGAACTGCAGGAGCGCACGGGCGTCGCGATCCTGATGATCACCCACGACATCGGCGTGGCCCGACTGGTCTCCGACCGGGTGCACGTGATGCGGGCGGGTCGCTTCGTGGAGAGCGGCGACGTCGAAGAGGTGGTGGACGCCCCGAGGCATCCCTACACCCGGCAGCTGCTGGCCTCGGTGCCCCGACTCGTCGCGAAGGAGGGACGGGCATGAGCGACACCCCGATCCTGTCCGTGCGGAACCTCGTCGTGGAGTTCCCCGGCACCGGCGGTGCGATCCGCGCGGTCTCCGACGTCGGGTTCGACCTGCACCGGGGCCGCACGGTGGGCGTCGTCGGCGAGTCCGGTTGCGGGAAGAGCACCATCGCGCGCAGCATCGTCCGCCTGCGGCGGCCCACGTCCGGCCGCATCCTGCTGGACGGCGTCGACATCACCCACCTGTCCGAACGCAGGCTGCGGCCGATGCGGGCCAGGGTGCAGATGATCTTCCAGGACCCGTACGCCTCGCTCGATCCGCACCTGGACGCGGGCGACATCGTCGGGGAGCCGCTCAAGCTCCGCGGCGTGCGCGACGCCGCGGAGCGACGGCGGCAGGCGGCGGAGCTGCTGGCCCGCGTCGAGCTGCCGGAGAAGGCCCTCGGGCGACGTCCCGGCGAGTTCTCCGGCGGCCAACGGCAGCGCATCGGCATCGCCAGGGCACTGGCCTGCCGTCCCGACGTCCTGGTCTGCGACGAGGCCACCAGCGCGCTGGACGTCTCCGTGCAGGCCCAGGTCCTTCGGCTGCTCCAGGACATCCAGGCCGAGACGGGCGTGGCCTACGTGGTGATCTCGCACAACCTCGGCGTGGTCCGCGAACTGAGCGACGAGGTGCTGGTGATGCGCCGCGGCTCGGTCGTCGAGCACGGACCCACCGAGCAGGTGCTCACCGCTCCCGCCGCCGAGTACACCCGTGTGCTGCGGGACGCGGCGCTGGACCCGACGGCGATCACCGGCCGCAAACCACGACACCTGCTGGCCGCGCTGCGCGCGGGCGGCTCCGAGGAGGAGAGGAACTCATGACGACCGGCACCCCCAGACTGGTCCTGGGGACGATGACGTTCGGGGACACCGTCTCGGCGACCGACGCCGAGCGGCTGCTGGATGCGGCGCTCGACGCGGGCATCACCGACGTCGACACCGCCAACGGGTACGCCAAGGGCACCACCGAGGAACTGCTCGCCCCGCTGATCTCCCGACGCCGCGACCGGATCAGGCTGGCCACCAAGGCCGGAATGCCGCATCCGGACGCGGGTGAGCACTCGCCCTTGTCGCCCGCGGGACTGCGGGCGAGCGTCGAGGGCAGCCTCCGCAGGCTCGGCGTCGACCACATCGACCTCTTCTACCTGCACCAGCCGGACGCCGCCGCCCGGCCCGAGGACACGATGCGGACGGTCGCGGAACTCGTCGAGGAGGGCAAGATCCGCGGCCTCGGCGTGTCCAACTTCGCGGCCTGGCAGATCGTCGAGCTGAACCGGATCGCCGACCAGCTCGGCACGCCCCGGCCCGTCATCGCCCAGCAGCTCTACAACCTGCTGGCCAGGCGGATCGACGAGGAGTACTCCGCGATGGCCGCCGCGACCGGACTGGACACGGTCGTCTACAACCCGCTCGGCGGCGGACTGCTCACCGGACGGCACCGCTTCGACAGCACCCCCGGCAGCGGCCGGTTCGGCGACTCGGTGCTGGCCGGGATGTACCGGCAGCGCTACTGGGACGCCCAGCTCTTCGAGGCGGTCGACGCACTCGCGTCGATCGCGGCCCGGGCAGGCGTGCCGCTCACCGAGCTGGCGCTGCGCTGGCTGCTGTCCCGTCCGGTCGTCGACGCCGTGCTGCTCGGCGCCTCCCGGCTGGACCACCTCACCTCGAACATCGACGCGCTGGGCCGGGGTCCGCTGCCGGACGACGTCGTCGCCGCCTGCGACGACGTCGGTGCCCGGCTGCGTGGACCGATGCCCGCCTACAACCGCTGAGAACGAACAAGGAGCACCACTGTCATGAGCGCACTCGACTTCGCCCGCCGCATCCGCGACCGGGAGCAGGCCGTCGGCTACTGGGTCGTGCTGGACGACCCGATCGCCACCGAGCGGCTCGCTCGGCTCGGCTACGACTACGTGGCCGTCGACGCCCAGCACGGGCTGCTCGGCTACGAGGGCATCCGCAACGCGATGCTGGCCATCGACGCCGGGGCGGCCTCGGCCGCCATGGTGCGGGTCGAGCAGAACGATCCCTTCGCCATCGGTCGGGTGCTCGACGCGGGCGCCACCGGCGTGATCGTCCCGCTGATCGACACGGCCGAGGACGCGGCGGCAGCGGTGCGCTCCACCCGTTATCCCCCGCACGGACGTCGTTCGTACGGGCCGATGCGGGCGCAGCTGCGGGTCGGCCCGACGCCCGCCGTCTCCGACGAGGCCACTCTGGTGCTGGCGATGATCGAGACGCCGGAGGGACTGGCCAACGTCGCGGAGATCTGCGCGACGCCCGGCCTGGACGGCGTCTACGTCGGGCCCTCCGACCTGCGGCTCGCGGTCGGCGGCGCCACGTCCACCGATCCGGCCGTCGACGGGCCCTTCGAGGAGGCCGTCACCAGGATCGCCGAGGCGGCCTCGGCCGCCGGGATCGCCGCGGGCATCCACACCCCGAACGGCGAGGTCGCCCGGCGTCGACTCGCCCAGGGATACACCTTCGCCTCGGTGGCCTCCGACCTCGTGCACCTGGAGCAGGCGGCGAAGGCCCACCTGAACGCCGCGCGGGGCGAGCAGTGAGCGTCCTGCGCGAGACGGGGCGGGGGCTGGCCGAGGCCAGCCTCGTCGCCCCGGTCGCGCAGTCGCATGCGGCGAACCTCGCCGTGCTGCCCGACGGCGACCTGGGCTGTGTCTGGTTCGGCGGCACGCAGGAGGGCGTGCACGACATCCGGATCTGGTTCGCGCGACTGGGCCCCAACGCGACCACCTGGTCCGACCCGGTCGCGTTGACCGACGACCCGGAGCGCTCCGAGCAGAACCCGCTGCTCTTCCACGCCCCGGACGACAGCCTCTGGCTGTTCTGGACCGCGCAGCACGCGGGCAGGCAGGACACGGCCGAGGTGCGCGTTCGTCGTTCCGTCGACAGCGGGCGCAGCTGGGACGAACCACGGGTCCTGCTGCCCGCCGACGAGCGCGGCGGCGTGTTCATCCGGCAGCCCGTGCAGGTCACGGCCGAGGGAACCTGGCTGCTGCCGACGTTCTCCTGTCGAATCCCCGCGACCGGCACCTGGTCCGGCGGCGAGGACACCAGCGCGGTGTACGCGAGCGACGACGGCGGGACGAGTTGGACCCGCCACGACGTGCCCGGCAGCCGGGGCGCGGTGCACATGAACGTGCTGCCCGCCCAGGACGGCTACGTCGCGCTCTACCGGAGTCGGTTCGCCGACGCGATCCACGCCAGTGGTTCGTCCGACGGTGTGCGCTGGTCCGAGCCCGTGGCGACGGACCTGCCCAACAACAACTCCTCGGTGCAGGCGACGCGGCTCCGCGACGGCAGGCTAGCCCTGGTCTACAACGCGAGCAGCGCCGCCGAGGCGAGCCATCGGCGCGCGGGTCTCTACGACGAGGTCGACGAGCACGGCGCGCTGGCAGGCCGGGAACGTCCTGCCGTGGCCGTCGAGCCCGGCGGCGTCGCCGACCGACGGGAGGCCTTCTGGGGCGCTCCTCGGGCGCCGATCGCGCTGGCCACCTCGTCCGACGACGGACGCACCTGGCGGCGGCACCCCGACCTGGCTCAGGGCGAGGGCACCTGCCTGACCAACAACTCGCGCGACGGGCTCAACCGGGAGCTGTCCTATCCCTCGATCGTCGAGGACCCGCAGGGCCGGGTGCACGTCGCCTACACCCATCACCGCTCGTCCATCCGGCACGTCCGCATCGAACCGGACTGGCCGGGCTGGCAGGAGGCCCGATGAGCCGCACACTGATCACCACGCCGACCTTCGGCCGCTACTCCGCGACGCCGTGGGACCTGCTGCGCGACGCAGGCGTCGACGCCCGCCGACCTCGTGAGGACGGGCCGCTGCCCCGCGCCGAGCTGTTGGAGCAGGTGCCCGCGGCCGAGGCGTTGATCGTCGGCCTCGACACCATCGACCGGGCGGTCTTCGAGGCCGCGCCCCGGTTGAAGGTCGTCGCCAAGCACGGCGTCGGCTACGACAACATCGACCTCGACGCCGCGCGGGATCACGGCGTGCGGGTGGTCTACGCGCCGGGCAGCAACTCGCGGGCTGTCGCGGAGCTGACCTTCGGGCTGCTGCTGGACGTGGCCCGAGGCATCTCGGCCAACGACCGGGCCGTCCGTGCGGGCGGCTGGCCGAAGACCTTCGGCGTCGAACTCGCGGGCCGTCGTCTCGGCGTCGTCGGCTTCGGCCGGATCGGGAGGCTGATGGCCGGCTACGCCACCGCCTTCGGGATGTCCGTCGTGGCACACGACCCGTTCGTGCCCGCCGACGGCTTCGGCGACGTTCCCTCGGTCGACCTCGACACCGCGATCGCCTGCGACGTGGTCAGCCTGCACCTGCCCGCCGTGCCCGGCTCCGGTCCGCTGCTCGACCGCGCCCGGCTGGAATCGATGCGGCCGGGCGCGATCCTGCTCAACGCGGCCCGAGGCGGCCTCGTCGACGAGGCGGCGGCGGCCGAGCTGCTGCACAGCGGGCACCTGGCGGGCGCGGGCTTCGACGCCTTCGCCGTCGAGCCGATCGGCGACGGTCCGCTGTCGACGGCGCCGAACGTGGTGCTCACCGCACACATCGGGGCGTGCAGCCGCGAGGCCAACGAGGCGATGGGCGTCGCCGTGGTCGAAGGCGTGCTGAGCGTGCTCGGCGGCCGCGAGCCGCGTCATTCCGCTTTCTAGAAGGCCAGACATCGAAGAGGATCACCCATGAAGATCGATCGCATCAGGATCGACAAGGCCAGGTTCGACATGGTGGACTTCGCCAAGCATCCGACCGGCTTCTCCCTGGTCTACGAGCCGGGCAGCCGGAAGCCGACCAGTGCCTACGCCATCCGCGTCTACACCGACGAGGGCGTGACGGGCGGCTACGTCGGCGGCAACGCGATCGCCGCCGCCCAGGTGCGGATGTTCGGCGACTACCTGATCGGCAAGAACCCGTTGCAGCGCGAGCTGATCTACAACGACGTCAAACGGCAGCTCCGCAAGTTCGACAAGATGGGCATGGGCTTCGTCGACATCGCGCTCTGGGACCTCGCCGGACACGCGCACGACGCCTCGATCCGCACCCTCCTCGGCGGCTGGAAGACACGGCTGCCCGCCTACGCCTCGACGGCGGCGGGTGACCGCAACGGCGGGCTGGACAGCCCGGAGGCCTATGCGGACTTCGCCGTGGCGTGCAAGGACCTCGGCTATCGGGCCTACAAGCTGCATGTGTGGGACGAGTACGAGGTCGCCGAGGTCGTCCGTACCATCCGGAAGGTCCGGGAGGCAGTCGGCCCGGAGATGGATCTGATGCTGGACCCGGGCTGCAAGCTGGAGACCTTCGCACACGCGGTCCAGGTCGGCCGGGCCTGCGACGAGGCGGACTTCCTGTGGCTGGAGGATCCGTACAAGGACACCGGGATCTCGATCTTCGGGCACAAACGACTCCGTGAGCTGATCCGCACTCCGCTGCTCCAGACCGAGCACGTACGGGGGCTGGAGCAGCACGTCGACTTCGTCGTCGGCGGCGGAACCGACTTCGTACGCGCCGACGCGGAGTACGACGGCGGCATCACCGGCGCGTTGAAGATCGCGCATGCCACCGAGGGCTTCGGACTCGACGTCGAGCTGCACACCCCCGGGCCCGCGCAGCGGCAGCTGATGGCCTCGCTGCGCAACACCAACTACTACGAGATGTCCTTCGTCCACCCGAAGTCGAGCGAGATCGGCCGCAGCCAGCTCGTCTACGCGGACGACTATCGCGACGGGCTCACCGCCGTCGACTCCGAGGGCTGCGTGCCGGTGCCCGAGGGCAACGGACTCGGCGTGACCTACGACTGGGACCTCATCGAGGCGAACACCGTCGAGACCATGGAGTTCTCCTGATGGCCGGCAAGACGGCGAGAGCCGAACAGCCCGACCTGTACGCGCTGCGCGCCGAGGACGTGCAGGAGCCGCCCACCACCCTGCGGGGCAGGCTGCGGTACCTCGGGCCGGGCATGATCCTCTCCGCGGCGGTGATCGGCTCCGGCGAGTTGATCCTCACCACCTCCCTCGGCGCGCGGGCGGGCTTCGCGCTGATGTGGCTGATCATCGTCGCCACGACGGTGAAGGTCTGGGTGCAGATGGAGCTCGGGCGGCTGACCGTCTTATACGGACGGCCCGCGCTCGAGGCGTTCAGCGACGTCGCCCCGCGCACTCGGCGCGGCAGCTGGATCAACTATCTGTGGATCGGCATGGACTTCGCCAAGATGTTCCAGCGCGGCGGGATCATCGGCGGAGCGGCGGCGGCCTGCTCGATCCTGTTCCCGATCGTCGGCGAACCGTTGAGCAGGGAGTCCACCACGGTCTGGTGCGTGGTGATCGTGGTGATCACGATCGCGATCCTCCAGAGCAGCAAGTACTCCATCGTCGAGACCGCCTCGGTGATCGCCGTGGCGATGTTCACGATGATCACCGTCGGACTCGCCCTGGCACTGCCGTTCACCGAGTTCGGCTGGAGCATGGGTGACATCGCGGGCGGCCTGGAGCTGGCCGTGCCCGTGGGGGCGCTGGGTCTGGCCGTCGCGATGTTCGGCTCGACCGGGGTCGGCGCCGACGAGATGACGACCTACACCTACTGGTGCATGGAGAAGGGCTACGCCCGGTGGACGGGACCCGCCGACGGCACCCCGGAGCGGGATCGGCGTGCGGAGGGCTGGCTCAAGGTCATGCGACTGGACGTCGCGGTGTCCTGGCTGGTCTGCACGATCTGCACGGTGGCCTTCTACATCATCGGCGCGTCCGTGCTGCATCCACAGGGACTCGTGCCCGAGGGCAACGAGATGATCACCACCCTGTCGCGGATGTACACCGACACGATCGGCGGCTGGGCGGAGATCGTCTTCCTGGTCGGTGCGATCGCCGTGCTGTTCTCGACGAACATCGGCTCGACGGCGAGCGTGCCGAGGCTCTGGACGAACACGCTGGGCATCATCGGGGTGCTGGACTGGAAGAACCCCGAGGTGCGACGCAAGACGATCCGGCTGCTCACCTTCTGCTTCCCGCCGTTGTGGGCGTCGTTCTATCTGTTCGTCCAGTCGCCGGTGCTGATGGTGCAGATCGGCGGCATCGGATCCGGTGTCTTCCTGATCGCCGTGGTCATCGGCGTGTGGTACCTGCGAACCAAGGAACCGGACAAGCGGTTCCGGCCCAATCCGTTCATCACCGGGGCGCTGGTGGTGAGCAGCATCGCCATCATGGCGTTGGGCGTGTACTCGGCGTTGGAGGTCTTCGGCATCTCGATCGGCTGAGTCGGCTCGCCACCGGCCGGGAGAGGCCCCCGACAGCGGGGGCCTCTCATCGCGGCCTCTCGCGGTCTGCTCGGGTCGCCGCCGCCGTTCGCGACGAGTCGTTCCGGCGGCGGATCACGGTCGTCGGCGTCGTGGCCGGGTGCTGCCGTGACCTGTCGAGCATCGTGGTCCGCGCGGCGATCCGCGGCCGTTCTCGACCGCGCCGTCTGCTCCGACGCCCGTCGAAGCAGGCTCACGGCCGCTGCCGCACCGGGCGCACGATGATCTCGTTGACGTCGACGGCCGGATCGGCGTTGATCGCGTAGCTCATCGCATCGGCGATCGCGGTGGCCGGGATCGCGCCGGACCGGTATTCACGCATGGCGGCACGCGCGTCCGGATCGGAGATCGTCTCGGCGAGCTCCGACTCCGTGACACCGGGGGTGATGGTCGTGACCCGAAGCCAGGGTTCGGACTCGATCCGCAGTCCTTCGCTGATCGCCCAGGCCGCGTACTTCGTCGCGCAGTAGACCGCCGCCGTCGGGACCACCTCGTGGGCTCCCGTCGAGGCGACCGTGATGACGTGCCCCGATCGCTGGGCGCGCATGACGGGAAGAGCGGCGGAGATCCCGTGCAGCACGCCCCGGATGTTCACGTCGATCATCCGGTTCCATTCCTCGACCTTGTTCTCCGCCAGGGCGGACACCGGCATCACGCCTGCGTTGTTGATCAGCACGTCCAGCCTGCCGTGCTCTTCGCGGACGTGATCGACGGCCCGTCGGACGCTGTCGGCGTCGGTGACGTCGAGATGCACGGAGTCGACGGCGCCGCCGGTGCCGCTCAACCGGGTCACCGATTCCGCGAGCCGGTCGACGCGGCGGGCACCCAGCACGACGGTGTGCCCCTCCCGCACCAGCCGGGCGGCGGTGGCGGCGCCGATCCCACTGGAGGCTCCGGTGACGAGCACGGTCTTGGGCAGGTGGGCAGAGTGTCTGATCATGGCGCCTTCCGTCGGGTCGTGGCACTCATGCTCGCGATCCGCGGCGGCCGGAGACAGGCCGCGCCGCATCGGGCCGCGCCCCGACCTGTCCGCGCAAGGGGGCAGCGACAGGGCCAGGAAGGCGTGTGCGATGCCGCCTAGGCTCGACGGACATGGAGATCGGCGAGTATCTGCGCGGCCTGCGCGGCCGGTTGATGCCTGGGCGGCTCGGGCTGCCCGACACCGGACAGCGTCGCGTCACCGGTCTGCGACGCGAAGAGGTCGCGGTGCTGGCGGGCATCAGCGTGGACTACTACCGCCGCCTGGAGCAGGGCCGCGAGCGGAATCCCTCGGTGCAGATCATCGAATCCCTCGCCCGAGGCCTGAACCTCACCACGGAGGAACGGCGGCATCTCTTCAGGCTGGCGGGTTACAGCCCGCCGGTTCAGGCGTCGGCGGACACGGTCCGCCCCGCGTTGGCCGGGCAGCTCGGCCGCTGGCACGATCAGGCCGCCTTCGTCCTGACCGGCACCCTGGGCGTTCTGGCGCCGAATGTCGTCGCGCAGGCCCTCTTCGCCCCGTTGACACACGCGGACAATCTGGCTCGCGCGGTGTTCGTGGACCCGGCGGGCCGGACGTTCTATCGGGATTGGGAGCATGTCGCGGAGAACACGGTCGCCGTGCTGCGGCACAACTCCACCCTGGTGCCGGCCGCCGAATTCGACCCCTTCATCGAGGAGCTGGCCGAAGCCGACGATCACTTCCGAACGCTCTGGGCACGCAGGCACGTACGCGGCAAGACCCATGCGGCCAAACGGATCCGTCACCCCGAGGTGGGCGACCTGACTCTGGAGTACCACGCGCTCGACGTCCCCGAGAGCCCGGGACACCAGGTGATCGTCTACGACGCGGAGCCGGGCACCTCGGCGGCGGAGGCGTTCGCCCTGCTGCGACTGCGAGCACACGGTCTGCGTGCGGCCGCGGCCGCTTCGGTGCCGGGCGCGGACGTCGACTCCCTCGGGGCGGCGCGTCCGCGACGCTGACCGCCTCGGGAAGATGGTCGGCCGCGCCCGGCCGAGGGCTCTGCCAGACTGCCCGCATGACGATCCGGAGGCCGCCCGTCTGCTGATCGCGGGCGGGACGACGGTGGTCGGAATCCTGCTACTCGCCTACTCCGTCCGGGCACGTCGCGGCGGCTCCGCCTCGGCACGGCAGTGGATGGGTGACGGGTTCGGCGAGCGGACGGTGGACGAGCGGAGGACGGTGCTCGGTGCGCCACTGCTCGCCGTGATGTGTCTGTGTCTCGTCCTCGGCATCCTCCCGACGGTCGGCGAGTATCTGATGCTGGTGACGTCTCCGATCGCGGCGCTGCTGTTCCTGCCCTTCCTGGTCGTCCTGCTGCCGTTCATCCCACTGCCGAATCTCCTCTACCCGAGGTGGGCCCGCCCCTTGCGTGCACGCGATCGTCGGGCGGAGAGGGCCGTCCGGGCCGCGCCGCGCCGCCGGTGAGCCGTCCGTGCCTGTCGAAAGGGTCGCACCACGCTCGCGGCACGTCCGTCGGTGACGACGAGCGCCCGTCGAGGCGAATCGGAGCCGCCCGGTGCGGAAGCGCCGTTCGATTCACCACGCGAGGACATCGTGCGACTCGACGGGCCTGCGAGTCGGTGCCGAGCAGGACGTCGCTTCCCGGCGGCCCACGCCGACCCGGTGTCTTCGGGACGGCGGCGCACCATCTCGCCGGGCGAACGCGTGCCCGCCGAGGCACGGCCTCGAAACGACCAGAGGCCCGAGCGCAGGAACACGCTCGGGCCTCTGACCTGTGGCGGAGGATACGGGATTCGAACCCGTGAGGGTTTTAGCCCAACACGATTTCCAATCGTGCGCCTTAGGCCGCTCGGCCAATCCTCCGAGAGAGACTCTACCCGATCGGGTCTTCGGGGCGGAAACCGCCCCGGACCTGCCCGAACGCGGACGTGCCTGTGGACGTCGCTCGGGCTTCGGCAGGGCGGTGGCGGGCCCACCAGGCGGGCCCGCCCCGGTCAACCCGTCGGCACCACCGACCGCCGGGATCGGTACTCGTTGAGCATCACGGCGAGGATGATCACCGCGCCCTGGATGGCCTGCTGCCAGTACGCGCTCACCTGGAGGGCGATCAGCCCGTTGGTGATGACGCTGAGCAGCACCGCCCCGAGCACGGTGCCGAGGATGGTGCCCCGGCCGCCGAAGAGGCTCGCCCCGCCGATCACCACCGCGCCGATGGCGGTCAGCTCGTAGCCGACGCCCGCACTGGGCTGGGCCACCGACAGTCGCGCCGTCTCCAACAGGCTCGACAGCGCCGCCAGCGAACCCGCCGTGGCGTAGACGAACAGCTTGACCCGCTCGACGCGGATGCCGGAGAGCACGGCGGCAGGCTCGTTGGAGCCGGTGAAGTAGACGTGCCTGCCGAGCGTGGTGCGGCTCAACACCAGATGAGCCGCCACGGCGACCACGGCCGCGATCCACACCGGGATCGGGATGCCCAGCCAGGAGCCCTGGCCCAGCGCCAGGAACGGCGGTGCGAAGCCCGTCTGCGTCGAGCCGCTGGTCAGGCCCAGCGCCAGACCTCGCGCGATGCCGAGCATGCCCAGGGTGATGATGAACGGAGGCACCCTGGTCACCACGATCAACACGCCGTTGAGCACACCGCATGCCAGGCCGGTGAGCAGGGCGAACGGGATGGCCACGATGTAGGGCAGGTCCGCGACGATGACCCAGTAGCCGGTGGCCACCGACGTCAGTGCCACCACCGAGCCCACGGACAGGTCGATCCCGCCCGTGGCGATCACGAAGGTCACGCCGACGGCGATGATCACCACCAGCGCGGCCTGCCTGGCCACGACCACGAGGTTGTCCAGAGTCACGAAGCTGTCGGTCCGCACCGCCAGCAGCACCAGTAAGGCGATGAGCACCAGCACGAGTCCGGACTCGCGCGCCCGCAGCGCCCGCTGCCAGAACGGCACCGCCGAGGGGGTCGCCGCCGCCTCGGTCCGGCCGGGAGGGTCCGGCGGGTTCGCGGACTTCGTCTCAACCATGGATGGACACTCCTCCTCAACCGGCGGATGCCGTGGTCACACCGGTGGCCAGCGCCACCACCGTCTCCTCGGTCGCGCTCGCCGCGTCCAGTTCGCCGACCGAGCGCCCCTCGTGCAGAACGACGATCCGATCGCTCATGCCCAGGACCTCCGTCAGCTCGCTGGAGATCAGCACGATGGCGACGCCCTCGGCGGCCAGGCCCCGGATGATCCGATAGATCTCGGCCTTCGCGCCGATGTCGACGCCTCGGGTCGGCTCGTCCAGCAGCAGCACCGTCGGGTTCACGGCCAGCCACTTGGCCAGGGCCACCTTCTGCTGGTTCCCGCCGGAGAGCGCCCCGGTGATCGAGGAGACGTCGGGACAGGCGATGCGCAGGTCGGCGCGGAACCGCTCGCCGAGCCGTCGTTCGCGGCCCGCGCGGAACCAGCCGCCCGGCGCCACCTGCTCCGGGACGGTCACGGAGATGTTGCCGCCGACGGACTTGTCCAGGAACAGACCGGACAGCGCCCGATCCTCCGACAGATAGCCCACTCCCGCGCGCACCGCCTGGCGGGGATGTCGGAAGGAGACCGCGGCGCCGCGCAGCCGGATCTCACCGTCGAAGCGGGCCGCTCCGAACACGGCCTTGGCCGTCTCGGTGCGGCCGGAGCCGACCAGGCCCGCCAGGCCGACGATCTCGCCCGCACGCACGCTGAAGGAGACGTCGTGCACGCGCGGTCCACTGCGCAGGCCGCGCACCTCGAGGACCACCTCGTCGCGGGCGGCGTCGGAGCGTTCGCCGTAGAGCCGGGTGATCTCCCGGCCGACCATGCGGGTCACCAGGGCGTCCGAGTCGGTCTCGGCCACCGCCAGGACGCCGTTGTGCCTGCCGTCGCGCAGGACGGTGACCCGGTCGCAGACCGCGAAGACCTCCCGCATCCGGTGGCTGACGTAGACCACCGACACGCCGGAGTCCCGCAGCCTGCGCACCACGTCCAGCAGCAGGTCCACCTCGTCCTCGGTCAGCGCCGAGGTCGGCTCGTCCATCACCACGATCCGAGCCTTCGCGGCCAGCGCCCTGGCGATCTCCACGAGCTGCTGCCGGGCCAGCGACAGGGTGCCCACCTCGGCCCACGGGTCGATCGCGACACCGAGTTCGGCCAGGGCCGCCGTGCTGCGCCGCGTCATCTCGGCCTTGTCCAGCATTCCGAACCGCGTCGGCTCCGCCGCCACCAGGATGTTCTCGGCCACCGAGAGGTCGGGTGCCAGCGTCAGCTCCTGGTGGATGACGGCGATCCCGTTGGCCTTGGAGACGCGCGGATCGGTGATCCGGACCGGCTCGCCGGACAGTTCGGTGCTGCCCGCGTCGGGCAGGACGGCGCCCGCGAGGATCTTCAACAGCGTCGACTTGCCCGCGCCGTTCTCGCCGACCAGGCCCATGACCTCGCCGGCGCGGACCTCGAAGTCCACCTCGTCCAGGGCCCGCACGCCCGGGTAGGTCTTCACGACCCCGGTCATCCGCACGGCCGGGCTCGTCATGAGACGACCTCTTCGAAGGCGTCCAGCGTCTCGGGGGTGACCGCGACGACGCCGGTGTCCAGCTCGGTCTCGGCGGGCGTCTCGCCGTTGGCCATCGCCACCAGCAGTTGCAGACCCGCGGCGGTCATTCCGTAGGGCCGCTGGGAGACCAGCAGCTGGATGCACTCGGCGCGCATCAGGTCTCGGGACTGCGGAATGGCGTCGAAGCCGGCTACCAGCACCTCCCCGCAGCGGTTCTGCTGCTGGAGGGCGACGGCGGCGCCGGGGGCGTCGCCGCCGTTGACTCCGACGATCGCTCGGACGTCCGGGTGGACGGACAGGATGGCCTCGGTGCGACTGGTCGCCTGCGCGAGGCTGTCGTTGGACTCCTCGATCGCGACGATCTCCATGTTCGGCTCGGCCTCGATCACCTCGCGGAGGCCGGTGAGTCGCTGTTGGGAGTTCACCGCGCCGAGCGAGCCCACGATGACGGCGACCTCGCCCTCCCCGCCGAGCTCGTCGACGAGGTTCTCGCCGAACGTGCGCCCGGCCTGGGTGTTGTCGGTGCCGATGTAGCCCTGCACGTCGCTGTCGGGAACGGGGGAGTCCCAGGCGATCACCTGGATTCCGGCGTCCCTTGCCGCGGAGATGGTGGCCTGCACCGATGCGGGATCATTGGGGGAGATCGCGATTCCAGCAGGTCGGCGGGACACGGCGGCCTCGAACATCTGCACCTGCTGACCGACGTCGGTGGTCTGCGGGCCGATGAACTCGGCGCTGACGCCTAATCGTTCGGCCGCCGCGTTCATCCCCAGTCTCGCGTCGTCCCAGTACGGGTTGTCCAGCGATTTGGGCAGGAAGATGTAGAGGTCATCCGATTCGCCCGTGACTTCGGGAATGCCCAATTCGGCGGCGAGGTCCGCCGCGTCCTGTTGGCTCGCGTCGTCGGGGATCGTTTCACGCTGTTGTGCCAGGTAATCGGAATTGGAGCCGCAACCGGTCGCGACGAGGGCGACCAGGACGACGGAAACCGCGAGCGGGAACGGTCGCACCCTCGCACATCCCTTCGGTGACCACGCTGTTCCGAGATATCGGATGCTGTCCGAGATACTGTCGCAAAGTTAGGCCAGTCGTGGGTGGCCGTCAAGAACCGTATTCACGTCGGGCATCCTCGGACTGAGCCGTTCGGACGAACCACTGCGGCGTCGCTCCTGCTGGGACGCCTGCGTGTCGCCGCCGATTCGGATGGCGGCGGTGCGCGTCGTTCTTCGGCCTGCGGCGAGTCGTCGACCTGTTTCGGTCCTGGGATCGCCGCGTCGGCGCCGAATCTTCATTCCGACGGGCCAGTCGTTTCACCCGTCCGGCCCTTGTCATCGATCGCCGGATCAAGGGGAGAAGCACTTTCTGTCAGCACGAATCGACGAGGTGATTCGGTCGGCATGGCAGCGCGCGCCGCAGGGTCGGCGACGTCGAACGCCGTGGCGCCGCTCCTCGCGCCGGACGCTCCTCACTCTGGGGCCTTCCGCCAGGAGGAACCACGGGTCGCCGCCTGCCGCGCCCGGCCGCACACCGTGATCACGACGCACCGGATCACGACGCCGCACGGCCGGCGTCCGCTCAGCCGCCCGGGAGCCCGCGTCGTCGATCGACGCCGACACGGCGCCGGCCGGTGATCCGGCCTCGACCCGGCGCCCGACCCCGCCGCCGACACGGCATCACACTGCGGCTGAACTGGGGAGACGCCGGCGCGGCGCGGATGGTGCCCCCGCCCGTCCCACGCCCCCGGCAGGGGTCGCTACACTTGTCCTCGGACCCCGTGCGGCGTCCATCCTGTGAACTCCCCCAGGGCCGGAAGGCAGCAAGGGTAAGCGGGCTCTGGCGGGTGCACGGGGTCCCCTTCTGTCTCCAGGCCCGTGCGTCGCCGGCCTCGGCAAGGGCCTCCGGCCTTCCCCGTTCCGCGGGCAGGCCGTCGAGGCGCCGGTCGCCGACGGGCGAGCGAACCGGCCGCCGGTCTCCCCGCGCGATGCCCAGGCCAGGGCGTCCGTCGGTCGCCCGGGTCGCCCAGGCTTGTCGCCACCGTGTCCGGGGGGCCGCGTAGCCTCGTCGTGTGGCGCTGGCCCTTTACCGCAAATACCGTCCGGCGACCTTCGCCGAGGTCGTCGGTCAGGAACATGTCACCGAGCCGATCCGCACCGCGTTGGCGGCGGGCCGGATCAATCACGCCTACCTGTTCTCGGGGCCGAGGGGCTGTGGGAAGACGTCGAGCGCGCGCATCCTGGCACGGTCGCTGAACTGCGTCGACGGTCCCACCCCCGACCCGTGCGGGACGTGCTCCTCCTGTGTGGCGCTGGCCCCGGAAGGCTCCGGCAACGTGGACGTCGTCGAACTCGACGCCGCCAGCCACGGCGGGGTGGACGACGCGCGGGAGCTCCGAGACCGTGCCTTCTACGCGCCCGCCGAGTCCCGCTACCGCGTGTTCATCGTCGACGAGGCGCACATGGTCACGACGCAGGGTTTCAACGCTCTGCTGAAGATCGTGGAGGAGCCGCCGGAACACCTGATCTTCATCTTCGCCACCACCGAGCCGGACAAGGTGCTGCCCACCATCCGTTCGCGCACCCACCACTACCCGTTCCGGCTGATGCCGCCCGCCACCATGCGCGGACTGCTGGAGCGGATCTGCGCGGAGGAGGGCGTGGCCGTCGAGCCCGCCGTCTACCCGCTGGTGATCAAGGCGGGCGGCGGGTCCGCGCGGGACACCCAGTCGGTGCTCGATCAGCTCCTCGCGGGCGCCGGGCCGGAGGGGGTCACCTACCAGCGCGCGGTCACGCTGCTCGGCGTCACCGATGCCGCGCTGATCGACGAGATGGTCGACGCGCTGGGCGCCGCCGATCACGCCGCCGCCTACGGGACGGTGGACCGACTGGCCGACGCGGGGCACGATCCCCGCCGATTCGCCGCCGACCTGCTGGAGCGGCTTCGGGACCTGGTCCTGCTACAGGCGGTCCCGGACGCCGCCGAGCGCGGTCTGGTGGACGTCCCCGCCGATCAACTCGCCGTGATGATCCGGCAGGCCGGGCAGTTCGGGCCCGGCACCCTCGCCCGGTTCGCCGAGGTCGTGCACGCCGGGCTGGGGGAGATGCGCGGCGCCACCGCGCCGAGGCTGCTGCTCGAACTGCTGTGTGCCCGGATGCTGCTGCCCGCCGTCGCCGACACCGAGCAGGCCCTGTTGCAGCGGCTGGAGCAGGTGGAACGACGGATGTCGGCCGCGAGCCCGGCCGCCGCGCCCTCCGATCGACAGTCCGCCGAGCAGGCCGGTCCCCGGCAGGCCGCGCCGCCTGTCGCCCGTCCGCCGGACCGTGCCGCCGCGGACCGGGTCCCGGCCGAGGAACCGCCGCGCCCTGCCGGTCGACAGCCCGTCCAGCAGCAGGCCGCGACCGCCCCGGAGCCCTCCCCGCCGCGTCGGCCTGCCGAGCCGAGGGCAGACCACGACGAGCCGACGAGAGCAGGCCCGGCGGCGGGACAGACCGCACCGCCCGCAGGCCCCGCCGTGGAGCAGGCCTCGCCGACGGAGCAGTCCCGGTCGACGGTGGAGGCCTCATCGACGGTGGAGGCCGCGGGTGCCGTCGACGCCGCAGCCGTCCGCCGAGTGTGGACGACTCTGCTCGGCACCGTCCGAGACCGGAGCCGAAGCCTGGCCGCGATGCTGTCCGATGCCACGGTGCATGCGGTCCAAGGCAATCTGCTCGTGCTCACCCACATGTCCGCCCCGCTGGCCCGGCGCCTGGCGGACAGCAGGAACTCCGAGGCGATCGCCGGGGCGGTGAGCCAGGTGCTCGGCGGATCGTGGCAGGTGCGCTGCGCCCCGACCGACGAGGTCGCCGCGATCACGCCCGGTCGGTCCTCGGCGCCCGCCGCCCCGCCGGTGCGGGAGGCGCCGCCACGCCGGGAGGCGCCTGCTCGCCCGCGGCGTCCGGCGGAGGGCGAACAGCCCGCGGGCGGTGGTCGTCCACGTCGGGTGGACACCGTCGACGCGGACGGGGTGCCGCTGCCACCGGAGCCGCCGGACATGGAGCCCCCGGAACCCGATCCCGCCGACTCCCGATTCGCCGCCGACCCGGCGCCCGCTCAAGCCGAGTTCAGCCGGCCCGCACACCCTCGTCGGGACCATCACGAGCCGTCTCGTCCGACGGACACCGTCGAGGCGACCGGCCCCGGACCCTCCGCGAGCGGGTCGGACCGGCCGCAGGACCCGATGCGGCAGGCCGAACAGCTCCTCACCCAGGAACTCGGCGTGAGCAGGCTCCGTATCTGACGACGTCGTGCGGTGTCCTGTACCGGCGCCCTGCGGTCCGGGTTCGACCGCCCGATCGGCCTCGGCCTGTCGCGACGGTTCTCGTCGGTCCGCCGTGCGAGGCTCCTCTCGGTCACGCCGCCGCCCGGCGGCCGGTCGTCGGCGCCGCCACACCGCATCGGAGCCCGGCGAACACGCCGTAGGCTGACGGCAGTCCCCGCCCGTCGTGGAGAGGAACCAGACAAGTGCAGCCCGGTGGACCCAACATGCAGCAGATCCTTCAGCAGGCACAGCGGATGCAGCAGCAGGTGCTCGCCGCGCAGCAGGAACTCGCCGAGGCCGAGGTGACCGGCAGCGCGGGCGGCGGCCTGGTGACCGCGACGGTCAACGGCTCCGGCGAGCTCCAGACGGTGAACATCGATGCGAAGGTCGTCGACCCGGACGACACGGAGACGCTCGGCGACCTGGTCGTGGCGGCGGTGCGCGACGCGAACCGGCAGGCCCAGGAGCTGGCACAGCAGAAGCTCGGCCCGGTGGCAGGCGGGCTCGGCGGCCTGGGCGACCTGGGCGGCCTCGGTGGTCTCGGTGGTCTCGGCGGCGGTCCCGGCGGTCCGGCACTGCCGGGGTTCTCCCAGTAGTCGATCGGCACGCGGACGGCATGGCCGAGGCCGCCCGACACGGACGTGTGTCGCGCCGCCGTCCCTCGGCGGTCCGCCGCCCGCGGAACCGCCAGGTTAAGGAGAGGTCGGGTTGTACGAGGGTCCGGTTCAGGATCTGATCGACGAGCTGGGGCGACTGCCCGGCATCGGTCCTAAGAGCGCCCAGCGGATCGCCTTCCACCTGCTCTCCGCCGAGCCCGCCGACGTGACCCGGCTGCAAGAGGTGTTGCAGCGGGTCAAGGAGGGCGTGGTGTTCTGCGACGTCTGCGGGAACGTCTCCGAGGAGCCGACCTGTCGGATCTGTCGGGACGTGCGGCGGGACCCGAGGGTGGTCTGCGTCGTCGAGGAGCCCAAGGACGTGCCCGCCGTGGAGCGCACCCGTGAGTTCCGGGGGCGCTACCACGTCCTGGGCGGGGCGTTGGACCCGCTGTCCGGTGTCGGTCCCGACCAGCTTCGGATTCGTGAGCTGCTCGCGAGGATCGGCAGCTCGGTGGACGGGGTCGAGGTGAACGAGGTGATCATCGCGACCGACCCCAACACCGAGGGGGAGGCCACCGCCACCTACCTGATCCGCATGCTGCGTGACTTCCCCGGACTGACGGTCACCAGGCTGGCCTCCGGCCTGCCGATGGGCGGCGATCTGGAGTTCGCCGACGAGCTGACACTGGGTCGGGCGCTGTCCGGACGCCGCACGGTGTGACCGGCGGCGAGCGGACCGATCGCGAGATGCCCGGTCGTGAGCGGCCCGACCGTGCGGAGTCCTGCGGCCCGCAGGCCGAGCAGTCCTGCGGCGGGGACGCGCCGTGGCCCGCCGGGACGCCCGCCCGGCTGGTCGACACCGTGCTAGGACGGCCGCCGAGACTCGGCTCGGTCCGGGTGGCGGCGGTCGACGGGCCGTCCGGGTCGGGGAAGTCGACGCTGGCGGACGCGATGGTCGCCGAGTCACGGGCCCGCGGCGTCGTCACGGGCCTGGTGCGCTCGGACCATTTCGCCACCTGGACCGAGCCCGCGAGCTGGTGGCACCGGCTCGAACACGAGGTGCTGGTCCCGCTGCGGGCGGGCCGGGCGGGCGGCTACCGGCCCGTCGAATGGACGGTGTCGGGGCCGAGGCTCGGCGGTCCGGTCCGGGTCGAGGTCCCCGAGGTGCTGGTTCTCGAGGGCGTCACCACGGGACGGCGGGCCGCCGCGGGACTGCTGTGTCTACTGGTCTGGGTCTGCTGGGGTGACGAAGGGCACAGACGTGAGCGGGCGGTGGCCAGGGACGGCGAGTCGATCCGTGTGCCCCTGCTCGGCTGGCAGCGCTTCGAGCGCGCCTGGTTCGCCGAGGATCGGCCGTGGGAGCGTGCGGACGTCCTCCTCACGGACGGCGGCCCGCCTGGACTGCAAGCCACAGCCGATCATCACTGTGAGTGACGGCGACACGCGAATTCTGGTGGCATAGTTCAGCGTGTCGGGATCGTGACCCGGTCACGCTACGGATCGGTAGTGCCCAAGGGTTATCGTCTGCGACCAACTGTGAGTTAGCCGAACACCGAGGTGCGTGATGGCCACATCCCGAACGGCCCAGAGGTCGCGGCTCCTACGGCTGAGCGCCGTGGGCCTCGCCGGAGCCCTAGCCCTGTCCGCCTGCGCTGAGTCGGAGCGAGCCTCCGACGGTGACTCGAACGGCGGTACAGGCGACACATTCGTCTTCGGTGCCGCCGGAGCGCCCGCGCTGTTCGACCCGTTCTACGCCAGCGACGGCGAGACCTTCCGGGTCTCGCGGCAGATCTTCGAGGGCCTCGTCGGCTTCGAACCGGGCGGCGTGGACGTCGAGCCCGAGCTGGCAACCGACTGGGAGGCCTCGGACGACGGCCTCACGTGGACCTTCAACCTCGAGGAGGGCGTCACCTTCCACGACGGCACGCCCTTCAACGCCGAGGCGGTCTGCTTCAACTTCGACCGCTGGTACAACCAGGAGGGCACCGGGCAGAACCCGGCCATCTCCTACTACTGGAACAACACCTTCGGCGGCTTCTCCGACGGTGAGTCTCCGTCGCTGTTCGAGTCCTGCTCCGTGGAGGACGAGAGCACCGCGGTCATCCAGCTGACCAGGGCCACCGGCAAGTTCCCGTCGATCCTCGGGCTGCCCTCGTTCTCCATGCAGTCGCCCACCGCGCTGGAGGAGTACGACGCGAACAACGTCCAGGCCGAGGGCGACAGCTTCGTCTTCTCGGAGTACGCCCGTGAGCACCCGACCGGCACCGGTCCGTTCCAGTTCTCGTCTTACGACGAGGGCAACGCGACGATCGAGCTGACCCGCTACGCGGACTACTGGGACGCCGACGCCGCGGCGCAGATCGAGAAGCTGATCTTCCGGATCATCCCGGACGAGACCACCCGCCGCCAGGAGCTCCAGTCCGGCGGGATCGACGGCTACGACCTGCCGAACCCGGCCGACTACCAGACGCTGCAGGACGGCGGCTTCCAGGTCGAGATCCGCGAGCCGTTCAACATCCTCTACCTGGGCATCTCCCAGAAGGAGAACGAATCGCTGCGTGACCTGCGGGTCCGGCAGGCCATCGCGCACGCCATCGACCGTGAGGAACTGGTCTCCTCGACCATGCCCGCGGGGGCCGAGGTCGCGACCCAGTTCTACCCGGAGTCGGTGGAGGGCTACGCCGACGACGTGCAGACCTACGAGTACGACCCCGAGCTGGCCGAGTCGCTGCTCGCCGAGGCGGGCGCGTCCGACCTGACGGTGGAGTTCAACTGGCCCACCGAGGTCACCCGCCCGTACATGCCGAACCCGCAGACCATCTTCAACGCGATCTCCGAGGACCTGGAGGCCGTCGGCATCACCGTCGAGGCCGTCAGCAGCCCGTGGAACGGCGGCTACATCGAGGCGACCAACCAGGGCAACGCCCAGCTCTTCCTGCTCGGCTGGACCGGCGACTACAACACCGCCGACAACTTCATCGGCACCTTCTTCACCGAGCTGGAAGGCCAGTTCTACACCGGTGAGTCCGAGGGCGGCGCGGAGCTGTCCGAGGCTCTGCAGGCCGCCGACGCCGAGCCGGACGCCGATGCCCGCGCGGCGCTCTACGAGGACATCAACCGCAACATGATGTCCGACTGGCTGCCGTCGATCCCGCTGTCGCACTCGCCGCCCGCGATCGTCGTCGGGCCGAACGTCGAGGGCTTGATCACCAGTCCGCTCACGGCGGAGGAGTTCAACACCATCACCGTGACCGAGTAGATCAGCTCCGACACCGAACCCCACCACAAGAGGCGAACGCGTGCTCCGATACACCGTTCGGCGGCTGGCTCAGCTGGTGCTGGTCATCGCCGTGCTCTCGGTGCTGCTGTTCGGCTGGCTTCGGATCCTCCCGGGAGGGCCTGTCTCGGCCCTCCTGGGAGACCGATCCACCCCCGAATCCGCAGCGCAGCTTCGAACCGAGCTGGGCCTGGACCAGCCGATCTTCGTGCAGTACTTCAGCTTCCTGGAACGTGCCTTCACCGGGAACTTCGGCACCTCGACCGGCGTTCAGCGCGGCGTGCCCGCTTTAGAGGTCTTCCTCCAGCGGTTCCCCGCCACGCTCGAACTGTCGTTCATGGCGATCCTCATCGCGATCGCGGTGGGCATCCCGGTCGGGTACCTCGCCGCGCGTCGGCGGGGCGGCCTGCTGGACAACCTGAGCGTCGGCTGGTCGCTGATCGGCATCGCGGTGCCCGTGTTCTTCCTGGCATTCCTGTTCAAGTGGATCTTCGCCGTGGAGCTGGGCTGGCTGCCCGCCTCCGGGAGGCAGAGCACGGGACTCGACGCGACCAGGATCACCGGGTTCTACATCCTCGACGGCCTGATGACGAGGGAGTGGGACGCGGCATGGGATGCGTTCCTGCATCTGATCCTCCCCGCGATCGCGTTGTCGACCATCCCGTTCGCCGTGATCTTCCGGATCACCAGGGCGGCGGTGCTCGACGTGCTGGACGAGGACTACGTCCGCACGGCGCGGTCCAAGGGCCTGGCGAGTTCGGTGATCCGACGTCGCCACGTGCTGCGCAACGCGATGCTGCCCGTGGTCACGACGATCGGTCTCCAGACCGGCGCGCTGCTCTCGGGAGCGGTGCTGACCGAGCGCGTGTTCAACATCTCCGGGCTCGGGCAGGCGTTGGCGCTGGGCTTCGAGCGTAAGGACTTTCCAGTGCTTCAGGTCGTGATCATCGCAGCGGCGATGGTGTACGTGCTGGTGAACCTGGTGGTCGATCTGTCCTATGCGGCGATCGATCCCCGGATCAGGACGCGGTGATGGCGATCGGAAACGCTCGCAAGGAGCGCATCGACTCTCTGGCCGAGGCGGGTCCCGCCGAGTCGGGCACCAGCCTGGCGGCCTCGGCGTGGCGGCGACTTCGTCGCAGCCCGACCTTCCTCGTCGGCGCCACGATCATCGGGCTCTTCGTGCTGCTGGCGCTGCTCGCACCGCTGCTGGCCCCGCACGATCCCGGTTCGCGGCTGCTCGCCGACCAGGTGTCGGCGGCGACGAACAGCATCCCGCCCGCGCAGGACGGCCACCCGCTGGGCGGCGACCAGAACGGTCGGGACCTGCTGTCCCGACTGTTGCTCGGCTCGCAGCAGACGCTGCTGGTGGCGTTGTTCGCCACGTTGATCGGCCTCGGCGGTGGTCTCACCCTCGGCACGCTGGCCGGCGCGTTCGGCGGCTGGGTCGACTCGCTGGTCATGCGGATCGTCGACGTGATGCTGTCGGTCCCGTCGCTGCTGCTGGCCGTGTCCATCGGCGCGCTGTTCGCGGGGCAGACGCAGTTCACGGTGATCCTGGCCGTGGCGATCGTGCAGATCCCGGTCTTCGCCCGGCTGCTGCGCGGCGCGATGCTCGCGCAGCGATCCAGCGACCACGTCCTCGCGGCGCGGGCCCTGGGCGTCAAGCGGGGCGCGATCGTGTTCCGACACATGCTGCCCAACGCGCTGGGCCCGGTGATCGTGCAGGCGACGCTCGTGCTGGCCGTCGCCATCATCGACGCCGCCGCGCTGTCCTTCCTCGGTCTCGGCGCGGCCAACGACGCCATCCCCGAGTGGGGACAGATGCTCGGCAGTGCGCAGACGGTCATCGACACACATCCACACCTGGCGTTCTATCCAGCGAGCTGCATCATCCTGGTGGCGCTCGGCTTCACCCTCGTCGGTGAGTCGATGCGGGACGCGCTTGACCCGAAGAGGCGGCGGTAAGGATGGCACTGCTCGAAGTCCGTGACCTCTCCGTCACGTTCCAACGCAAGGGCGAGAAGCCCTTCACCGCGGTCGACGGCATCAGTTTCGACGTGGAGCCCGGCCAGACGGTCGGCCTGGTCGGCGAGTCGGGTTGCGGCAAGTCCGTCACCTCGCTGGCCATCATGGGTCTGCTGCCGGAGCGCGGCACGAAGGTCGGCGGCAGCGTCGAGTTCGAGGGCACCGATCTGCTTCGGCTCAACTCCAGGCAGATGGACGAGCGGCGGGGCCGCGACCTGGGAATGGTCTTCCAGGACCCGCTCTCCTCGCTGAACCCGGTGGTCCCCATCGGGCTTCAGGTCACCGAGGTGCTGGAGCGTCACCGGGGCATGAGCCGCAAGGCGGCCAGGGTCGAGGCGACCGAACTGCTCGATCGGGTCGGCATCCCCGACCCGACGCGCAGGCTCGACGAGTTCCCGCATCAGCTCTCCGGCGGCATGCGGCAGCGCGGACTCATCGCGATCGCGCTGGCCTGCAAGCCGCGGCTGCTGATCGCCGACGAGCCGACCACCGCCCTCGACGTCACCATCCAGGCGCAGATCCTGTCGCTGCTGGCCGAACTGGTCCGCGACACCGGGACCGCGCTGATCATGATCACGCACGACCTGGGCGTCGTCGCGGGCCTCTGCGACGAGGTGAACGTCCTCTACGGCGGCCGGATGGTCGAGCGCGCGGGCAGGCACCGGCTGTTCGCCGAGCCGAGGCATCCCTACACCTCCGGGCTGCTCGCCTCCATCCCTCGGCTGGACTCGTTGAAGGGGGAGCGACTGACCCCCATCGAGGGTTCGATGGCGGACAACCTGCCGTGGCACTCCGCCTGTGCCTTCGCCCCGCGCTGCCCGAATCGGCTGGACGTCTGCGAGCAGGACTCGCCCGCGATGGAGTCCGACGAGGATCGACTGCTGCGCTGCCACAACCCGATCAAGCGGCGGACCGAGAAGCAGGAGGCGGCCCGATGAGCCCTGCCGACACCACCGCCGACACCACCGCCGCCGAGCAGCCGGATGTGCTGGTCTCCGTGGAGGACCTGAAGGTCCACTTCCCGATCAAGCGCGGCATGATCCTGGACCGCACCGTCGGCTATGTCTACGCGGTCGACGGCGTGGACCTGACGATCCGCCGTGGCGAGACCTACGGCCTGGTGGGGGAGTCCGGCTGCGGGAAGTCCACCCTCGGCAGGGCGCTGCTGCGGCTGGTGGACGAGACCACCGGGAGCGTCGTCTTCGACGGCACCGATCTGTCCACGCTCAAGGGCGAGCCGCTTCGGCGGATGCGCAAGCGGATGCAGATGGTGTTCCAGGACCCGCTGTCCTCGCTCGACCCTCGTCAGTCGGTCGAGTCGATCCTCGTGGAGGGCCTGCGGGCCCACGGCCTCGACAAGGACCGCGAGGAGACGAGCAGTCGGCTGCGAAGCCTGCTCAAGGCCGTCGGGCTGCCTGAGAGCGCGCTGCGGAAGTATCCGCACGAGTTCTCCGGCGGGCAGCGGCAGCGGATCGGCATCGCCCGTGCGCTGACGGTCAACCCGGATCTGATCGTGGCCGACGAGCCCGTCTCGGCGCTGGACGTCTCGGTGCAGGCCCAGGTGATCAACCTGCTCGGCGACCTGCAGCAGGAGTTCGGCCTGACCTACCTGGTGATCGCGCACGACCTGGCCGTCGTGCGGCACATCTCGGATCGGGTCGGCGTGATGTATCTGGGCGGAATCGTCGAGGAGGCCACCTCCGACGCGCTCTACACCGAACCGCTGCATCCGTACACCCGTGCGCTGCTCTCGGCGGTCCCGGTGCCCGATCCGGCGTTGGAGGATCGGCGGGAGCACATCCTGCTCTCCGGCGATCTGCCGTCGCCCGCCGCTCCGCCCAGCGGCTGTCGTTTCCACACTCGGTGTCCGTGGCGGCAGGAGACGCGGTGTGACACCGAGCGTCCCGTCCTGCGGGAGCTGACGCCCGGCCATCGGGTGGCGTGCCACTTCGCGGAGGACATCCGGGACGGCAGGATCGGGCGGCATGAGGTGACGGCCGAGGCGGTCGATCCCGATCTCGCCACCGGTTCGACCGATTCGCCGTTCGGGCCCGCCTCGGTCACCGAGGCGCTGGATCACCCGTGACGAGCTGATCGCAGCCGTCCGGCGCGGACGAGAGACGCCCGGCCCGATTCGTCGGGTCGGGCGTCCGCCGTGTCCGGGGTTCGCGCTGCCGCAGGCGGCCTCAGCGCCTGGTGTGTCGCCGGGAGGCGAGCATCCGAATAGTCAGGAGAGCACCTGACACGCCTCGGCGGCGACGACCTTCTGGGCGTCGGAGGCGCGTTCGAGGGCCTGGGCCAGGCCGACGGCGTCCGCCGGGCCCAGGACGGCGGTCTCGCCGGGCGGCGTCACGACCGCCACGCGGTCACCCAGCACGAGGACGGTGAGCTGCCGGTCTCGCCCCGAGGCGTCCGAGCAGTCGACCCACCAGCGCAGTGTCTCGTCCGGTCCGGCGTTCATGCCGTCTCCATTCATCGCTAGTAGGGCCGGGATAACCTGAATTGTATTCACAGTACTGGCGTCCGGTTTCACGGCGATCGTTCGGCCGGTGCCCGACGGATGCCGACCCGCCGCCTCGGTCGGCGCCGTGACCCGCGGGGCGCCGACGTCGAACAGCGGGGCGGATCGTGCCCCGGCCCGCCCCGACTCGACCTGCCGGGGCGGGAGAAAGGCGCCGTCGCCGGGCGTCGGCGTCGACCGATTCCGCCTCAGCGGTGCGCGCGGTTGACGGCCGAGACCACGGAACGCAGCGCGGCCGTGACGGTGGAGGTGTCCACGCCGACTCCCCACAGGAGCCGGTCGCTCACCGCGCACTCCACATAGGACGCGGCCTTCGCGTCGTCCCCGCCGGTGAGGGCGTGCTCCACGTAGTCCAGAACCCGGACGTCGTATCCGATCGTCGCCAGCGCGTCGACGAAGGCCGAGATGGGACCGTTGCCGGAGCCGGTGATCTCGCGCTCCTCGCCGTCGACCACCACTGTCGCGATGATCTGATCCTCGTCCCCACCGCTCACCCGATGCCTGCTCAACCGCAGCGGCGCCGTCGGCTCCAGATACTCGGTGGCGAACACGTCCCACATGGCCTTCGGGTCGACCTCGCCGCCCTCGGAGTCGGTGACCGCCTGCACCAGCTTGGAGAACTCGATCTGGAGCCTGCGCGGCAGCGACAGCTGGTGCTCGGTCTTCATGATGTAGGCGACGCCGCCCTTGCCGGACTGCGAATTGACCCGGATCACCGCCTCGTAGCTGCGGCCGACGTCCTTCGGGTCGATCGGCAGATACGGCACGGCCCAGCGGAAGTCGTCGACGGCCGTGCCCGTCGCCTCGGCCTCGGCGCGCAGCGCGTCCAGCCCCTTGTTGATCGCGTCCTGATGGCTGCCGGAGAAGGCGGTGTAGACCAGCTCACCCCCGTAGGGATGCCGCTCCGGCACGGCGAGCTGGTTGCAGTACTCGACGGTGCGACGGATCTCGTCGATGTCCGACAGGTCGATCTGCGGATCGACGCCCTGGCTGAACAGGTTCAACGCCAGCGTGACCAGACACACGTTGCCGGTGCGCTCCCCGTTGCCGAACAGGCACCCCTCGATGCGGTCGGCACCCGCCTGGTAGCCCAGCTCGGCGGCGGCCACCCCGGTGCCCCGGTCGTTGTGCGGGTGCAGCGACAGCACGATCGAGTCCCGGCGGGCCAGGTTCCGGTGCATCCATTCGATGGAGTCGGCGTAGACGTTGGGCGTGGCCATCTCGACCGTCGCGGGGAGGTTGATGATCGCGGGACGCTCCGGCGTCGGCTGCCAGATCTCGATCACGGCGTTGCACACCTCGACGGCGTAGGACAGCTCCGTGCCGGTGTAGGACTCGGGGGAGTACTGGAAACGGAACTCCGTCTCGGGGTACTTCTCGGCGAACGCGGCCACCAGCTCGGCGCCGTCGGTGGCGATCTTCTTGATGCCCTCGCGGTCGTTGCGGAAGACCACGCGGCGCTGGAGGATCGACGTCGAGTTGTACAGGTGCACGATCGCCTTGTGCACGCCCTCGACGGCCTCGAAGGTCCGCTCGATGAGCTCCGGACGGGCCTGGGTGAGCACCTGGATCGTGACGTCGTCGGGGATCGCCTCGTCCTCGATGATCTCGCGCACGAAGTCGAAGTCGGTCTGGCTCGCGGCGGGGAAGCCGACCTCGATCTCCTTGTAGCCCATCCGGACCAGCAGGTCGAACATGCGCCGTTTGCGGGCCGGGGACATCGGGTCGATCAGCGCCTGATTCCCGTCCCGCAGGTCGACGGCGCACCACTGCGGGGCCGAGCGGAGCGTGACGTCCGGCCAGGTGCGGTCGGGCAGTGTGACCTGCTCCACCTGCTCCGCGAAGGACTGATAGCGGTGGAAGGGCATCGAGCTGCCGCGCTGCGGGTTCCAGGCAGGCTGGTCGGCAGGCGCCGGACGGGACGGGACGCGCAGCCTGCTGCGGCCGGTGCTGAAGGCGTCGGGCGCGGAGATGTCGGAGTGGCTGGTCATGACGGGTGTTCTCCTACTGATGCCGGGTACGACGACCGACGGCCTCGAACTCCGCGCCGGGGAGCCGGTCTGGTCAGACCCCGTCGCGGCAGCGAAGCAGGAGTGCGCGAGCCACGGACGAGAGGCTAGCCGACCGGGCCGTCCACGCGAAAGCCGTGGTCCAGATGGTGAGAGGAGACGGACGACGACCTCGCCGCCGCTGAGGCGGTCGCGCCGCCTGCCGAAACTCCGCGCGGACGCTGGGCCGGACGGGGAGTGTACGGCGATCGGATGGTGAGAAACACTCATCTCATGGCGGCATCGAACCGTGGAAGCAGTGGACTGGCCGGATTGATCAACGCTGTCGGCTTCGTCCTGGCAGCCGTGCTGGTCGCGAACGTCCTCCTCGTCCTGCTCAACGTGGACTCGAGCATCGAGGTGGTCCAGCTGATCGGCAACCTCGCGGACTGGCTCTCTCTGTGGTGGCCCGGTCTGATCCAGGTCGACGACGCGACCCTCCAGGTACTGGTGGATCACGGCATCGCGGCGCTCTTCTGGGTGGTGGTCGCCGGGATCCTGGCGCGCGCGTTCGGCTGAGCCGGGGGGGGCGATCCGGCCGACGGCGGCTGCGCCGTGCGGCCCCTGGGCGGCCGAGCTCGAACGCCGCTCGTGCTCCTCAGAACGCGGGGGTCCCCCAGGCCTCCCCCGAGACGAGTTCGTCGAGGGCTCGGCGTCGACGGGGCTTGGCGTCGCGCTCCCGCAGGTCCAGCGGGCCGGTGTCCGGCTGTGCCAACGTGCCGACGGCGATGGCCACCCGGGGCTCGACGCTGTCGGGCAGCCCGAACTCCTCGGCGATCGCCGCCGCGTCGAACCCCGCCATCTGGTGGGCGACCAGCCCCTCCGCGACCGCTTGGAGCACGAGGTTCTGCGTGGCCAGCCCGAGGCCGTATTCGCCGTAGGGCAGCGGACGCCCCTCTTCGTCGAGCACGACGGCGACGCCGATCACCAACGCGGCGGCGGCAGGCGCCCAGGCCTTGTTCCCCCGCGACAGCGTGGCGGCGATGCGATCGAAGGTCTCGGTGCCGCGAATGCCGACGAGGTAGCGAGCGGGTTGGCTGTTGCCCCAGGAGGGTGCCCAGCGCGCCGCCTCGAAGAGCGGACGCAGCTGTTCCATCGTCAGCTCGGCCGTGGGATCGAGGTTGCGCGGGCTCCACCGGTCCGCGATGAGCGGGTGCAGCGCCGCGCTGCTGTCCGCGCGGTGATCGGAGGTCCCGCTCGGGACGGTCGGCTTGCTCACCAGGGAGTCCTTCCTGCTCAGGGTTGTCGCCGGTCAGGGTAGCGATGCTCGAGCCCGGGCGACGACGTCGTTCACCCGGTGGAATCCGGCGGGCCGTTCTCCACCCGCGCCCGCCGCGAACATCCGCGCGAACGGCCCCCGGCGGCCCGGCCGGGAGGCCCGCCTGTGCCGAGCCTTCGAGGACGCTCGCGGGTCGTCGAGACTCAGATCGCGTACGGCCAGGCCACGAGCGCATAGGCGCCGAACCACGAGCCGGCCAGCGCGGCGGCCGCCACGACCGCCACCGCCGTGCCGGGTCGGCGCCTGCCGAGGCCTAGCGCGACGGGGATCAACAGGGTGAACGCGGGCAGCAGCAGCCGTGCCTTGGAGTTCATCAGTCCGTTCGAGCCGAGATCCATGACCAGCACGCCCGCCCCGTAGACCACCAGCGGCCAGGGCAGGCGCATCCGCACGGCGACCACGGTGGAGACCACCCCCGCGATCAGGAGGGCGACCGTGCCGACCTCCAGCACGGACTGGCCGCTCGCGAGCACCTCCGTGGTGAAGCGCAGCGTCGCCGCGCCGCCGTCGAAGCGGGAGTCCCAGCCCGCCTGCTGCACGTCGAACCAACCGGTCGGGGAGCCGGTGCGCACGGCGACCCAGCCGAGATAGCCGAGCATCCCCAGCGGGGCGAGCAGCCCCGCGACCCAGGGCCGCCACCCGTCCCGGCGATGCAGCACCGCGACCAGCGCCGCCAGCCCGACGGCCAGGATCAGGGCGGCGGCGGTCGGCCGGACCAGTCCCGTCGCGGCACAGCACAGGCCCGCGAGCAGCCAACGGCGTTCCACGACGCCGACGAGCGCCCAGGCCGCCAGCGCGCAGAACAACGCCTCGGAGTACGCCATCGACAGCGCGATCGACAGCGGGGTGCAGGTGAAGAGCGCCACCAGGATCAGCCCGACGCGGCGCGAGTCGGACACCGAGGCGGCCAGCCGCATCAGCGCATAGGCGCAGGCCACCCCGCTCAGCAGGCTCACCAGCAGCGCGGCCGGGACGGCCTCGCCGCCCGGGACGGCGTCCAACAGCCGGACCAGGGCCGGATAGCCGGGGAAGAACGCCGTGGAGGTGTCCTCGGTGCGACGACCGAAGGCGTCGTACAGGTCCGGCGAGACGTCGGAGTACCCCCGGGTGGCGATGCTCAGGTACCACTGGCCGTCCCACGAGGTGCGCGCGTCGATCGGTGACACTCCGTGTCGATCAGCCGCCCAGCCGAGGACGATCAGGCCCAGCTGGCGAAGTGCGAGGTAGACCACAGCGGGCGCCGCGAGCACCGCGAGCCGGGCCGTTCGGGGATGCGTCGCGGCCCAGTCGGCGAGCCGCGCGGCGATCGACGGTCTTGCCTGCTCAGACCCCCGGCCGTGCGAGGGGTCCGAACGTGCGTCCTCGGCCGTCGACGTGGCGGACAAGCCGGTCCTCCCCAAGGTCGGTTGATCGGGGGGTCAAGGCTAGTCGGAGCCCTGGGAACTCGGGTTATCCGTGAATTCTCTGTAGGCTGACCTGGCAGCGGAGCGACCTCGCGGGGGCTCGATGCTGTTGTCATCGAGTCGACGTCCGGGGTCGCATCAAGGCTGATCTTCAGGAGGTTCGAAGACGTGGCGCTCGTCGTCCAGAAATACGGCGGTTCCTCTGTCCAGAGTGCCGACCGGATCAAACGGGTGGCCGAGCGCATCGTCGAGACCCGCGACGCGGGCAACGATGTGGTCGTCGTGTGCTCGGCCATGGGCGACACGACCGACGAGATGCTCGAACTGGCCAAGCAGGTGTCCCCGAACCCGCCGGAGCGCGAGATGGACATGCTGCTCACAGCCGGTGAGCGGATCTCCAACGCACTCGTGGCGATGGCCATTCACGCGCTCGGCGCGGAGGCCAGGTCGTTCTCCGGTTCCCAGGCGGGCGTGATCACCACTCCGGTGCATCAGAAGGCCAGGATCATCGACGTCACCCCCGGCCGGGTCCAGCAGGCCCTCGGGGAGGGCGCGATCGTCCTCGTCGCGGGCTTCCAGGGCGTCGCACAGGACACCAAGGACATCACCACGCTCGGCCGAGGCGGCTCCGACACCACCGCGGTCGCGCTCGCGGCGGCGCTGAACGCCGACGTCTGCGAGATCTACACCGACGTCGACGGCGTCTTCAGCGCCGATCCTCGGATCGTGTCCGACGCCAAGCACCTCCAGACCATCACCTACGAGGAGATGCTGGAGATGGCGGCCTGCGGTGCCAAGGTGTTGATGCTTCGCTGCGTCGAGTACGCCCGCCGCTACGGGGTACCGGTGCACGTCCGTTCGTCGTACAGCAACAAGCCCGGCACCCTGGTGTCCGGCTCAGTGGAGGATCTGACCGTGGAACAGGCGATGATCACCGGCGTCGCACACGACCGCTCCGAGGGCAAGGTCACCGTGGTCGGCGTGCCGGACGCGCCGGGCGTGGCAGGCCGGATCTTCCGGGTCGTGGCCGACGCGGAGATCGACATCGACATGGTGCTGCAGAACGTCTCGGGCACCTCGTCCGGGCGGACCGACATCACCTTCACCCTGTCGAGGGACAACGGCCCGACGGCGGTCGCGGCACTGGAGCGGCTGCGTTCCGAGGTCGGCTTCGAACAGGTCCGGTACGACGACCGGGTCGGCAAGGTGTCGCTGGTCGGGGCGGGCATGCGCTCGCATCCGGGCGTCACCGCGACCTTCTGCGAGGCCTTGGCCAACGCGGGCGTGAACATCGAGATCATCAACACCTCGGAGATCCGCATCTCGGTGCTGATCAGGGACGACGATCTGGACGTCGCGGTCGGGGCCATCCATGAGGCCTTCAACCTCGGCACCGACGAGGAAGCCGTCGTGTACGCGGGTTCGGGCCGGTGAGAGGAGCAGTGAACACTCCGGTGACACAGACGACGGGCGACGACACGAGACGACCGACGCTGGCCATCGTCGGCGCGACCGGTGCCGTCGGCTCGGTGATGATCGACATTCTCGACGGCCGCGAGTCGGTGCCGTGGGGGGAGATCCGGCTGATCGCCTCGGCGCGCTCGGCCGGGAAGAAGATCACGGTGCGCGGGCGTGAACTGACGGTGCGGGCACTGGCCCCGGAGGTCTTCGACGGCGTCGACGTCGCGTGCTTCGACGTGCCGGACGAGATCTCGGCCGAGTGGGCGCCCGTGGCGGCGGCGCGCGGCGCGGTGGCGGTGGACAACTCTGGTGCCTTCCGGATGGACCCGGAGGTGCCGCTGGTGGTGCCCGAGGTCAACGTGGACGACGTCGCGCGGCGGCCGAAGGGCATCATCGCCAACCCCAACTGCACCACGCTGTCGATGATGGCCGCGATGGGCGCGCTGCACCGGGAGTTCGGGCTCCGGGAACTGGTCGTGGCGTCGTACCAGGCGGTCTCCGGCGCGGGTCAGGCAGGCGTCGACCGGCTGTACGCGGAGCTCGCCGCGGTGGCGGGCAAGGACGTCGGCGTCCGCGCGGGTGACGTGCGGGAGGCGTTGACCGCCGCGGGCCTCGTGCAGGCCGACTCGCCGTTCCCGGCGCCGTTGGCGCTCAACGTCGTGCCGTGGGCGGGCTCGCTCAAGGACGACGGCTGGGCGTCGGAGGAGATCAAGGTCCGCAACGAGTCGCGCAAGATCCTGGGCATCCCCGATCTGAAGGTCTCGGCGACCTGTGTCCGGGTGCCCGTGGTGACCACGCACTCGGTGGCGGTGCATGCCGTGTTCGAGCGTCCGGTGACGGTGGCCCAGGCTCGCGAGGTCTTCGACGCGCAGCCGACGGTCGTGCTGCTGGACGATCCGGAGAACGGCGTCTACCCGACTCCCGCCGACGTCGTCGGCGGCGACCCGACCTATGTGGGGCGCATCCGGCAGGCGCTGGACTTCCCGAACGCGCTCGACTTCTTCGTCTGCGGCGACAATCTGCGCAAGGGCGCCGCCCTCAACACCTACGAGATCGCGGAGCAGGTCGTGGCGGGCTGATCTTCGCCGCGTCTCCTCCTCTGCTGGTCGGCCGCCGGGTTCTCCCGGCGGCCGATCCCGTCTTCGGGGGCGGACCCGGGCCCGGGCCGTCCGCCGGCAGGGTTCGGGCCGCCGGGGTTTCGGACCGCACGGCTCCGGGCCGCTCGACGCCCGTCTGGCGCCTGAAACAGATCGGAACCGACCAATTTCTTGACTTATTCCAGTTTAGCTGGTGGACTGTCCTCCGTATGGCTCCCACCACGGCACCCAGGCAGGGCCGCGACGCGGCTCCCGACCCGCGCGACGCACTGCGCGGCGTCGGTCTGCGAGTGACGGCTCCTCGGCTGGCAGTGCTCGAATGGCTGGCCCGACACCCGCACTCGACGGCGGAACAGGTCGCCACCGCCGCGCGATCTCGGCTCGGCGTCGTCTCCACCCAGGCCGTGTACGACGTGCTGCGTGCCTGCACCGACCGAGGTCTGCTCCGGCGGATCGAGCCCGCGGGACACCCGGCCCGCTTCGAGACCCGCACGGGCGACAATCATCACCATCTGGTCTGCAGGCAGTGCGGGCGCACTGTCGACGTCGACTGCGTACACGGTGACTCACCGTGCCTGGAGCCTTCCGACACGGCGGGATTCGTCGTCGACGAGGCGGAAGTCGTCTTCTGGGGCCGGTGTGCCCCCTGTTCGGCCGAGTGACGGCCGGGCAGATCACCCTGAAGCGAACAAGGAGGTTGGGCGCGTGACCGACGCACGCTTCACCACGAACAACGTGGGCATCCCGGTGGCGAGTGATGATCACTCGCTGACCGCAGGCCCGAACGGCCCGATCCTGCTGCAGGATCACTACCTGATCGAGAAGAACGCGCAGTTCAACCGCGAGCGCGTGCCGGAGCGGGTCGTGCACGCCAAGGGCGGCGGCGCCTTCGGCTTCCTCGAGGTCACCGAGGACGTCAGCCAGTACACCAAGGCGGCGCTCTTCCAGCCCGGAGTCAAGACCGAGGCGCTGACCCGGTTCTCCACCGTCGCGGGCGAGCTGGGCTCCCCGGACACCTGGCGGGACCCGCGCGGTTTCGCGATCAAGTTCTACACCAGCGAGGGCAACTACGACCTCGTCGGCAACAACACGCCGGTCTTCTTCCTGCGGGACCCCATCAAGTTCCCCGACTTCATCCGCTCCCAGAAGCGTCGGGCCGACAACGGGCGTCGGGACCACGACCAGCAGTGGGACTTCTGGACGCTGCAGCCGGAGACGGCGCACCAGGTGACCTGGCTGATGGGTGACCGGGGAATCCCGAAGACCTGGCGGCACCAGAACGGCTACGGCTCCCACACCTACCTGTGGGAGAACGCGGGCGGTGAGAAGTTCTGGGTCAAGTACCACTTCAAGACCGACCAGGGCATCGACTTCCTCACCTCCGGCGAGGCGGCGACCCTCGCGGGTGAGAACGCCGATCACCACATCGCCGACCTCTGGGACGCCATCGTCGCGGGCGACCACCCGAGCTGGACGCTGTACGTCCAGGTCATGCCGTACGAGGACGCCGCCGACTACCGGTTCAACCCCTTCGACCTGACGAAGGTGTGGCCGCACGGCGACTACCCGCTGATCAAGGTCGGCAGGCTCGTGCTGGACCGCAACCCGGAGAACTACTTCGCGCAGATCGAGCAGAGCGCGTTCGAGCCGACGAACCTGGTGCCGGGCATCGGGCCGTCGCCGGACAAGATGCTGCTGGGGCGGATGTTCTCCTACCCGGACGCGCACCGCTACCGCATCGGGGCGAACTACGCCCAGCTGCCGGTGAACCAGCCCAAGTCGCCGGTCAACTCGTACTCCAAGGACGGCGCGATGCGCTACTCCAACCCGGGTGACCCCGTGTACGCGCCGAACTCCTACGGCGGGCCGCACGCGGACGCACGGAAGGCGGGCGAGACCAGCGCGGCGTTCGGCGTGACGGACGAGATCGTCCGGTCGGCCTACCGGCTGCACGCCGAGGACGACGACTTCGGGCAGGCCGGCACGATGGTCCGCTCCGTGCTGAACGACGACCAGCGTGCTCGGCTGGTGGCCAACGTCCAGGGCCACCTGAGCAACGGCGTCTCGAAGCCGGTCCTGGAGCGGGCGCTGCAGTACTGGCGGAACGTCGACAAGGGCCTGGGCGACAAGATCGCCGCTGCCTTCGACGGCAGCTGACGCGACTCCCCTCGATCCTGTGGGACCCCCAGCCGCAGGATCGAGGGACCTGGGGACGGCGATGGCCGTCCGGCGGCCCGGCGAGCTCCCCCTCTCGCCGGGCCGCTCCGTCCCGCCTCCATCACGTCGCCGTCGGGCGGCCGCACGCCGGCGCGCCGCAGGCCGCGCGCTCGCGGGACGGCGCGGATCTCACGGAGGGACGCGGCCGGCCGATGGTCGGCGACTTCGACTTCCGCTCGGGCTTCCGCCTTCTCGACGGCGAACGATGTCGGTGTCCGTGGCCGAGTGAGATGTCCCATACCAGCTGACCACTCGTCGTGTCCGGCGCTGTCGGTCACTCGGCCCGGCCGGCTCGAGGCACCGGGCGGGGCCGCCGCGCCGTCGGGAGCACCGCGAGAGGTCGTCGGCCGCGTCTCGCTGCTTCACGCGCCGGGGCGGCGGGGAGGCGGCCTCAGGCCAGCGGTCGCAGGCCCGGCAGGTAGCCGGACTCCCTGCACCAGGGGCAGGGCCGCAGGTGGTGGACGGTGCGTCCCACGTCACCGAGCAGCGCCAACGCGGGCTCCACGATCTGACCGCTCCCCTCGCAGCTCGGGCAGACGGTGGAGAGCTTGGGCCGCGGTCCTGGCAGGGTCGACTCGAATTGCTCCTCGCTCACTCCTGCACAGTAGGCCGGGCCGGCCTCGCGCCCCAATCCTCCGACCGCCGTGCCCCCTTGCGGCCATGACCCTGGGACGAGCGGGAACGGCGTCGCCACCGGGGGAGATCCGCCCCGATGCCTTGACCTACAGCAAACTTGAGGTTTTAGTCTGTGGGCGTGAGCCGAACCGTGTCGATCGCCATGGGCGATACATCGAGCCCCGCCCGACCCGACGCCGAACGGGTGCGGTGCGCGTGAGCATCCGGGTGGTGGGCATCGGCGGATCGATCCGGTCGGACTCGCAATCGGAGCGCACCCTGAGCGCGGTCCTCGCGGGTGCTCGGCAGGCAGGCGCGGAGACGACGACCCTCGCCGGAACAGACCTGGTGCTGCCGTTCTACGACCCGTCGGTGGCCGAGCGCACGGACGGCGCGCGCCGCCTGGTCGACGTCCTGCGCAACGCCGACGGCGTGATCCTCGTGTCGCCGGGATACCACGGCACGGTGTCGGGCCTGGTGAAGAACGCGCTCGACTACGTGGAGGACCTGCGCGGCGACGCGCGGCCGTATCTCGACGGTCGAGCCGTCGGCTGCGTCGGCACCGCGCAGGGCTGGCAGGCGGCCGTCAGCACCCTCACCGCGCTGCGGTCCATCGTGCACGCGCTGCGTGGCTGGCCGACGCCGCTCGGTGCCGCGCTGCACGCGGGCGAGGTGCGGTTCGACGAGCACGGGGCCTGCACGGACGCCAAGACGGCGGGCACCCTGCACGCCATCGGCGAGCAGGTCGTCGACTTCGCCCGCCGCAGGCACGGCTGATCGCAGGCGGCCCATGCCGCGCCTGCCTGCCGGCAGGCGCACCGACCGCGCCTCGGCCGGTGACGGTCGGCACGGCGCGGTCGTGAGCGGACAACGGCCCGACGGCAGGCGTGGGCTCGCGGCTTGCCGGTGCCGGTGAGCGGATCGACGTTTCCGCGACCGCGCGTCCTGCCGCCACCGCTGTCCTGCCGTCGCCGTCCGCCCCTGCCGCAGCCGCCGTCCCACCGGGCTGGTGCTGCGGGTGGCGACGCCCGAGCACGCGTTCGCCTTGGCGCCGTCGCCGGTCGGAAGGCGGCACCCGGTGCTTGGGGAGTCCGGGTTCATCCCGCCGTCGAGCCTGGTCAGGACCAGTCGGAGCCGTCTCGTCGAAGGGACCCCGCCTACGTCGATCCCCGGGCGCCGACGTCGTCGGCGTCAGACGGAACGCATAACCGCCCGGCCGGACGGGTACTCCCACCCTTGAGCGCAGGAGGCCGCGCGGTCGGCCGGTGCGGAAAGGATTCTCGTCCAGCGTCTGGAGGCCTTCACCATGAGCCCGCTGTACATCGCAGAAGCCGTGTCCACCGGGCAGGGCCGAGACGGCGAGGTGCGCTCCTCGGACGGCGTGATCGACGAACGGCTGTCCAGCCCGACAGAACTGGGTGGTCCCGGCGGTGCGTACACCAACCCGGAACAGCTCTTCGCCGCGGGTTACTCCGCCTGCTTTCACAGTGCGCTGCGTGCCGCGGCGGCCAGGTCGGGAACGCCGTTGGAGCGCAGCGAGGTGACGGCGCGGGTGGGCATCGGCAAGGACGAGGCCGATGGCGGCTTCCAGCTGTCCGTCTCGTTGGAGGCGAGACTGCCCGAGTTGAGTCAGGCCCAGGCCGACGAGGTCGTCGAGGCCGCGCACACAGTCTGCCCCTACTCGAAGGCCACGCGGGGCAACATCGACATCACGGTGTCCGTCGTCGTCTAGACCGCAGGCGACCGACCTCCGTTCCATCGTGGGCATCGTGCACTCCACTGAATCCGTCACGAGAAGGTGTGAGGACCCATGAGCAAGAACTCGATCAGCAGCCCGTTGACCAGCCCACTCGGTGACGGTGAGCGTGACGTGACCTGTCACGCCCTCCAGGCCACGCTGCTCGAACTCATCGATCTGCACCTGCTGGGCAAACAGCTGCACTGGAACGTCGTCGGGGTGAACTTCCGGTCCGCGCACCTCCAGCTCGACAAGCTCGTCTCCACGGCACGTGACTTCGCCGATGACGTCGCGGAACGGATGTCGGCGCTCGCCGTGTCGCCCGACGGCCGGGCGGCCACCGTGGCGCAGGGCAGCGGACTCCGCCACGTGCATGCGGGCTGGCGTTCGGTGGAGCAGGTGGTCAACGACGTCGTCGAGGCGCTCAGCGAGGTCGTGCACCGGCTGCGGGCACGCATCGACGAGACGGAGAAGACCGACCAGGTCACGCAGGACCTGCTCATCCAGATCACCGCGAAGCTGGAGAAGGCGCGGTGGATGTGGCAGACGCAGCAGCAGAAGTAGACGACAGCCGGGAGAACGGCGAGCAGCTCGGGCCGGACGCGAACGCGTCCGGCCCGAGGCGTGTGCGGTCTCGGGACGGCCGCGCCGCGGCCGGTCGAGGTGACACCCGGGTCCCCGGCGCCCCGTCGGGAGGCCTGCGGTGTCCGCGCCCGCACCCCGTCGCCCTCGCGTAGCGGCGGACGCCCCCGCACCGCCGTGCCCGCCCGGCCTGGCCTGCCTCGGCGCCGTCGAACGCCGTCCGATCGGAGGGCGGCTGCTTCCGTCGGGTACGACGCCGAGCGCTTCGGACGGTCCTTGATCGAGCAATCCTTGACAGGCGCGACTGGTCTAGTCCATTTTCGTGATGCGGATCACCGCCGCGTCCGGTCTGCCCTGTCAAGGAGACGACATGCGAACTCGGGTCCGAAGTCTCATCGCCACCGCGGTGGGAATCCTGTTCCTACCCCTGATCGGAGGCGGTCCAGCGGTGGCGGATCAAGCCCCCGCACCCGGTGCGACACAGGCCTGCGCGGCGCCCGCCTGGAACGCGGGAATCGCCTACGTGGCAGGCGATCGGGTCTCGCACGGCGGCGCCGAGTGGCGCGCCAAGTGGTGGACACAGGGCGAGACGCCCGGAACCACCGGCGAGTGGGGCGTCTGGGAACACCTCGGCGCCTGCGGCGGGCCGGAGGAGCCGGGTGAGCCCGCCGACCCGGGTGCCATCGCGGTGGCGCCCTACCTCTACTACGGCTGGGGCAACCCGCCGAGCGCCGTCGAGGTCATGAACGCGACGGGCGTCGAGTGGTTCACGATGGCCTTCATCCTGTCCTCGGGCGGCTGCACCCCGTCCTGGGACGGCCAGCGACCGCTCACCGGCGGGATCGACGAACAGCGCATCGACGAGATCCGCGCGGCGGGCGGCGACGTCATCCCGTCCATCGGCGGCTGGAACGGCAACAAGCTCGGCGAGTCCTGTCAGGACGCCGCCTCGCTGGCCGCCGCCTACCAACAGGTCATCGACGCGTTCGACCTCAAGGCGATCGACCTCGACATCGAGAACACCGAGTTCTACGGCGAGGTCACGCAGCAGCGCAACATCGACGCGCTGTCGATCATCGCCAGAGACAACCCGGATCTGCTCATCTACATCACCATGGGCACCGCCGTCTCCGGCCCGGACTCCAACGGGCGCCGGCTGATCCAGAAGGGCGCCGCGGCAGGCCTGGACGTGGACGGCTGGACGATCATGCCCTTCAACTTCAACGGCAGCAGCGAGATGGGACAGGACTCCATCCGCGCCGCCGAAGGCCTGCAGGACGCCGTGCGCGCCGCCTACGGCTACTCCGAGACCGAGGCCTATCAGCGCATCGGCATCTCCTCGATGAACGGCATGACCGACCAGGGCGAGACCGTGACCCAGCAGCACTTCCGCGAGATGCTCGGGTATGCACAGCAGCACGGGCTCGCCCGGCTCACCTTCTGGTCGGTCAACCGGGACCGACCGTGCACCGGGGGCGACGTCTCGGCATGCAGCGGCATCGGGCAGCGGCCCTGGGAGTTCACCGGCATCCTCGCCGAATACCTGGACTGACGTCGACCGCGGCACCGGCATGGCCGCCTCGCCACCGCCCGTTCGCGGACGGGGCGAGGCGGCCTTCCGCCACCGCGACGCGTCTCAGACGACCGGGGAGGCCAGCCCCAGTGCCCGCCGGGCGAAGTGCACCTCGGCGACCCGCTGCCGCAGCGACTCCGAGATGACCAGCGACCCGTGCCCCGCGTCGAAGCGGTACACCTCATAGCCCACGCCGCGCTCCGCCAGTCGATCCAGGTAGTTGTCGATCTGCCGGATCGGGCAGCGCGGATCGTTCTCACCCGCGAGCACCAGCACCGGGGCGCGCACCTCGTCCACATAGGTCAGCGGCGAGCACTCCCGGTACCGATCGGGCACCTCGGCGGGCGACCCGCCGAACAGCGCGCGGTCGAAGGCACGCAGCGGTTCCATCTCGTCCTCGTAGGCCGCCAGGTAGTCGGCGACCGGAACCGCCGCGACACCCGCCGCCCAGCGCTCCGGTTGCGTGCCCAGCGCGAGCAGCGTGAGGTAGCCGCCCCAGGAGCCGCCCTCCACCACGCACTTCGCCGGATCGGCCAGCCCCGTGCGCACCGCCCAGTCGTGGACCGCGGCGACGTCCTCCAGCTCGGTGAGGCCGGGCCTGCCCTCGATGGCGTCGCGCCACTGGGACCCGTACCCGGTCGAGCCTCGATAGTTGACGTGCACCACCACGAAACCCGCGTCGACCCAGAGCGCCCGGTGCGCCGAGAACCGGTCCTCGTCCTCCGCGTGCGGCCCGCCGTGCAGGCTGAACAGCGTGGGCAGCGGCCCGTCGGGTGCATCGGCGGGGCGGGTCACCAGGGCGTGGATCTCACCGCCGGGGCCGGGCACGAACGCGTCGGTCAGTGCCACCGACGGCGGTGCGGGCTCCCCGGGCGGCGTCAGGACGACCTGGTCCGTGCCGTCGGTGAACAGGGCGCGCACCACGGACGGCGAGTGCGAACTGGACCACCCGTACTCCACGGTGCCGTCCGGACGGACGGCGGCCGAGCCGACCGTGCCCGGTCGGGTGTTCAACCGGGTCAGCGTCCCCTCGGCGAGGTCGTAGCGGTACAGCTCGCCGCGTGCCCGGTACTGGTGCGAGATGAGCAGCGAGCGGCCGTCCGGGTACCAGTCCGCCGACAGCTCGCCGGGCAGATCGAGATGCAGCTCCGTCTCGGTGTCGGTGGCGAGGTCCCAGATCAGCAGTTCGGGCCTGCCGCGACGCTCGTGTGACACCAGCAGCCGCTGATCGCCCGCGATCGGCGGGAACACGATCGCGTCGAGTCCCTTGCCCTCACCGTCCCACTTCTCGGCCACCACCGTGTTGTCCTCCTCGCGCGAACCGTCGCCGAGGCGCAGCACACGCAGTGCGGGATGCCGGGAGTCGCCGTGCTCGGAATGCGAGATCGCCAGCAGCGTCTCGTCGTAGGACAGTGCCGCGGCACCGGCGTCGTGCTCACTCTGGTAGACGATGGTCGCGCCGCCGCGCTCGCCCTGAACGCCTCGGTTCACCCAGATCGTCGTGCCGTCGTCGGTCGCCGTGGCGGAGGCGACCAGGTCGCTGCCGATCTCCAGGCCCGCCGGGTAGCCGTCGTGCACCCCCGGCAGGGCCTGCTGCGGCTCTTCGCCGGGCGCCCGACCGCCGAAGGGCTCGACCATCCACTGGCCGAACTCGTCGCCGTCGGTGTCTGCGAACCACCAGATCGTCTCGCCGTCGGGGCTCAACGTGGCATGACTCGTCCCGTTAGGACGGTCGGTCACCTGCCGATGGGTGTCGGTGGCGCGGTCCCAGGCGTAGACCTCCCAGACACCACTGATGTTGGACACGTACAGGTTTCGATCGGGCGCCAGTCGGGCCCAGTCCGGCGTCGAATTGCGCGCCGAGGTGAATCTGGCGCGCCATCGGGCCTCGGCCTCGGGGTCGGTGAAGAGCTGATCGGGAATCTCGGCGTGGGGGTGGATGCTCACCACGCCGATACTGCCGGACGCGAGGGCGTCTTCGGCGCCGGCCCGCACCGCCGGTTCGGGCGGGCGTGGTGCGACTCGGCGCGAGAAGCCGGGCGGCAGCGGCGGAGACGGCCGTGCCCCGCCTCCCCGACATCGCCCGCAGGACCGCGAGCCTGCTCGGTCCGGCGGACCGGGCTCGGCCCGCGAACCGAGCCTTTTTGGCGCACCAGCCCGGCGAACAGGCCGCCGGCCCGGCCCGATGACGATCAGGCCTTCGGCCACCATCGAAGATCACTCGGCTGTATTCGGTGAGCCACCGTCGGGCGGCGGTCGGCCACGCTCGTTCCCGCGCGCGGGCACGGGATCGCTGGGAGGACGGCGTCAGAGCCGTCGGGCCGTCCTGAACGGCCCCGGCGAGGTGATCGCCGGGGCCGCGGGCCGCGTGTCGTCACTCGACCCGACGCGAACCGGGCTGACAGGCCGCTACTGCAGACTGATCAGGAAGTCGAAGAGACCCCTGGTGATTCGAGTCCCCTTGTTGTAAGCGACGTTGCTCGTCCCATAGGCGTGAATCGCGATCGCGAGCTGACTCCCCGAATCGACGATGAAGACCGGAGATCCGCTCTGGCCACCACTGGTGTCGATGGTGTAGAAGAGCTGGTTTCCGGCGGTCTGGCGAATCGGCTCGCCATGCGTCCACATGGTGTTCACGGGCCGCTTCTCGGCGGGATAACCACGAACGTTGGCGTACTGGTCGTTGAAAGAGCCCGTCTGCCACCGCATTCCGATCCAACCGGTGGTGTTCCCGATCTTGCAGTTCAGCCGGATGGCTCCCCAGTCCTGCCTCGGGTCGGCCGACTCCGTCCAGGCGACGTCCGTCCACAGCTGCGTGGCCGAGCAGGTCCCGTAGGGGTACGAGGTTCCGTTCTGGCCGGGTGACACTCGGACGTTGCTGTAGAACGCCGTCCCCCGGCCGGTCCCACCCGGGTGGATGCAGTGGCCTGCGGTCACGACGAGGTCGGGTCCGAAGAGGAAACCGCTACAGGTTCCTCCGCTGGAGCTGACCCTGGCGAAGCTGCGGTTCGGGAACGCCGTGGTCCCGTTGACGCGAGTGCGCTGATCGGTTCCGAACACCGACGACGGCTGCCAGACGGGGTCGCCTGTCGGCACAGGATCGAAGGAGACGTTCGGCCCCGCGTCGGCGATGTCGCCGGTGCCGTGGAACCCCTCCGTCGAGGTCACGCCCGACGAGGCGATGCTCGTGGGCAGGAAGAACTCGTCGGCGGGTCCGTCGACGTCTTGACCGATCGGCTGGGCCTCGGTGTACTCGGTGTACTCGGTGGCGATACCGGAGGCCTCATCGGCCTGCGCGGTCGTCGTCACGGTCAGTGTGGGAATGACGGCCATGCACAACAGTGCGGCCACGGTTCTCGTCTTGATCTGCATTCCAGTGATCCCCCAGTGCCTCATCGGCATGCACGGTCTTCCCGGCAAGCCTGATCCGCCCGCCGAGAACCGTAGAAGAATATCAGCCAGTTGATCACTGATAATCAGGCTTTCGGCGCCGTCCGAAACGCGCTGAGGCGAATGCCGGATACGGCCGGGTGTCTGAATAGGGCGAAATCCGTCATCCGTGGTGCGCACCACGTACGACTCGAACACGGCCGCCGGGACGCCTGCTCCGGTCGAAGCACCGGGTGAGTGCCATGATTCGCTTGGCGACCGCGTCTCGGCAGACACCGACACACCCGCGCGGCCGGCGGGCGCCGTGTTCGCTCGCCGGCCGCCGGTCGGTCACCCGCTCGCCGCTTACGCGACGACGATGGTCACCGAGGCCGTCTCGGCCTTCTCGGCACGAACCGCGTCGCTCGTGCCGCTCAGCGAGTCATGGTCGGCGGAGGCATCCGGATGCGCCTCGGAGTCGCACGTGGTGGAGAAGGTGTAGGTCCCCGAGGGCAGCGTCCAGGCGAAGGCGCCGTCCGCGTCGGAGAAGACGGCCAGCTCCGGGATCTCGACGGCGCCGTCCACCGACTCGGGAGTGATCAGGCACCCCGGGACCGCCTCGCCGCTCACCGTCTCCACCCGGCCCGCGAAGGTCGCGCTGGTGCGGGTCCCTGAGCCCGCGTCGGCGTCGGCGTCGGACACCGGCCGCGCGTCGGACCCGGAGCCGCATGCCGCCAGGAACCCCCCGGCGAGCAGCGCGAGGACGGCGCCCGCGAGCCCGCGGCGCGGCCGGGGCGCCATCAGCGCACCCCGTCGATGAACTCGAACAGACTCTGAGTGATGCGGGTTCCCTTGTTGTAGTCGACCTGCGGTGTTCGGCCGTTGGAGTGAATGGCGATCGCACTGAGATCGTCATTGTAGACCGGTGATCCGCTCTGCCCGCCGACCGTGTCCACCGTGTAATGGAGTTTGTTGCCGAGGGATTGCCGAATCGGGCCGCCGTGAAACCACATGGTGCCTGCCTGCTTGTCGCCTGGATATCCTCGAATGGTGATGTGGGTGCCGTCGTAGGAGGCCGACTGCCAGCGGAACCCGAACCAGCCGGTGGTGTTCCCGACCGCGCAGTCCAACTTGATGACGCCCCAGTCCTGATTCGTGTTGCTGCTGTCGATCCAGGTCTGGTCGGTCCACATCGTGGTGCGTCCGCAGCTGCCGTACGGGAGTGTGCTGCCGTTGCGGCCGGGAGCCACCCGCACGTTGGTGTAGAAGTCGGCGGCGCTGCCTGTCCCGCCCGGATGGAGGCAGTGACCTGCGGTCAGAACGGTGTCGGCGGAGACCAGGAAGCCGCTGCACCCGCCCCGGCCGGTCGCCGTGGTGTGGACGACGGCCCGGCTGGGGAAGGTCGTGGTCACGCCCGCCCGCGAGCGCTGATCGGGCTCGAAGATCGATAATGGCTCGCCGTCGCCAAAGGTCGTCTCCGGCGGGGCGACGTCATCGACGACGCTCGATCCGACATCGCCCGGTCCGCCCGTCCCGGCGAAGAACGAGCGGTTCACGCCGTCGGGTGCGGGTCGCGTCGGCACGTCGAAGGGACTCAGGATTCGCCCGTCGAAGTCCTGCCCGACCGGACGAGCCGTCTCGAACGTCGGTTCGTGGAAATCGGATCGCGAGGACGCGAAGGCAGTGCTCGTACCTGAGGTCAGTGTGATGGTCAGGGCGGCGCATAAGAACATCGAGGCCGCGCGAGGCAGTGTCTGCATAGCCAGGTATCCCCCAATACTCGGCAGTGATCGGCACAGCATCTGAATCGAAACGGAATTCGAGAGAAGTCCCCCTGTGCCGATGATCAGGATATCGATCTCCGTTGCTGTCGACAAGGCCGGACCGCGTCATCCCGTCGTTCGACGGCCGGATTCGGTGAACGAATGGTCGGCCGGGATGCGCGCGGAAGGACCGTCGGGCTCGGCCGTCGGGGCGGTCGGGCAGGCAGGACCCGCCCCGAACGGGTGGCTCGGCCCCGGAGCGAGGGGTGGCAGGCCCCACTGACAGCGGGCCGGAGTCGTCGCAGGCTGATCGTCGACGGAGACCACCGCGGAAGGACCACAGCATGATCAGCCGGCACACCGTCCAGTCGGCGGCCACGCAGGCCGCGGACGTCGGGCGGACTCGCACCCGATCCTCGGGCCGCCCCGCCTCGGTGCGGGCGGCATTCTCGTTGTGGCTGCTGGCGTTGACGACGGGTGTGCTCGAGACCATGCTCGGCATCACAGGCGAACTGATCGGCCCGGAGGGAGCGATGACCGTCGGGGCGATCCTCGCCGCCGCGGGCCTGCGGGTCGTCGTCACAGTCGTGTTCGTCGCGTTGGCACTGCTCATGCGGGACGCCTGGAACTGGGCACGTGTCTGCCTGGCCGTCCTGCTCGGCGGCGTCGGGCTCCTCACGATGGTCGCCGACCCGATCGGAGACCTCGCCTCGGGAGCGTCGGTGGCCGCGGCATTCGGCACCGCGGGACCGCTGGGCGGCCTCTTCGCCGTGGTGCGGCTGGTCCACCTGCTCGCCGTGCCCGCCGCCGTGATCGCGATGTTCCTGCCGTCGGCGAACGCCTACTTCCGACGTGGTTGACGCTCGACGTCGACACCAGGCGCACCGACGCCGGCGCCTCGACTTCTCGGCGCGCTGGTGATCCGGGCGACGGTCCTGCCGACCTGCCTGCACGGGTCCGCGAACTCCCTGCTGACTACCGGACAGCGGACATGCGAAAGGCCCAGGTCTCGGACCCGCACCGCGAGTCTGTGACCTGGGCCTTTCGGCTGGTCGGGGTGACAGGATTTGAACCTGCGACCTCTTCGTCCCGAACGAAGCACGCTACCAAACTGCGCCACACCCCGCCCGCCACGCGATTCTCCCCAGGGGGTCATCGTGCGACGAGACATAGTCTAGCTGATGTCCTGCCCACTTCCGAAACCGGCTGGTACCTGGCTTGCGCGGGCGCTCGGCCTGCCTTCGGACTCCCTGGGCACCAGCGTCAGCAGACTGGCTTCCGGCCGGCACGCGAAACGCACGGGCGCGTACGGCGACGTGCCCAGACCTGCGGAGACGTTCAGCCAGGTGTGCGCCCCCCACCGGGAGACCCCCCTGGCGCGCGAACGATCGATCCCACAGTTGGTGACCAGCGCGCCGTAGCCGGGGACTCGCAGCTGACCGCCGTGGGTGTGGCCGGCCAGCACCAGGTCGTAGCCGTCGGCGGCGAAGGCGTCCAGCACGTGTGGTTCCGGGGAGTGCGTCACGCCCAGCCGCAGCCTGGCCTTCGGGTCGGGTATGCCCGCGATGTCGGCGTACCGGTCCCGCCGGAGGTGCGGATCGTCCACTCCGGCGGCCACGATCGTGTTGCTCTGCACGCTGAAGGTGCGCCGCCGGTGCGTCAGGTCGAGCCAGCCGCGTTCGGAGAGCGCGGCCCGCAGATCGCGCCACGGCAACGGCACGCCGTGAATGCGCTTGGCCGTGCGTGCGGGCAGCAGGTAGCGCGCGGGATTCTTCGGCTTCGGGGCGTAGTAGTCGTTGCTGCCGAAGACGAAGACGCCGCGTCGATCCAACAACGGTCCCAGCGCACGCAGCACCGAGGGCACCGCCGCCTGATGCGCCAGATTGTCGCCGGTGTTGACGACGAGATCCGGTTCCAGTTCGTCGAGCGCGGCCACCCACCGCTGCTTCGACCGCTGGTTCGGCATCATGTGCAGGTCGGAGATGTGCAGGACACGAAGCGGTCGTGCGCCGGGGGACAGGACCGGCAGCGTCGCGTGCCGAAGCGCCCACGCCGTCCGTTCGATGCCGACGGCATAGCCGAGGGCGGCGACGCCGAGCGCGGCGGTCCCGATCAGGGTGCGGCCGATGGTGTTCATCCCGCTCAGCCTAGAAGGCCCGACAGGGCGACGCCGAATCCCGGCACCGCGTCGAGCCGAAGCCGACCGCCGGGTCGTCTCGGCGGGTCGCCTGCCGCTCCACGGTCCCGCTCGGCCGTGACTCGTGAGCAACGCGAGGCCCCGACCGATAGGTTCACCACCATGACAGAGCTGAAAGCACGACTGAGGGCGGAGCTCGTCACCGCGATGAAGGCACGGGAAGCCCTCGTGGTGTCCACCCTGCGGATGGCGCTCGCCGCGGTGAGCACCGAGGAGGTCTCGGGGAAGAGCGCGCGAGAGCTCACCGACGATGAGGTGCTCAAGGTACTGGCCAAGGAGGCCAAGAAGCGCGACGAGGCGGCTGAGGCCTTCGCCGCCGCGGGCCGCCCCGAGCAGGCCGAGGCCGAGCGCGCCGAAGGCGACGTACTGCGTCGCTACCTGCCCGCGCAGCTCGACGACGCCGAACTCGCGGCCATCGCGGAGCAGGCGGTGGCCGAGGTCACCGAGACGCTCGGCGAGCGTCCAGGCCAGCGTCAGATGGGGCAGGTCATGAAGATCGCCACCGCCAGGTCCGCGGGCCGGGCCGACGGCGGCCGGGTGGCCGCGGCGGTACGCGCGCTGCTCCAGGGCTGAGCTCCTACGGGTCCGAGGCCCGCGGCCGACGCGGCCTCGGTCCCGGTCGCGGCGCTGTCGCGGCCTTCGCACCTCGCACGCCGCACCGCGCGATTCATGCCGCGTCTCTCCGACGGGGGTTCGCCGAGCATCGCCCCGGCCGGAGTCATGGCCTGCGGTGGGGCTCCTTCTACGTCCGCCGCGGCCGCACGCCGTCTGCCCGGCGGCGGAGTGACCAAACTGCGTCGATCACCGTGCGGTCGTGCGGTCGTGCGGTCCTGAAGTGGATCGGCCTACGCGGCGTCCAAGCCTGCGGCGGTCCAGCCCGTCCGCCGCCGTGATGACGGCCGCCTCGTGCCTCGGCGCGTTCCGCGTCCGCACGGCGAACCGGCGAGATCGGAGGCGCGGGCGAGCGTGGGCATGGCGCCCCCGCTCGACAGCCGCGCCGGACACCGAGCGTTCCGTCGAGAAGCGGTCGGCTTGATACGCATCAGACGATCACTGACATAGTCTTCCGCGCGTGATCCGCCCCATGCGAGACGCGTTCACCGGCCTGGGCATCGCAGGCCGCGGCTACGCGCTCCTCTTCAGCTCACGTCGTCATCTGCTTCGGGGCGCCGTGCCTGCCCTGCTGACGTCGCTGCTCTATCTCGGCCTGCTGATCACGCTCGTGGTCTTCAGCGGAGACATCACCGCCTGGCTGACGCCCTTCGCCGACGGCTGGGCGGAACCGCTGCGGTCGTTGACCAGAATCACCGTCGGCATCGTGTTCTTCGCCGCCGTCATCGCGGCGGGTCAGGCCGTGTTCCTCACCGTGACGCTGCTGGTCGGCGGGCCTGTCTACGAGTCCATCTCCGAGGAGATCGACGAGCAGCTGGGCGGCGGGGTCGTCGAGGAGGCGCAGACCGGCTGGTTCCGCTCGGTGCTCGCGGGACTCGGGGATGCCGTCCGCATGCTGTTCCGCTCGCTGATCTGGGCGGTCGTGCTGATGGCACTCGGCTTCATCCCGATCCTGGGTCTGCTCGTGCCGCTGCTCGCGATCCTGGTGGGATCGTGGCTGCTGGCCCTGGAGATCACCTCGCTGCCGATGGGGCGACGCGGGATCGGCCTGGTCGACTGCCGACGGAGGCTGCGGCGGCGGCGGATGCTCGCCCTCGGATTCGCCCTGCCGAACTACCTGCTGATGCTGGTTCCCTTCGCGGCTCTGATCGCGACGCCCGCGGCGCTGGCGGGCGGGACGGTCCTCGCCCGCACCCTGCTGGACGAGGAGACCGCCGCCGCCTGAGCCGAGGCCACAGGCGGCGGCGGTCCGGCGCACGCCTTCGACGCCGTCATCGTCACCCGTCTGGTTCCTGCACCGGAGGCCGGTCACCTGGTGGGGTGACATCGGGCGGCGGCTCGCCCGGCGGCGGGCCCTCCGGGGGCGGCGGCTGCGGTGGCCGCGGCGGCTGCGTGGGCGGCGGGGCGGGGGGAGGTGCGCTCGGTGGCGGGGTCGGCGGCTGCCCGCCGCCGTCCGTCGGCGGGGGTGGAACCGGCGGACTGGGGACCGGGGGCGGCGTGGTCGGTGCGCCGCTCTGCGACGGCGGTGCGTCGGACGACTCCGACGGGCGTCCGGTGCTGACCGAGATGGTGATGGTGTCGCCCGGCATCGCGAAGCCCTGGGGAGACTGGCTGACCACGGTGCCCTCGGGCTCCTCGGCGTCGACCGACTGTTCGGAGACCGAGAAGTCCGCGTCCTCCAGCACCTTCCTGGCCTCGCCGGAGTTCATGCCGACCACGTCGGGGGCGTGCAGGTCCCCGCCGCCGTCGGCGTACCTCGGGTCGAGTTCGGGGAGTTCGGCGACCGGCAGCGACTCGTGGACCGGCGTCATCGCCGAGAACCAGGTTCGGGCCGGGACACGACCGCCGAAGATGTTCCCGCCGCCCCCGCACAGTCGCGGCGGCTCGCCGTCGCAGATTCCTTGGATCTCTCGGCCGTCGTTGAACGTGAGGACGGCGCCCGCCATCTGCGGGGTGGCGCCGATGAAGCCCGCCGAGTAGTAGTCCTGCGCCGTGCCGGTCTTGCCCATCATCGGCCGGGTCCAGTCGGCGGCGGCGGCGGCCGCGGTGGCGGTGCCGTCGGTGTGGTCCTTGGAGAGGCCGTGGAACAGGCCGTCGGCCAGCTTCTCGTCGACGACCTGCTCGCAGGGCGCCTCAGTGATCGGAACCGGGTTTCCTGAGCGATCCAAGACCTCTTCGATCGGAGACGGCGGGCACCACACGCCGCCGCTGACGATCGTGGCGGACACGTTGGCCAGTTCCAGCACGCTGGTCGGGGTGAAGCCGAGGGTGAAGGCGCCCATGTTGTGCTTCTTGAGGAACTCGCCCTGCTGCATGTTGCGGTCTTCGGTCTCGGCGTCCAGATCGACCGGGTCGCCTCGGTGATTGACGCCCGCCATGCCCTCGCGCATGCCGAGCCGCTCCGCCATGTCGACCGTCGCATCCAGGCCGACGCGCTCCTGCAGCATCACGAAGGACGTGTTGGGGGACTGCGCCAGCGCGTCCTGCAGGGTCATCGTGGCGGGATAGCCGTTCTCGCCGTAGTTGGAGACGGTGTATCCGTCGCCGTTGTTGATGTAGGTCATCGCGGTGTAGGTCTGCGGAGCCTCCACCTCGTTGTAGATGCCCATGCCCATCTCCAGGGCGGCGGCCGTGGTGAACACCTTGTAGATCGACCCCGCGCCGAACTTGGTCATGTCGCTGGGCAGCGCGTACATGGTCTGGCCCTCTTCCAGGTCCAGCCCGTAGTCGCGGTTGGCCACCAGCGCGCGGACCTTGTGGTGCTCGGTGCCGGGCTCCACGATCGCCATGACGTTGGCGATGCCGGGGGTGTCCTTGGGGACCTCCTGCATCGCGGACTCCTTGGCCGCGTCGTTGGCGGCCTGGTCCAGCGTCGTGCGGATGGTGTAGCCGCCTCGCCTGAGCTGGTCCTTCGAGAAGCCCGCCCGCTGGAGGTAGTCCAGGACGTACTCGCAGAAGAAGCCGTCGTTGGGGCCTGCGCCCACACAGTCGTTCGGCGGTCTGCCCAGGGGCTCGGCCAGCCCGAGCGGCTCGGCCAGCGCCTCCTCCTTCGCCTCCGGCGTGATCCGGCCCTGGGAGGCCATCAGCTCGATAACGACGTTGCGCCGGACGAGTGCCTCCTCGGGGGCGCTGCCGGGGTTGAGCGCGCCGGGGCTGTTCACGATGCCCGCGAGCATCGCGGACTGGGCGACGGTGAGCTTGTCGGCGGTGGTGTTGAAGTACGTCTGTGCCGCGGCGGCGATCCCGTAGGTCTGGTTGCCGAACGGTACGACGTTCAGATAACCGGCGAGGATCTCCTCCTTGTCCAGGTTCTGTTCGAGCTGGAGTGCGACCCGGATCTCCCGCAGCTTGCGGGCGGGCGTCTGCTCCTGCGACTTCGCCTGCTGCGCCGGATTGCCGTTGGCCACGACGTGGACGAGATAGTTCTTCACGTACTGCTGCGTGAGAGTCGAGCCGCCCTGGGCGATCGATCCCTCCATCTGATTCGTGATGGCCGCTCGGATCGTCCCGCGCCAGTCGACCCCTTCGTGGTCGTAGAAGCGCTGGTCTTCCACTGCCACGATCGCGGCCTTCATCGTGTCGGCGATCTCGTGCGGTTCGACGATGACGCGGTACTGATCGAAGAGGTACGCGATCTCGGCGCCGTCGGAATCGGTGATCGTGGTCAGCAGCGGCGGATCGGTGGACACCAGGTCGGCTGAGATGCTGTCCACCGTGTTGCTGGCCTGATTGGACACCATGCCCAGGCCGCCTGCCACGGGAAACAGCACTCCTGCCGTCAGCACGCCTGCCAGCGCGCAGAAGCCGAGGAGCTTGAGAAGCCGGTTCCTGAGGTGCACGGACCCAACAGTACTGGCGAACGGCCGGTGTGCTAATGGACCAACGAGCAGATCCTACCCGAATAGATGACTAAGGGTGCCACTCTGCGTTACCTTGAGTAATTGTTGAGGTACCCGGTGATTTAGATGGAACCGACGGGCTCTACAGTCCGTCAACGTCTCACGACAGGGAAACGCAGAACGTGACACTGATGTGGAACGTTGCTCACAGCGGGTGCCGGGGGGTGCCCTAAAGAGTCGGAAGACGGCAGGAGCTGGGGGACATGATGTTCGACCAGGGGGACTGGCGGATCAAGGCGGCGTGCCGCGACGAGGACCCGGACCAGTTGTTCGTGCGTGGAGCGGAGCAGCGGAAGGCCAAGTTGGTCTGCCTCGGCTGCCCGGTTCGTACCGAATGTCTGGCCGAGGCGCTGGATAACCGGATCGAGTTCGGTGTCTGGGGTGGGATGACGGAACGCGAGCGGCGTGCGCTGCTCCGGCGTCGTCCCGACGTCCTCTCGTGGGCGGAGCTGCTTCAGGAAGCACGACGGAATCATTCCGACATGGAGGAATACCAGGTCTCGTAGGCCCGCCTCAAGCCGGACGTCATCGGGACGTCAGTTCGATGACCCGGCCGAGGCCAGGCGTTCGCCGATCTCCTGGAGGCCGGCGAGATCGTGTACGTCGTCGGGCAGCGCGGGGACGCCGACGACGGCCACCTCGGGATGTGACCTGGTGAAGCGGGACAGCAGCCGCAGCTCACGCTCGGCCAGCGCCACGCGGTCCGCGTGCAGCCGGAGCACGGCTTCGGCCAGCGGGCTGCTGTTCCGCCCCGCCAGATCCTCGGCGGCCGACAGCGAGGCCGCCGAGGACAGGCCCGCGATGACGGGATGCGTTCGATTGATCACCAGCCCGGCCAGCGGCATCTGCTCTCCCGCGAGCCGGTCCACGAAGTAGGAGGCCTCCCGCAGCGCGTCGGGTTCGGGCGTGGCGATCACCAGGAAGGCCGTTCCCGGCGAGCGCAGCGTGCGATAGGTGTGTTCGGCACGTTCGCGAAACCCGCCGAACATGCTGTCGAACGCCTGGACGAACGCGGAGGCGTCGGCCAGGAGCTGGCCGCCGACGACGGTGGAGACGGCCTTGCTGAACAGGGAGAACCCGGCGCCGACCAGACGACGGAGGCCGCGTCCACCCGCCCGGGCGGGCGCGGAGAGCAGCCGGATCAGTTTGCCGTCCAGCACCGTGGACAGCCGTTGTGGAGCATCCAGGAAGTCCAGTGCGGACCGGCTCGGCGGCGTGTCGACGATGATCAGATCCCAGGAGCCGTCCTGAGTGAGCTGTCCGAGCTTCTCCATCGCCATGTACTCCTGAGTGCCGGAGAAGGACGTGGAGATCGTCTGATAGAACGGGTTGGTCAGGATGGCGTCGGCCCGCTCCCGACCCGCGTGCGCGAGCACCATGTCGTCGAAGGTGCGCCGCATGTCCAGCATCATGGCGTGCAGTTCGCCCCGGAGTTCGAGACCCGGGACCCGCACCTGCCTCGGCTGGTTCGACAACTCCTTCAGCCCGAGTGACTGGGCCAGCCTGCGTGCCGGATCGATGGTCAACACCACCGTCCGGCGTCCCCGATCGGCCGCGCGCAGTGCCAGCGCGGCGGCGGTCGTGGTCTTGCCGACTCCGCCGGAACCGCAGCAGACCAGTACGGTCGTGTCCGGGTCGTCGATCAGGGAGTCGACGGCCAGCTCCGGTGGTCGGCGGCGTTGCCCGCCTGATGACGCATCCGGCATCGGTGTCACCGGACTCCCTGGTCTCGTAGCGCCCCGGCCAGTTCGAACAGCGTCGTCCGATTGATGCCGTCGGTGTACTCGGGCAGCTCCAGCGTCGGGAGGTCCGGCTGTTCCAGCCTGTCCCGGGCCCTGGCCGCGGACCGCACGCCGATCGCGTGCTCGATCGTCTCCGTGACGAGGTCCTCGATGGTCGCCTCGTCCAGTTCCAGACCGGCGGACTCGAGCCCGGCGCGCACCCTGGCCGGATCGACCCGCCCGCCCGCCGCCGCGGTGACAGACCTGGCGGGCAGGTGAGCCGGACGTACCCGGTTGACCAGGACCGCACCGGGGCGCAGGTCCGCGGCGTCGAGTTCCGCCACCGCCTCCAGGGTCTCGCGCACGGGAAGCTCCTCCAACAGGCTCACCAGGTGCACCGCGGTGTCGCCCGAGTGCAGCAGCCGCACCACGCCGTCGCTCTGGCTCCGGATCGGACCGACCTTCGCCAGGTCCGCCATCGCGCGGGTGACGTCGAGGAACTTGACCACTCGCCCGGTCGGCGGCGCGTCCACCACCACCGTGTCGTAGACGTGGCGTCCGCGCTCGTCGATCCGACGCACGCATTCCTTGATCTTCCCGGTGAGCAGCACGTCGCGGAGGCCGGGGGCCAGGGTGGTGGCGAACTCGACGGCGCCCATCCTGCGCAGTGTCCGACCGGCGAATCCCAGGTTGTAGAACATCGTGAGGTACTCCAACAGCGCGGCCTCTGCGTCGATGGCCAACGCGAGCACCTCACCGCCGCCCGGGCCGGTCGCGAGGTGCTCTTCGGAGTAGGGCAGCGGCGGCGTCCCGAAGACGCCGGCGATGCCCTGTCGGTCCTCGACCTCCACGAGCAGCACCCGCCTGCCGCGGTCGGCCAGCGCGAGCGCGAGGGCAGCGGCCATCGTCGTCTTGCCCGTGCCCCCCTTGCCGGTGACCACATGCAGTCGGGCCCGGGCAAGCTGCTCCGTCCATCCGGCGGTCGACGCCCTCACGCGGTCAGCCTAAGGGGGTCGAGCGGTGTGTCGGGAACGTGTGTGTCCGTTTCCCCGTCGCGTGTCTCGGCCGCGGGGCCGCCCGCGCCGTCGATCGGGCAGCGACTACTCGGCGAGCGTGATCACCGTCACGGCGATCGCGGTGGCCGCGACGAGTCCCCAGGCGAAGGTGGGCGGGAGGACGGTGGCGACCAGCGCGACGCAGACCGCGAGGAGGGCGAGGGAGATTCCGCCTGCTCGCAGCACGTCGACCTGGGTGCTGCCTCGTCGATCCCGCGCCTGCGCCATGGCCACGAGCACTAAGACCATGCCCCCGACCACCATGAGCACGGTCGCGATGATCCGCCACGTCTCCACCCCTCAACGCTAGCGGGATGCGAGACGCCGCAGTACGTCCGAACGGCCGTGTCGATACACCCATTCGTGGGGATGGCACCGCGAAGCCGGATCAACAGATACCCTCCGTCAATGACAAAGTGGGAGTACGCCACGGTCCCGCTCCTGATCCATGCGACCAAGCAGATTCTTGATCAGTGGGGCGAGGACGGCTGGGAGCTGGTGACCGTTCTGCCCGGCCCGACCGGTGAGCAGCTCGTCGCCTACCTCAAGCGACCGAAGGGGTGATGGTCGGGTGACCGAGCAGGATCGACCGTCCTGGACGGCACGACTGGCCGAACTCGGCATCGAGCTGCCGCCCGTCGCGGCGCCCGTCGCGGCCTACGTGCCCGCGGTGCGCTCCGGTTCGCACGTCTACACCTCCGGTCAACTGCCGATGGTGGACGGTGCGCTTCAGGCGTCGGGCAAGGTCGGCGCCGAGGTCAGTCCCGAGGAGGCCAAGGCCTATGCCAGGACCTGCGGCCTCAACGCGCTGGCGGCGGTGCACGCGCTGGTGGGCCTCGATTCGATCGTCCGAGTCGTCAAGGTCGTCGGCTTCGTCGCCTCGGCCGAGGGCTTCACCGGACAACCCGCGGTGATCAACGGCGCCTCAGAGCTGTTCGGTGAGGTGTTCCCCGAGACCGGCGGGCACGCGAGATCGGCGGTCGGGGTGGCCGAACTGCCGTTGGGCGCCCCGGTCGAGGTCGAGATCGTCGTCGAAGTCGCCTGAACCTGAACGGAGAAACCCGGTGGTGGGGACGCCCCAGACGCTGTGCCATGAGCTGCTGTTCCGGTTGGCGGGCAGACTGGACGACGACGAGCTCTGGCGATACCGGGACTGGTTGGACGGCGGTGCCGAGGCGGTGATCGCCCGTGCCCTGCCCCGGACCCTGTTGCACGACCGGATCGGTCTGACCGTCGAGGAACACCGGTTGCTGACCGAGGCGCTGGTGCCCGCCGGCGCCTCGCCCGCCCTGCTGGCAGGCGTGCTCTCTCTCGAATCCGAACCGCGGACCAGATTCCGTTTCACCTCGGTCACGCCGTCGGGCGCGAACGCGGGCGACTCGGCCGCCGTCGTGCTCGGCGCGGTGCTGCGGGGTCGGGCCAGCATCGGCGAGGTGCGCTCGACGTGGCGGCTGACCGGAGAACCATCGGACGATCCTCGTCGCGTGCTGCTGGTCAGCGCGGCCGCCGAGCACGTCCGGCTGACCGCCGAACTGCAGCGGGTGCTGCGGGCACTCGGCGAGCACGACCCCTGTGTGGAGGTGGCGCTGCCGGAGCAGCGGCTGCCCTCGTACCACCGGGCCGCCTGGGCCGATTCCGAGGTGGTCCTCACCGGACCGGCGCGTCTGACGCACGCTTGAGCAGCTCACGCTGAATACCCGTCGTAGTCCGGCGGGGCGGAAGGAGAGATCCGGCATGGCTGACACCTCGCTGAACAGGGAGGGGCTCGGCGGCCAGGCGCTGGACGTGTCGAGCCGCATCCACGACCTGTTACTCGCGATGGCGGGGCGCATCGACGACGACGCCCTGGTGCGTGCTCGCGAGCTGCTCGCGTTGGGCGAGTTCGATCGTGCGACCGACTTCCTCACCGGCTGTCTGGTGGCGGGCGCGGTGCCCGTGACCATCTCGGAGCGCGACGAGCTGTCCGCACTGCTGGTCGAGGTCCGGTCTCCTCCCGCGTTGGCCGCACGGCTGAACCTCATGGAGCAGCTTCCGACGATCGCGCACCGGTTCACCGCCGAGTCCGAGCCGGTCGCCGAGCTGACCGAAGTCCTCTCTCGGCTCGCGGGCAGACTGCCCGCCCTGAACTGGGTGCGCTGCGTCTCCCGGCTCACCCCGGCCGGACCCACTCCCGCGGGCGGGACGCAGCGAGTCGTGCTGGCCGAGGTCGGACGCTCCGGTTTCCCGCACGCGCTGGCGTTCCTGCTGAGCCAGGAGTTGTCGGACCTCGGGGTGTCGGCGATCGTCGACACCTGGCGCGAGGGAAGCGGACTCTCGGACTATCACGCCCAGGCGTTGTCGGCCGCGGTCGAGGTGCCGCTGCCCACGCCCGCCGTCGGACCGGGCCCGTCCGCGGCCGCATCGCCGAGGAGCTACGCGGCCGCCGAACCCGCCGTCTCGCCCGTATCGCAGGTGGACGCGGAGCCTGCCGGTCGCGGTACCGGCGACTCGCACTGGCGTTCCGGCTCAGGATCGCGCGGCACCGACTGGTCTTCGCGGCGGTCCGTCACCCGGTCCGCTGCCACGGCGGACCAGGTCATGGAGTCGCCGCGGGAGTCGGGGCGCTCCGCGCGCAGCTCCGACGGCGGTGCCGAGGCATCCGATGATGACGGCGGTGGTGCCGATCGACCGTCCTGGATGCCGAGGACCGCACCGAGACCTGACTTCGCGGCCGAGGAACACACCGAGGCCTCCGCTCCCCTGAAGCCCGTCTACGATGCCGCGCCGGCCGCCGCCGATGTCGCCGCCGCCGATGTCGCAACGGCCGACATCGCGACCGAGGTCGACGAGACGCCTGAGGTGGTCGCCGACGTCGTACAACTGCCGAGGCCGGACACCGCTACCGTCGCCGATGCCGAACTCGACGGACTCGACGGCGCCGAGCCCGTGGTCGAGACTCGCTCTCGCAGGTCGTCGTGGGCTCGACGGCAGCCGTCGATCGTGACGCCGGACAACGGCCCGGAACTCGTCGACGAAGCCGCGGGCGCGTCGGCGGACGAGCCCACTCGCACCTTCTCCGTCGCCGAGACGGCGACGCGGCGGGACGCCCCCGACTCCGCGACGGTCGACTCGGGGTCGGTCGTGGACCTCGCCGATTCCACCGCCGAACCCGAGGACGGCAGCGACTCCGCCGGCACGTACTCGTGGACCACGGGCGCGGCCGAACCGGCCGACGACTCCGAGTCCACGGCAGGCGGCACGAAGTCCGACGGCGGGACGGAGGCCGACGGCAGCGCGGACTCCAAGCTGACAGAGAAGGAACGCGACCTGCTGCGCAAGCTGCACGAGGAGCTCGCACAGCGTGAGCAGGTCGGTTCCGCCGAGGAGCCCTCCGCCGCGCACGGCGGATCGACGTCCTCCGGCCGCAGGCACGCCGTGAGCAACGTCGAGCAGACCGGCCCGATCACCCGGATCACCGGTATGGACGGCGTCTCGCACACGGCGGCCGCGGGCGGGCCGCACCGACAGAACAACGGCTACCCGCCCTTCCAGGCTCCCAACTGACGCCAGGGGAACGCGGCGGCTCCGCTCTCGGGCGACCGTCGCGGCGGTGTCAGGTGCGGGCGACTTCCCGCGCCGACGCCAGGACGCGCTGCAGATGAAGGCCCCTGCGCACGTCGCAGGGGTGATCGCGCAGGCCGCTGTGCACCATCGCGACGAAGTCGTCGAGCAGCGCGGTATAGCTGTCGGACGGCTCCACGGCGGTGCCTCGGAATTCGCGGTGGCCCTGCTCGCCGAACACCGTGAGCTCGTTGACCGACGGGCGCACCGGCGTGTGCATCGACATGGTCACGGTGCTGCTCGCGCCGCCCTGGTGGTCGAGGACGAGCTGCCACACGCCGGACGGCGTCCGATGCGCGGCGACGACGTCGGTGACGGGGCCGAGCGCCGCATCGATCAGGTCCACGGCATGCGGGCCGACGTCGAAGAGCCCGCCGTCCTCGGCATGCCGCCACGGCGAGCCGGCGAACGGACCCTTCAGCAGGCCGCCGGAGATCCAGCGGACGGAGCCGCCCTGCCAGCCGGGAAGCTCCGCGATCTCACCAAGCCAGGATCGGACGTCCGAGGCGAAGCGCCTGGTCAGCAGTACGAGGGTGACGACGTCGTTGTCCGCGGCGGTGTCGGCGAGCCGTTGGGCGTCGGCGAGGGACAGGGCCAGCGGCTTCTCGAGGATGAGATGTCTGCCGCGTCGGGCCGCGCTCGTCGCCAGTTCGGCCTGCACGTCCGGCGGGACCGCGAAGGCCACCGCGTCGACGGAGCCGAACAACGAGGCAGGATCGTCGGCGACCTCGGCGCAGTACGGGCCCGCGATCTCGGCGGCCGCCGACGGTCTGCGAGCCCAGACCGAGGTCAGTCGGGTGCCGGGGTGATCGGCGATGCCGGGAGCGTGGATCGCCCTCGCCCAGGGACCTGCGCCGATCAGGCCGACCCGGAGCTGCCGATCCGCCGTGTTCTCGTGTGCTTCCACACCGTCATCCTGCCGGTCCACCGCCTCGGCGGGCAGGGCACGGACCGAGCCCAGGCCGGTCAGGCTTTCCCGAGACGCGGGCGTCCGCTGGTCACCGGCCGCCTTCCCACCAGGCGGCGGGAACGAGGATCTCGAAGCCGTCGTCGTCCCGCAGCCGCAGTCCCGTCTCCGTCCGCTCGGCCCGCAGGTCCTCCGCCACCGAGCCCGGTACCGGGATGGCCAGACCGTAGAAGCCTCGATCGCCGAGCCTCTCACCGATCCACACGGTGCTGGTGGCGCTGACCAGGCTGCGTGCGGTGCGCAGCTCGACCGTCGGCATGGCCTGCGCCGAACCGGCGTCCTCGTCGGGCCGGACTCCGAGGTCCACGACGACCAGTTCGACGTTCTGACTGCGCCACGGCAGCAGGATCGCGAGGCCGAGCAGGACGGTGAGGATCGTGCCGAGCACGCTGCCCGCGACCACCAGGGCGATGCGGCCGAGACATCCCCGGACTCCCGGCCTCGCCACGGGCGTCGCGATCTCCTCGATCTGTTCGCTCACCTGCTCATGATGGAGGGTCCTAGAGTGGCGGAGTGCCCCGACTGCCCAAGGACTTCTTCCTTCCCGCCGAGCTCATGCCCGAGATCGTGCCGTCGCCGCCCGCGCGGCCGAAGGACGCCGCGACGGTGGTCCTGCTGCGGGACGGGCGGGCTGGAGTGGAGGTGTTCCTGCTTCGGCGCGTCACCACGATGGCCTTCGCAGCCGGGATGAGCGTCTTCCCCGGGGGCCGGGTGGACCCGAGGGACTCCGACGTGTCGGTGGCCTGGGCGGGGCCGGCTCCCGCCTGGTGGGCGCGGCGGTTCGGCTGTTCACCGGAGCTCGCCAGGGCGGTGGTCTGCGCCGCGGTCCGGGAGACCTTCGAGGAGACGGGGGTGCTGCTGGCCGGAACGGACGCCGATCGGGTGGTCGCCGACACCGCGAGGTACGCGGAGCAGCGCGCCGGGCTGGAGAGTCGGGACCGTTCGCTCGCCGAGTTCCTCGCGGAGGAACGCCTGGTGCTGCGTGCCGACCTGCTCCGGCCGTGGGCCAACTGGGTCACCCCGGTGGTCGAGCCCCGTCGTTACGACACGCGGTTCCTGCTCGCCGCGCTGCCTGCCGGGCAGCGGGCCGACTGGGCGACGTCCGAGGCGGACCTCGGCGGCTGGCAGCGTCCATCGGATGCGTTGGCCGCTTGGGAGGCGGGAGAGATCGCTCTGCTGCCGCCGACGTGGTTCGTCCTCGCGGAGCTGGCCGAGTGTGACTCCGTCGCGGCGGCCTTCGCCGCCGAGCGGACCGTGGACCGCATCGTGCCGAAGATCATCAGGGAGGGTGCCGTGCTGCGGCTGCTGATGCCGGGCGACCCCGACTACGGGGACACGCCCGCGGTCGCCGATCCGCCCTCGGCCGGGGCGGCGTCGAGATGAGCGTCCCCATGGACGGAGCGGACGGCGAGATTCCCGCCTACGGGGTGCTGCGACAGGTCACGGCTGCCGCAGCCGTGCTGCTGGCCCGCAATCCGTCCCCGATGACGTTGGCGGGCACCAACAGCTGGGTGCTGCGGGCGTCGGGAGCCGTGGACTGCATCGTGGTCGACCCCGGTCCCGACGACGACGAGCATCTCGACGGCCTCGCGGCCGTCGGGCCGGTGGCCGCCGTGGTGCTCACTCATCGGCATGCCGACCACGCCGGGGGAGCGTTGCGGTTCGCCCGGCGCGTGGCCGCTCCGTTGTATGCCGCCGATCCGGCCCTGCGCTTCGCGCCCGACGGGCTGGAGACCGATCTCGACGACGGGCGACTGCTGACGGCCGCAGGCCTTCGGCTCCGCGTGCTGGCGACTCCGGGACACACCTCCGACTCGCGCTGTCTGCTCATCGAGGGTGACGACTCGGTGCTCACCGGGGACACGGTCCTGGGCCGGGGCACCACCGTCGTGGCGCATCCGGACGGCCGCCTCGCCGACTACCTCGACTCGTTGCGCAGGCTCATCGCCCTGCCCGCGGGTACGGCTGTGCTGCCGGGCCACGGCCCGGAGCAGCCGGACGTCAGCGCCGTCGCCTCGGCCTATCTGGACCACCGCCTCCGACGACTCGGCCAGGTCCGCGCCGCACTGGCCCGGCTCGGGCCGGACGCCACGGCGGGACAGGTCGTCGAGCTCGTCTACTCGGACGTCGATCGGAGCCTGTGGGCCGCGGCCGAGTGGTCGGTGGCGGCCCAGCTCGTCTATCTGCGAGAACAGGGCTGATCGAAAAGCCCGCGCTCGGCCGGACCGCCGTCTCCGACGACAGCACCGCCGTGGTGCCCCGGCGGCCACGGCGAGCCGAGGTCGGACGTCGGCGGTCCGGGACCCGTCATGGAGCCGGTCAGTGCCCGCCGCCTCGGGACGGTGCGACGAGATAGGTCAGTTCGACCTCGTCGGGGCGTGCCTCTCCGGTGAGCACCGTGCCCCGACGGTCGGCGTCGGGCACGGCCAGCCGCACCTGTCCGCCCGCGAAGGCCTTGAGGCCGTCCGCGAGATTACGGGCCTGAAAACGGCGGGTCGGCCTGCCGCCGTCGACGGCGGCCTTCACCATCTCCTCGGACTCGCCGGTCTGCGAGTCCACCCCGCGCACCCGCAGCTCGGCGTCGCCGACCTCCAGGCTGATCAGGCCGTGCGGACCGGTGTAGGGCAGCGCGCGGCGGATGGCGCCCGCGAGCACGTCGGCCTCCACCCATGCGGTGGTGTCCGCGGGCACCGACAGCAGTCGGTCGGTGCTCGGGAACGCGGTGGCGAGCAGTGCCGTGATCAGGCAGGACCGTTCCCAGGTGAGGGCGGCGCGGTCCTCGTCGGCATGCAAGCCGACCTCGGCGCCGTCGGGGATCCGCCGCAGGACCTCGGTGAGCGTGGCGGCGGGGAGCAGCACGTCGAGCGGTGTCTCGTCGACCGGTCGCCAGGGCAGCCGAGCCGTGGCCAGTCGGAACCGGTCGCTGGCCATCAGGACGAGCCGATCGCCCTCGGAGGCGATGCGAACCCCGGTGAACACCGGGAGCGCGTCGTCTCGGGACGCGGCGGCGGCCACCGGGGCGAGCGCCGCCCGCAACGCCGCGCCCGAGACGCCGCCGAGCCGGGCGGGCGGCGCGGGCACGCCGGGATGGGCGTCGAGTTCCAACAACGGCAGGGCGAACCTGGCCTGCGGGGTGCGCAGCGCCAGCCGTGAGCCTTCCACCACGAGGCGGATCTCCGGGGTGTCGACCGTGCGCAGGGTCTCGGCCAGCGGCTTGGCCGGGACGAGCACCTCGCCGTCGACATGACACGTCGCGGGCGCCCAGAGCCGGATGCCGCGTTCGCGGTCGGTACCGGAGAGCGTGACGCCGTCGGCGTCGCCGCGCAGCACGATCCCGGTCAGCACCGGCTCGATCACGCGGGTGGGCAGCAGGCGGGTCACGTCGGCGACGGCGGAGGCCAGACTGGCGGTCGGCGCGGTGAGGTCCAGGTCCATTCCGCGAAGACTAGGCAGGGAGTACGACGATCTCGGACCGATGCGCGGCCGAGTGCGAACCGGTCCGCAGCGGGCCGCACGGGCGATGGCGGATGGCGCCCCTCAGCCGGACCGCGCGGCGGAGGCGGACGGGTCGGCGTCCGGCGTGTCGGGGTCTGCCCGGGGGCCGGGCGTCGAGGACACCGGCTCCGTCGAAGCGATCGCCGTCGAGGACACCGCCGATGACGTCCGTCGCCGTGCGGGCGGCCTGCCCGAGACCGTGTGGCGAAGCAGCCAGACCATCAGCGCGATCGACACGCCTGCCGCCGATGCCCAGAGGAAGGCGGCCCGCGGGCCCGCGCTCTCCACGAGGCCGCCGCTGACGCTCTGGCCGATCGCCAGGCCCAGGGTGACGGAGGTGATGACCCAGCCGAACGCCTCCGCGGCGGCGCCGGGTGGGGCGGCCGCCTCGACCGCCAGCGAATGCGTCGTCGACTGCGGCGTGATGAGGGTGCCGACGAGGACCATCGCCATGCCGAGCCCGAGCAGCGATGTCGGGATGGCGAGCAGGGCGCTCAACAGCGCGAAACCCCCGAGCAGTACGGGCAGCCGGAGATAGATCGGGCGCGGCCACGGTCGCATGCCGTACAGCACGCCGAACAGGACGGAGCTGACCGACCAGAGGCTCAGCAGCAGTCCGCCGACGCCGGGGTGCCCCGCCGCGGTCGCCGAGGCCGGGACGGCGACCTCGATGAAGCCGACGACGAGGCCGAAGCCGAACGCGGCGAGCGCGACGGTCCGCATGGCAGGCCGGGCGAACGCGCCGAGGACGCCGCCGCTCTGCGCGGGCGCGGTCTCCCGGCTTCCCCAGGCTCGCACGGTGCGTGTCATGGCGAAGGCGACGGAACCGAGGAACTGCGTCGCGGCGCCGATGACCAGGCCGGTGCCGGGCCATGGCGCGGTGACGAAAAGGCCTGCCAGGCCGGGCCCGAGGATGAAGAAGACCTCCATGCTGATGGCCTCGTACGAGTACGCGGCGGTGCGGACGGGGCCGGCAGGCAGCAGCCGATGCCAGAGGGCCCGCGAGGCGCTGCCCACCTGCGGTTGGCTGAGACCGAGCGCGAGGGCGCAGCCGACGAGCACCGGCACCGGGGCCCGCAGCTCGATCGCGGTCACCTCCAGAGCGGCCAGGGCGGCGAACACGGTCGAGAAGACGAGGAGGGGGCGCGTGGGGCCGAAGCGGTCGACGATCCGACCCTGCGCGACGGACCCCATGGCCACGCCGATCAACGCGGCACCGGAGACGAGACCCGCCGTGGCGAACGAGCCGGTCTGATGCTGGGTGTAGAGCAGCAGCGAGATGCCCACCATCGCGATCGGCAGCCGCCCGAACAGGGCGGCGATCACCGGTCCGGTGGCTCCGGGCGTGGTCAGGGCACGGCGATAATCGGCGATGGACGCTGCGTCGGACACCGGCCCAGTCTGCCGCAATATGGTACGAACGTACCAGTAATTAACCAGGTGTGTTCAGTCACGAAGAGCGGTAGGCTGATGGCCCGGCCGTGCTCAAGTCTCGAATCGATAACGCTCTTTGATTTTCTTCTTCTTCGGACGCAACGTCTGACCAAGTCTTCACGTCTTCCGAGAAAGAAGACATCCTGCCCCTGGTGAGAGTCCGCTCTCCCGACTACGGCAGGATCTTCTCCGCACAGAGACCTTCCTTCGGACGAAACGGATCGGGGCCGTCGCCGGAGGGTGGGGGAGCGTGGCTCGTCGGGGGACGGGCTACGCCAGAGAACAGAAGGACCGGTGCGCCACGTCGGGGGTGGCGCCCGGTCCTTCTGTTCTTCTCTGGTCTCCCTCGTCGCCTACCGTGCTCGTCGAGCCAGCCGCTCCGGGTCCAGGATCAACACGCTCTTGCCTTCCAGGCGCAGCCACCCACGGTGCGCGAAGTCGGCCAGGGCCTTGTTCACCGTCTCCCGTGAGGCGCCCACGAACTGGGCGATCTCCTCCTGGGTCAGGTCGTGGGTAACCCGCAGCAGTCCTGCCTCCTGGCTGCCGAAGCGCTGTGCCAGTTGCAGCAACGCCTTGGCCACCCGGCCCGGCACGTCCGTGAAGATGAGGTCGGCGAGCATGTTGTTGGTCCTGCGCAGCCTTCTGGCCAGCACACGAAGCAACTGCTCGGCGATCTCCGGTCGCTTGCTGATCCACTCCCGCAGCGCGGGCCGGTCCATGCTCAGCGCCCGCACCTCGGTGACGGTGGTCGCCGTGGACGTCCTCGGACCTGGATCGAAGATCGACAACTCTCCGAACATGTCTGAGGGACCCATGATGGCAAGCAGGTTCTCTCTGCCATCCGGCGATTTCCTGCCGACCTTCACCTTGCCGGACTGGATGATGTAAAGCCGGTCGCCTGGCTCACCCTCAGTGAAGATGACGTGGCTACGGGAGAACTCCACCGGCTCCAGCGTCTGAGTGAGAGCCTCCACGGCTCCAGGCTCAACACCCTGGAAGATGCCCGCACGGGCCAGGGTCTCGTCCACCTCGTCCCTCCTGTCGAGACGCGGCGGTCACCGCAAGACGGACACTCTCCGTTACGAGTGCCAGTCTGGTGCCGCCGATCGCTCCGTGCAGTCTAACTGCGCGGTAACAGAGACCGCGTTACCTGCGGTCCGTAGTGCGCGGCGGCGAGATCGAAGTCAGCGGGGCCTGCGGGCCTTGAGTCTCCCGGAACGGCCCCTCCTGCGGAGACGGAACAGCTCGAGCGCGCGGCCGATGCCCTGGCCTGCCAGCGCGCGGACCTCGTCGGGACGGGCGTTGTCCAAGAGCTCCTCCACGTCGTCCTCGCGGACCGAGACGTTTCGGATACCGGATTCGACGCGCTCCATGAAGAGCGCGAAGAACATGATCACGAGCGGAACGGCGATGACGAACCAGGCAGTCATGATGTCTCGATGGTGACTCATCACGCTGGGTGGCGTCGCTCGGGGTGGGCGAAATCCGCCAGTGGGTGACGGCTTTGCGCCTGGATGGTGGAGGCCGGACGGCACGGCCGCCCGCGCCCGTAGGCTGTGGGCGTGCAGACCAGTGCTTCCCGCGCTCAGCCCGTCGCCGGGTCGGGGGGTCGGGCGCCCGAGAGTCGGCTCGCGCTCGTCCGGCGGGCCCGCCGGATGAATCGATCGCTGGCCGAGGCATACCCGGACGCGCACTGCGAACTGGACTTCACCACCCCGCTCGAGCTCGCCGTCGCCACCATCCTCTCGGCCCAGTGCACCGACCGGCGGGTGAACGAGGTGACGCCTGCCTTGTTCGCCGCCTACCCGGACGCCGCCGCGTACGCGGGCGCCGACCGCCATGAGCTGGAGCAGCTCATCCGGCCCACAGGCTTCTTCCGGAACAAGACCACCTCGTTGATCGGACTCGGCACGGCGGTGGTCGAACGATTCGACGGCGAACTACCGTCGACACTGGCAGAACTCGTTCGGCTGCCCGGCATCGGACGCAAGACCGCCAACGTGATCCTCGGCGACGCCTTCGGCGTACCCGGGATCACGGTGGACACCCACTTCGGCAGGCTGGTGCAGCGCTGGGGCTGGACCGCCCTCACCGACCCGGTGAAGATCGAGCATGCGATCGGCGAACTGATCCCGCGCCGCGAGTGGACGCTGCTCTCCCATCGCGTGATCTTCCACGGGCGTCGGGTCTGCCATTCCCGACGACCGGCCTGCGGTGCCTGCCTGCTCGCCCGCTCCTGCCCCTCCTACGGCGTCGGCGCCGTCGATCCAGAGCAGGCGGCGCGCCTGGTCAAGGGCGTGGAGGCGCCGCGCCTGCTGCGGCTCGCCGGACTGGGCGACGACCTGGCGGCGGAGGCGGCGACCACCGCGAAGCCCGTCGAGCCCGGCGGTCCAACGCCGTCCGAGACGCCGGTCGCGCCCCGCGCCGCCGAGCCGGCGGCCTCCGCCGCGACTGACGAGTCGGGCCCGTCCGGTGCCGCACGATGAGCGCGAACATTCGATGGTCGATCCTGGTGTTGGTGCTCGCCGTGGCCGGCGTGGTCGCGCTGTGGCCCCGCGACGAGGGCTACGGTCCCGCCGTGCGGCCCGATCGAACCGCGACGGACGACGCGGGTGCGGTCGAGGCGGGTGAGTCGGGACCACCCGGGTCGGTGCGGGTCGCCGACCTGAGCGGCATCGAGGTCACCGACCTCCGCGACGGCGAGGTCGGCGACCTCGGGGACCTGCTGGCCGACGGCCCGGTGCTGGTGAACGTGTGGGCCACCTGGTGCGCACCCTGCCGGGACGAGCTGCCGGTGCTGGCCGAGTACACGGCCGAGCCCGATGCGATTCCGGTGCTCGCCGTCCAGCGGAGTAGCGATCTCGACGCCGGCCGCGATCTTCTGACCGAGCTCGGCGCCGAGCTTCCCTCGGTGCACGATGCGAACGACCTGGCGATCCGGGCGCTGCGAGCGACGGTGATGCCTGCGAACTACGTGGTGGACGAGGCGGGCGACATCCACCCCGTGCATCCGCCCGCGCCGTTCGAGGACACGGAACAGGCGCGGCAAGCCGTGGCGCGTTATCTGGAGCAGAGTTGATGACTCAGGAAGGTCGGGGACGCACCCAGTCCAGGCGTGGCGGGCCGTTGGTGGATCCGGCACAGGGGCCTGGCTGGTTGAGCAGGTTGATCTCCTCCAGCGGTCGGGTGGACCCCGCCATGCTGGCCTCCGTGCCGCCGCCGAGCGAGGACAGTCCTCGGCCCGCCGCGGTGCTGGTCCTGTTCGGCGAGGACGGCGCGGGCCCGGGCACCGGCCCGGACGTGCTGCTGCTGCGCAGAGCCGACGGGTTGACCCACCACCCCGGTCAGGTCGGCTTCCCCGGCGGGGTGGCCGAGCCCTCGGACGACGGCCCGATCGAGGTGGCGCTGCGGGAGGCGGAGGAGGAGGTCGGCGTCCTGCGACAAGGCATCACCCCGGTCGCTCTGCTGCCCGAGCTGTACGTGCCCCGGTCGAAGTTCTTGGTCACGCCCGTTCTCGCGCACTGGTCGCAGCCGACGCCCGTGGCGCCCGTCGACTACGGCGAGACCTCGGCGGTGGCCAGGGTTCCGCTGGGTCACCTCGCCGACTCGACCAATCGCTTCCAGGTGCGTCATCCCTCCGGCTATGTCGGCCCGGCGTTCCTGGTACCGGGGATGCTCGTCTGGGGTTTCACGGCGGGCCTGTTGTCGAGCCTGTTGTCCCTGGGCGGTTGGGCCGAGCCATGGGACGCCACCGACGTCCGCGACCTCGCCGACGCCTGGCGTGAGGTGGACTCGGGGCCGACCCCGGACGGCGAGGCGACCTGGTGAACTGGATCGACGCCGCCGTCATCCTGATGGCGGTGCTCGCGGCGGTGTCGGGCGTACGACACGGCATGGTCGTCGCCGTCTTCGCCTTCACCGGAGTGATCATGGGCGCCGTCGGCGGCGTGCTGCTCGCTCCCGCGTTGGCCGACCTGGTCGACGCGCCGAACGCACGGCTGCTCGTCGGCCTGTCCGTGGTGCTGGGCCTGGTGGTCCTCGGCGAGGTGCTCGGGGTCTCCCTCGGCCGGTCCATCAAGCGCAGGATGACCTCGCCGAAGCTGAGCTGGGTGGACAACGTGCTCGGCGGCGTGGTGCAGGGGCTCGCCGTCTTCGTCGTCACCTGGTTGATCGCCCTGCCGCTGACCTCGGCGGGCACCGTCCCCTGGCTTGCGGGTGCGGTGAACCAGTCACGTGTCCTCGGCGCAGTCGACACGCTGATGCCGCCTGCCGCTCGTGCACTGCCCGACGAGCTGCGCAGGCTGCTCGACGGCTCGGGCTTCCCCGGCGTCCTCGACCCGTTCTCCCGGACTCCCGTCGCCGAGGTGGACCCGCCCGACCCGGCGTTGCAGAACAGTCGGACGGTGCAGACCGTGCGGGAGAGCGTGGTGAAGGTCCACGGCACGGCCTCCTCCTGCTCCCGGGTGCTCAACGGGTCCGGTTTCGTGGTGGCTCCGCAGCGTGTGATGACCAACGCGCACGTCGTCGCGGGCGCCGAGCAGGTCTCCATCGAGGTCGGGGAGGCGCGACTGCCCGCTACCGTCGTCCTGTACGACCCGGAGAGCGACATCGCGGTGCTCGACGTGCCGGACTTCTTCGGGGCTCCCCTGGAGTTCGTCGAGACGCCCGCCGAGCCCGAGGACGGCGGCATCGTGCTCGGCTACCCGCTCGGCGGGGACTATCGAGCCTCGTCCGCACGGGTCCGTCAGCTCTTCAACCTGCGCGGACCCGACATCTACGACAGCACGACCGTGACCCGCGAGGTCTACACGGTCCGGTCGGAGGTCCGCAGCGGCAACTCGGGCGGACCGCTCATCGACCCCGATGGTCGGGTGCTCGGGATGGTCTTCGGCGCGGCCGTCGACGACGAGGAGACCGGCTTCGTCCTCACCAACGACGAGATCGCCGACGAGGTCGCCGCCGCGCCCACGCTGACCCGGCCGGTCGACACCGGGGGCTGTTCCTCGTAGAACGGCCGGGGTTGTCGCTGCCCCGGGATCAGTCGTGCAGCTCGCCCGTCAGGAACCGGATCAGCAGCCGGTTCGTGGCGTGCGGCGCCTCCTGATGGGGGAAGTGCCCGACCTCGGCGAGTTCGCGGTAGACCGAGTCGGGGCCGGTCCATGCCGTCGACGCGGCAGACGTGCTCGCCCGCATCCACGGATCGAGCCTGCCCTGAACGCGAAGCACGGGCACCGGCAGCCGTCGGTCGATCGCCTCGGCGAACCGACCACCCTCCCCGCGCAGCTGCGATCGCACCGCCCAGCGGTAGTACTCCATGGCGGAGTGGGCCGCTCCGGGGACCAGCATCGCGGCTCGGTTGCGCCGCACGACCTCGTCGAACTCCGGGGCGGTCTGCCAGCGCGGTCCCGACCACGAGCGGATCAGACGTTCGACGGTGGCCGCGCCGTCCTTGGTCAGCCAGGCCTCCGGCAGCGTCGGGAGCTGGGCGCGGAAGAGATGCCCGGCGGCGGTGACCTGCGCGCGCTCGACCCGCCGCCACGGCCGGGTGAGCCCGAGGGCGAGCGCGCGACGCAGCGCGAGCGGGTGCGGTGCGGACAACACGCTCAACGAGCTGACCAGCCGAGGATGCAGCGCGGCCGTCGTCCAGGCGAGGAGACCGCCCCAACCGTGGCCGACCAGGGCGGCTCGTCGCTCACCCAGTGCCTTGATCAATCCGGCGAGATCGCCTGCCAGCGTCCAGCCGTCGTAGCCTCGGGGCGGCTTGTCGGAGTCCCCGTAACCGCGAAGGTCCACTGCGACCGCGCGAAAGCCGGCGTCGGCCAACGCGAGCAGCTGACCACGCCATGACCACCAGAACTCCGGAAACCCGTGGACGAACAGCACCAGCGGGCCCTCGCCCGCCGTGGCGACGTGCAGTGAGATCCCGTTCGCCGAGACGTCATGGTGGGTCCACGGCCCGCTGATCCGGGTGGTGGAGGGGTCCGGAAGCGAGCGCACCGGATCGCGGAGGCTCAGCGGACCGACTCGGGCCGGTGCCTGTCCTGGTGACCGGGTACGTCGGGGGCCGACTGGTCCGCCCCGCCGCCCGCGGCCGCGGCCTGCGTCCCACCGGGGCGCAGCAGGTACGCGGTGTCGCGAACGGAGTTGATGGTGCGTTCGGGCTTGCGGATGCCCCGCACCTTCCGGAAACCGAGGAACGCGAGCGCACCCGAGACCAGCAGCATCAACAGGAACACGATGCCGAAGCCCGCCCAGCGGGGCAGCCAGACCGCCAGCAGCTCCGCGGCGGTGAAGAACAGGAAGAACGAGCTGAAGGCGAGCACGGTCAGCGCGAGGATGAAGAACACGCTGCCGCGCAGCCCCTTGCGCACCTCGGCCGAGATCTCCTGCCTCGCCAGCTCCACCTCCGCCCTGATCAGCGTGGAGAGGTGCACACTGGCCTCGCGGACCAGTCCGCCCAGCGAGCGGTCGCCCGGACCGGCGTGGGCCTGGTTCTCCTCCGACAGCGGGATGGAGGGGATGGGCGGCAGGCCCTCCCAGTCCTGGTGTCTCTTGGGGTCGTGCCCTGCGCTGCTCACTCGGCCATCGTCCCATGGAGCCGACCGCTCGCCGTGATGACACGGGACAATCGTCTTGATCCAGGCGGCTGTCCGGCCGTGATCAGGTCAGATCATCACCGGTGGAGCGAGGTTGGCGGTCTGGTGCTACTCCGCCGAAGCGGCGGTGGTACCGCATCCGGAACCGCGGCACACCGCGCAGAACGTCGCCGAGACCCCTGGATACGCGCGGATGTCACGTCCGACACGGCCGCGACTCCTCCTCGGCAGACCGCGGTGACACAGCTATGTCCTGGTTGGTCGACCTCACGACCGGCAGTACGCCGTGGGTCACCCGGACCGTCGCCCGGCGGCGGAACAATCGGCCGAACCACCCCGGGCGGGTCGGGTCCGGCCGCGCACCGGGCGGCGTCCGCGCTGGTGGCCGTGTGCGGCGAGCTCGCTCCCCAGTCGGTGACGGGTGCGTGGCGTGCGACATCGTGGTGAGGAACGAAGCAGGTCGTCGGCGTATGTTGCTGGCGTGTCGCAGCGGAAAGAGCAGAGCGTCGCCCTCCCTGCCCCGGCCCGACGGCCGGTCCTCGTCGCCATCGGTCTCATCGCGGGGGCGTTGTCGGGTCTGTTCGGCATCGGCGGCGGCGTCGCGATCGTCCCCGCCCTGGTGGCCTGGTGCGGGCGGGATCAGCGGTATGCGGTGGCGACCTCGCTGCTCGCGCTCGGCCCGCTCGCGGTGGCCGGGGTCATCGGCTACTCCGCGCACGGCCAGGTCGACCTGCGTATCGCCGTACCGCTGGCGGCCGGCTCGATGATCGGTGCCTGGATAGGCGCGTTCCTGCTCACCAGGATGCCGTTGGCCTGGCTGCGGTGGTTCTTCGCCTTGATCGCCGTCGGGACGGCGGTGCGGATGCTGATCGATCCCGGCGTCTCGACGGGCCTCGTCTCGCACGAGTGGTGGCGACTGGCGCTACTGCTTCCGATCGGCGTCCTGATCGGCATGATCGCCGCGTTGGCCGGGGTCGGCGGCGGCGCGGTGATGGTCCCGGTCATGCAGTTGAGCCTCGGAGTGCCTGCGGCCCTGGCCAAGGGAACCTCGCTGCTGGTCATCCTTCCGACGTCGATCCTGGGCGGCTGGCGCAACCTGCGCCACGGCAACGGCTCCCTGCGCGACGCCCTGTGGATCGGCTGCTCCGGCGTCCTGGCCACGGTGGCCACCACCCAGTGGTCGGTCGTGATGAACCCGCTGCTCTCGGACGTGCTGTTCGGCCTTCTGCTGGTCTTCGTGGCGGTGCGCACGGTGTGGCCGGACCTCCGCGGTCTGCTGCGGCGGCGCGACTGACGACGAGCGCGGAATCACGGCAGGCCCCTCCCGGCCCCGGCGGCGCCCGGCTCTCGGCTCCCCGCCCGGCGGCGGCACGGGAAGCGCGCGGCGGCACGGGCGCTCGGCACCGGACGCCGTCCCCGCGAACGGAGCCGCTCCACGCCGCCGCAGGCTCGTTCAGGCCTGTGCCTCCGCGATCGACCTTCCCTCGCGCGCGCCCGCCTCGATCGCGGCACAGCAGTGCTTGATCCACGCCGCGATGCCGCCGGGCTCGCCGCTGGCGAAGCCCTGAGCCGCCGCGCGGTACTCGGACAGCCTCCGCAGGTGCGCGACCTCCGGCACGCCCAGTCCCTTCGGGTCCAGGCCGGTGCCGATCGCGGTCAGTCGGGCGGCGGCCCTGGCGACGACGCCGTCCGCGGTACCGAAGGCCGCCAGCGTCAGCAGCTCGCCGTGCACGATCGACACCAGCACCGGGCCCGGCACCGAGGTCCCGCCGGTGACCAGCGTGGCGAGCAGATCGAGCCGCGTCGAGACCGACGCCTCGGCGCGCGGTCTGCCGAGAAGATCCTCACGGTCGGCGGGGACCAGATCGGCCGCCGCCAACAGATGCAACCGGGCGAGTGCCTGCAGCGGCGCCCGCTGCCAGGTGCCCAGCAGCATCCCGATCGACTCGGCGACGCGCAGCGACCCCGCCGTCATCGGGTCGGACACCCGCCCGTCGGTGGGCAGTTCGACATCGGCACCGTCGATCGCGGCCGAGGCACGAGCGGCTCGGACGGAGGCCTCGGCGGCGGAGACGGGCCACCCGCGCCGATTCGCGGGATGTCCGTGCACGGCGTCGACGGCCTCACGCGCGGCCGAGACGGCCTCGGCGACGCCGGGCAGGTCGAGCAGAGGTCCTAGGGGATCGTCCACGGGCGCGGACAGTACTCACCGCGGACGCCGACGAACGAGACGGGCACGGGCGGCGTGGCAGAACCTCACCCACCCTGCGCCACGCAGGCGCGACTCGTCCACACCGACCGCCACGTCGATCACACGGCGGTCTCATGCCGGCCCGGTCGGACCTCGCGTCGTCGGCATCTGAAGACCCGCACCGGTGCTCGTCCATCGGCGGGCGAGCAGGCGTCGACGTTCGACGGAGCGACTCGATCGCCGCCGACTGGTCTGGACCAACGGGTACTCATCCTGTCCCCGGCGGCCGGTTCGGTCTACGGTCAGCACCAACAGATGTTCGTTCGATCACTCAGGGAGGTCCCTCGCGATGACCCAGCAGACCGGTTCTGCCGAGTCCGGGCCCAGCAGCGCCGCAACCCTGGACAACCTTCTCAGCGAGAACAGGACGTTCCCGCCCGACGAGGACTTCGCCCGATCCGCGAACGCGACTCAGTCCCTGTACGACGAGGCGGCGGCCGACCGGGAGGCCTTCTGGGGTTCCCAGGCGGAACGGCTGCACTGGGACACGCCGTGGACGCAGGTCCTGGACTGGTCGAACGCGCCGTTCGCGAAGTGGTTCGTCGGCGGACGGCTGAACGTCGCCTACAACTGCGTCGACCGGCATGTCGAGTCCGGGCACGGTGACCAGGTCGCCATCCACTGGGAGGGCGAACCGGGCGACACCAGGACGATCACCTACGCCGACCTGCGGCGCGAGGTGGCCAAGACCGCCAACGCGCTGACCTCCCTGGGCCTCACCGCGGGCGACCGTGTCGCGATCTACCTTCCGATGATCCCCGAGGCCGTCTTCTCCATGCTGGCCTGCGCTCGACTGGGGCTCACGCACAGCGTGGTCTTCGGCGGCTTCTCCGCCGAGGCGCTGCGCACCAGGATCGACGACGCCGAGGCGTCACTGGTGATCACCAGTGACGGACAGAATCGTCGCGGCAAGGTGCTGGGGCTGAAGGAGAACGTGGACACGGCGGTGCGCGACGCCCACTCCGTGCGCAACGTCCTGGTGGTCCGCCGCACCGGCAAGGACGTCGAGTGGCACGACGGCCGCGACGTGTGGTGGCACGACCTCGTCGACACACAGTCCGAGGAGCACACCCCCGAGGCCTTCGACGCCGAGCACCCGTTGTTCATCCTCTACACCTCCGGCACCACCGGGAAGCCGAAGGGCATCCTGCACACCTCCGGCGGATACCTGACTCAGGCCGCGTACACCCACCACGCCGTGTTCGACCTCAAGCCGGACACCGACGTCTACTGGTGCGGCGCCGACGTCGGCTGGGTGACCGGCCACTCCTACATCGTCTACGGGCCGCTGGCGAACCGGGCGACCTCGGTGATGTACGAGGGCACGCCCAACACGCCGCACGAGGGGCGCTGGTGGGAGATCGTGCAGCGGTACCGGGTGTCCATCCTGTACACGGCCCCCACCACGATCCGCACCTTCATGAAGTGGGGCAGCGACATCCCCGCACGGCACGATCTCTCCTCGTTGCGGCTGCTCGGCAGCGTCGGCGAGCCGATCAATCCCGAGGCCTGGATGTGGTATCGCGAGCACATCGGCGCCGCCGCCACCCCCGTCGTCGACACCTGGTGGCAGACCGAGACGGGCGGGATCATGATCTCCCCGCTACCCGGTGTCACGGCCGCCAAACCGGGTTCGGCGATGGGCACGCTGCCCGGCATCTCCGCGAAGATCGTCGACGAGAACGGCGTCGAGGTCGGCCGAGGCGGCGGCGGATACCTGGTGCTCGACCAGCCTTGGCCGGGCATGCTGCGGGGCATCTGGGGCGACGAACAACGGTTCCGCGACACCTACTGGTCGCGGTTCCGCGACGAGTCCGGCCCGATCTACTTCGCGGGTGACGGCGCCAAGTACGACGCCGAGGGCGCGATCTGGCTGCTGGGTCGGGTAGACGACGTGATGAACGTGTCCGGACACCGGATCTCCACCACGGAGGTCGAGTCGGCGCTGGTCGCGCACTCCTCGGTCGCGGAGGCCGCGGTGGTCGGCGCCGCCGACGCCACCACCGGCCAGGGCATCGTGGCGTTCGTGATCCTCCGCGGCGGCGGCGAGTCGGCGGACGAGGGCGCGGAGCTGGTCAAGCGGCTCCGGGACCACGTCGCGAAGGAGATCGGCCCGATCGCCAAGCCTCGGCAGATCCTGGTCGTCCCCGAACTGCCCAAGACACGCTCCGGGAAGATCATGCGCAGGCTGCTGCGTGACGTGGCCGAGAACCGCGAGCTCGGCGACGTGACGACGCTTCAGGACTCGTCGGTGATGGACCTGATCTCCTCGGGGCTCGCCAAACCGGCGGGCGACGAGGGCTGACCTCCGCGCACACCTCGTCGCGTCGCCCGCCGCATGTGCCTCCTCACGCGCCCTGGCGCCGCCGGAGCAGACATCAAGCTGGAATCTCGGGTGACGGCGGGCGACGGATGAGGGATGCTGGAGACATGAACGAGGACCTGCCGGTCGTCGGCTCGACGGCCATCCCGGCCGCCGAGCTGCGCTGGCGGTTCTCTCGATCCAGCGGTCCCGGCGGGCAGGGAGTGAACACCACCGACTCGAGGGTGGAGCTGTCCTTCGACCTCGCGTCGACGACGGTGTTCAGTCCGCCGCGCCAGGCACGGGCGCTGGATCGGCTCGCGGGGCGCCTCGTGGACGGCGTCCTCACGATCACCGCCGCGGAACACCGCTCTCAACTGCGTAATCGTGAGGCGGCCAGGGCCAGGCTCGCGATGACACTGCGTGACGCCGTCGCTCCCGACCCGCCGAACCGGCGGCCCACCCGCCCGTCACGCGGCTCACAGCGACGACGGGTGGACCAGAAGAAGCGGCGCGGCGACGTGAAGCGACTCCGCCGCAGCCCGGAGGACTGACCGACCGGCGTCCGGTCCACCCGCTGTCGGACCAGCCTGCCGCCAGGTGTGGCGGCTATCGTGCCGAGTCCGCACCGACTGCCCAGCCGCTCGCCGTACCTCCATGGCAGCCCTCGATGCCCGGCCGGTCGTCTCCGACCGGCGCGGGGCCGTCAGAATCGCCGATTCGCCAGAACCGGGATCGTCTCCCGGGCCCGCTCCACCTCGGCTATGTCCACGTCGACCGGCAGCAGCCCCGGCGCGGGCCCGAGCTGAGCCCGAATCTCCCCGACCGGGGACACCAGGCTGCTGTAGCCGATACCGGTGGGGGCGGCGCCCTTCGGTCGCTCGCCGATCGTGCTCGGGTCGGCCTGACCACAGGCCAGCAGCCAGGACGTGGAGTCCAGTGCCCGGGCGCGGCACAGCAGTTCCCACTGCTCGCGTTTACCCGGCCCCGCTCCCCAGGAGGCGCCGACCAGCATGACCTGCGCGCCGTCGTCCGCCAGCGCGTGGAACAGCCCGGGGAACCGCAGGTCATAGCAGGTGGCGACGCCGAAGGTCACCGAGTCCACCGTGAAGGTGACCGGTCGTTCGCCCGGTGCGACGGTGTCCGACTCGGCGAAGCCGAACGCATCGAACAGATGCACCTTGTCGTATGCCGTGTCGACCCCCGGTCCGGTGATCAGCAGGGTGTTGCGCACCCTCCCGTCGTCGGCGGGCACGAACATCCCGGCGACCACCACCACGTCGGCGGCCTTCGCCGCTGCCCGCACCGCCGTGGCCCACGGCCCGTCCAACGGTTCGGCGACCGGCCCCAACGGGATGCCGAAGCGCGCCATCGTCGCCTCGGGCAGCAGCAGCACCCGTGCGCCCTGCGCGGCGGCGTCCGTCACGGCCGTCCGCACCGACCCGAGATTGACCTGCGGGTCGGTGTCGGCGGCCAGCTGGCTCAGTGCGATCCGCACTCCTCCTCCGATCAGTTGGTGGGCTGTGCCAGCGTCGTCAGCGCCTCTCGGACGTGACCGTCCGTCTGCGACAGCGCCATCCTGGCCACGTCGGTGTCGACCCCGGTGAGGAGCGTGACCAGCGCGGTCTTCACATCGCCCGCCGCCTGCACCAGCGCGGTCTCGCAGGTCAGCTCGTCGGCGCCGGAGGCCTCCTGCAGGATGGTCAGCGTCCGGCCGCGAAGCTTCGCGTTCGACGCCACCATGCTGATCATCAGGTTCGAGTACGTGCGGCCCAGCCGCACCATCACGGCGGTGGAGAACGCGGTGAGGATGAGCTTCTGCGCCGTGCCCGCCTTCATCCGGGTGGAACCCGCGATCGCCTCCGGACCGGTGTCGACCGCGATCACCACATCGGCGGCGACGCCCGTGGCCGCGATGTTCGCCGGATTCGCCGAGACCAGGCCCGTGGCGGCTCCGAGGGATCTCGCCGCGCTGAGCGCGCCGAGCACGAACGGCGTACGACCGGACGCCGTCAGGCCGAGCACGAAGTCGTTCTCCCCGACCTGACGCCGCATCTGCGCGGCACCCTCGTCGACGTCGTCCTCGGCGCCCTCGACCGCGTGGACGAAGGCCGAGGCACCCCCGGCCTGGTGCGCGACGAACCAGCCCGAGGGCATGTTGTAGGTCGGGATCAGTTCGGCGGCGTCGAGCACGGCGAGCCGTCCCGACGTCCCCGCCCCGACGTAGTGCACCCGGCCGCCCGCGCGGAGCGCCTGGACGGCGAGGTCCACCGCATCGGCGAGCTGGGGCAGGACCTCGGCGACCGCATCGGGTACCAGGCGGTCCTCGTCGTTGATCAACCGCAGGACCTCCAGGGAGGAGACCCGGTCGATGTCCAGCGTGTTCGGATTGCGCGACTCCGTGGGGGAGTCCACTCGGATGCAGCTCAGGTGCGCTCGTGTCCTCATCGGTTACCGTCCCTCGGTCGGCGCCTGCCATCGGGTCGAGCTCCCAGGCGTTGACCCACGACTGCCGCGTAGGTCACCTCCAGGGCTTCCTGCGCGGTCTCGTAGTGCTGCTGGGCCACCCCGATGAACAGGTAGTCGATCACCGTCAACTGGGCGATCCGGCTGGACATCGCGCCGGAGCGAAACGTCGTCTCACGGGCCGCCGTCGTCAACACGTGGTCGGCGGCCTCCGTGATGGGGGACCTCGGGTAGTTGGTGACGGCGACCGTCTTCGCGCCCCGTGCCCTGGCCACCCGCAGCGAGTCGACGACATCGATGGTCGAGCCCGTGTGGGAGATGCCGATCGCGACGTCCTCCGGTCCGAGGACGGCGGCCGAGGTCAGTGCGATGTGCTTGTCACTCCACGCGAAACAGGTCCGGCCGATGCGGTGCAGCTTCTGCTGGAGGTCGAGTGCGACGAAGGCGCTCGCGCCGACGCCGTAGACGTCGACCCTCGGGGCGTGGGCGACCGCGTCGACCACCTCCTGCAGCGTGGCCACGTCGATCTGCTCGGCCGTCTCCTTGACCGCCCTCGCATCGGCGTAGGAGACCTTGTCGATCACGTCGCGCAGGCTGTCCTCCGGGCCGATCTCGCCGCCGAGCTGCTGTTCGTCTCGGCTGGAGGTGCGAGCGGTCTCGGCCGCCAGGGCAAGCCGAAGCTCCGGGTAGCCGCGGATGCCGATGGCCTTGCAGAACCGGGTCACCGTGGTCTCACTGGTCCCGGCTGCCTCGGCGACCTCGGTGATGCTGCGGTGCGTCACGTCGGCCGGGTCGTCCAGGACAACCTGGGCGACCCGTTGCTCGGCGCGGGCGAGGCCGGGCAGGAGAGATCTGATGCGAACCAGTGGGCTGCCCTCTGCTGCCGCGCCCTCGGCATAACGCTTAGTCACGGTGGGAAACTTACTAACAGCACGTTGCCCAGGTCAACGCATGTTTCCATGTCGTCACCTGTCAGTTACCGCGCAGCGCGTGAATTCCCCACATCCCCAGCTCGGCCGCCCCGAGGGGCTGATCCGACGCCGTGGGTATCGAGGGTGGAACCGGTCTCGTTATCAGCCGTATCCATTTGGTTATCCAGTCGTATGCAGGGACTTCTCGGGGTTCGTTGATCGACTAGCGCGCCGGCGGTCGAGGAGCCCACACGGTGGAGGCGCCACGATGTCTCGGAGTGGGCCGCCACACGGGGCTCGATCGAGCGAACCTCGTGTGAGAGTTCCCAACGTCGTCGCCGAGAGCTTTCGGAGATCGGTCCCCGTGCCCACGCCTCCGAGGAGTGCTCGCGGGAACCGGTCCTGATCGCCGCGAAACGAGCGCCGTTCCGATGAGGGCGTGGTACCAGTCCGGGCAGGGGTCACGGCGTTGGAGGCGTTCGTGCGGTGGCGTAGACGGGCCGGGGCCCCCGGCTCGGGACCGTGTGTGGCGCTGGACGGCGGCGCGGCGCTGGACGGCGGCGCGGCTCCGTCTCGACGGGATTGGGAGCAGGCGGCCGGCGTGCCATCCCTCGGCCGATGCGCGGTCGGCTGGCTGAGGTCGGCGGGCGGTCGGGCTCGGTGCCTGGATCGCGGTGCCGAATTCATCGGTCTTCTCCACTGTGGAGGCGGACTCGCGGCATCCGGCAGGTCAGGCGTCCTGGCCGAGTCGAGATCGCCTCCGTCGTCGGCCGAATGACGGTCCGAATCTCGCAAAGTGGACGGACGGCCGCAGGCTGGTGGGACGTCTCACCGAACTCACCTGTCCGGGTGGCTCCGGCGGTGTATCATTCGGGCCCAGAATCCTCTGTGCGAGTGGGAACCGGACGCGGTCCAGGCGCGTCTCAGGTTGCGTTCGTGATTTCCGTCAGCGAGCCCTGGGGGGCGTGACATGAGGTCGATCAGTGGTACCGCGTTTCGGGAGGACGCGCTATGAGCGGGACGTTTGAGCTTGATCCAGAGCGGCTGCCGCAGGCGATCGCGGATCTCGAAGAGGCGAAGAGTCGGGTCATGGACATCGCTCAGGAAGCCCGAGAGCTCGGCATGGAGGCGCCGAACCAGGGCTCCGACGGTGTGAGCAGTAACGCAGGTATGCAGATCGCGCGGGTGGCAGGCGGGCCGGATGGTGCGTTGTTCAACGCGAACGAAGCTTACCTGGAAGCCCTTGAGGCAACCATCGAGAATTTTAAGGCGATGCTTGCCGATTATCACAACATCGAGGACGCCAACCAGCTTGGGCTAAGGGACATCGAGGCTTCAGAGTTCAACGAGAGCGAGACTCCCAGTGAGCGTAGAGAGCGGGAGTTCTATGAGAACAACCCGCATCTTCCGCCGTCGTCGCGTAGCTGAAGACGTTGGTCGTCGCTATCATAGGAACTTGGAGACGATGACATCTAATCGGCCGTGGGCGATCGCTGGCGTAGCGATCGCAGCCTCACTGATGATTGCGTCCTGTTCTACCCAGGACGAGGGAACGGCGACACCTGTGGAGTCGGATTCGGCTGTCGAAGAGACGACGACCGAGGAATCTCCTGATGCGACTGCTCCGCAGGGATTGGCGCCGTCCGTCACCGACCCTCGCGACGTCGCTGGTGTTGACGTGTGTGCGCTGCTGACCCCAGAGTCCGCGGAGGATCTTGGTTTTGCGGCGGAGGGTGAGGCACGCACCACGGGTGGAGGTAATGCCTCTTGCGTCTGGGAATCTGAGGCCGGCTCGAGAGTCACTCTGGTGACAGATGTCGAGCGTGAGGGCCTCGAAGAAATCTATTCACGTCAATCGCTCTACTCGGATTGGGAAGAGTTGGAGGTGGCAGGTCACCCGGCGGTCCGGGCGAATGAGGGGGAGCCAACCTCGATGTGTGGTTATGTCGTGGGTGTTTCCGATACTCAGTACCTCGACGTGAATTACGTCCGTAGTGGTTCGGAAGATGAGGCCTGCGCAGGTGCACTCGCCGTCGCTGAAGCCGTTATTCCGACGCTGCCCGATGCGAACTGAAGGGGAAGGGCGAGATGAGTGAGCTGAACCTGCAGACGACTTGCCTCTCTTGGGAGGGCAAGGACGCCAAGACGATCCGGTCGGAGGTCTACTCGGGTGTCGGGGGCGGCGCCGGCCTCCAGGAGGTCGCGGGTAGGTGGCGTGACCTGACCACCCGGTATGCCGACATCGGCAGCTACATCGAGACTTCGCTCCAGAAGGCGCAAGCGGCGCACACCGGCGCTGCTGCCGACGCTTCGGCTGCGGCGGTGAATCCGCTCGCCAGCTACGCAACTCAGGCGCAGGAACAGACCGAGGCGATCGCGAGCACGATCGACACTCAGCTGGACTACCGGCTCAACACGATGACGAGTGTCCCTGAGGGTCAGGACGAGCCCACGAAGAGCGGCTTCCTGGAGCACGTGCTCCCCTCGGGCATGACCGGTCACGGCGACCGGATGGAGGCCTACGAGGCCGAGAACGACGAGGCCCGGCAGGTCATGCAGGGCTACCAGAACAACACCAATCAGAACCTGATGTCCTTCACCGGATTCCAGGACCCGCCGGAGGCCAACTACAGCCTCGCCTCTAGCAGCCCCAGCTCCCTGGGCAGCGGTCCTGGTGGCGTCGGCGGCGGTACCGGTAGCGGAACCGGCGGTGGCGCAGGCGGCATCGGCTCCGGCGGTGGTGGCGGCGGCTGGACACCGCCGGGCGGTGGCACCGGTGGCGGTGGCACCGGTGGCGGTGGCGGAGCAGGCGGCGGTGGCGGAGCTGGTGGCATCGGTGGTGGCGGCGGTGGTGGCGGTGGCGTGGCCCCGCCGACTGCGCCGCCGACGATCGGCCCTGACTTCAACAATCCCGTGCTGCCTCCGCCGGGCAATCCGCCGATCGTGCAGCCGCCCATCGGTCAGCCGCCCATCGGTCAGCCGCCGATGGGTCCCCCGCCGGTGATCGGCGGCCCGACCGGACCCTATGGACCCAACGGACCCAACGGACCCAACGGACCCCACGGGCCCAACGGTCGGCTGCCCGGCGGGTCCGGCGGCGGCCCCGGCGGCCGTGGCTTCGGCCCCGGCGGACCTGGCGGCCCCGGCGGGCCGGGCGGTGGCCTCGGCGGCCGTGGCGGCTTCGGCCCCGGCGGCGGCTTCGGCCCGGGTGGCGCCGGTGGCCTCGGCGGCGGCTTCGGCGCCGGTGGCGCGGGTGGCGGCTTCGGCCCAGGCGGGGCGGGTGCTCCCGGTGCCGGTGGTGGTTTCGGTCCTGGTGGTGCCGGCGGCCCCGGTGGTGTCGGTGGCGCAGGCGGAGGCATGGGCGGGGGCGCTCGCGGCAAGAACAGCCAGGGTGAGGACGACAAGGAGCACAAGCGCGCCGACTATCTGCTGGAGACCGATGACGTCTTCGGCGACGGACAGCTCGTCGCGCCGCCCGTCCTCGGCGAGCGAGGGTAGGTAGTTCGTGCCCACCCACGGTCAGATCGTGTTGTCCGCCTTGGCGGTCGACACCATCTGTACTCGGCTCAACGTGAAGCTGCCTCCGTTGCTGAAGCCGATCGGCTTCGGTGACACCGAGGAAGAGCGCCGCATGCTGCACCAACGAGCCTGGCGTGACCTGGAGTCGCGGGGGCTGGTCGAGTACGGCGAGCTGAACAGGTTCCTGGAGGACACGTTCCGCACGCTGGCTCGGCCCGCCCTGGCGGTCTGGGCGACGATGATGCTCGATCGACAGAACGGCATCGACGCCGTGGCCGCGGCCGACGGTGACTTCGCGGTGCTGGCCAAGGTCGAGTCGGTCGAGGGGACGCCGCGGACGGAACTGTCCCTGACGTTGGAGGCGACCAGGCCCACCGGGCTCGCCTATGCGGCGGTCGGGCTGCTGCCCGACCATCCGGCCGGTCGCGGCCACTCGATCAGCCATCCCGCCGAGCAGATCGAGCAGGCGGCCACGAGCGGGGCGCGCTCGGCGACGCAGTTGCGCACCGCCTTCGCCAACGCGGGGCTGCGTGGCACCGATGCGGAGTTCCTCGCCGAGGTGCTGTCGGCGGAACGCAAGCGGGCGGGGGAGTTCACCGCACGCAGTTTCGATCCGCTCAGCGGGCGGCTCCGCAAGTCCGAGTACCGGGTCGATTTCATGGACAACGTCACCGGCCGCTTCTTCCTGCAACAGAAGACGGGATCGGACGGCAGGCGGTGGTTCACCCTCGCGCCGTCGGACAAGAAGCGGCTGGGCGCGCAGGTCGCGGAGTTGTGCTCCCTGGTCGCACCACGGAACTGACTGCTTCATGGCGTCGCCGGGCGGCCCGGCCGCGTAGCGACGTACGGAGGGGGCCATCGACTTCTCGTCGGTGGCCCCCTCCGTCAAGCCGCCGTGAAGCGTGCCGCTGCCGGCCCGATCGGCGTGCCGATCAACACGAGGTCCTGGTCGGATCAGCTCTGGCCTGTGGAGAGGCGGGCCGCTGCGAGTCCGTCGGCGACCGCGACCCGCGCCGGATTGATCGAGCCCCGATCACGGGACGGGTGCACCCGATTGGTCAACAGAATCGCGATGGATCCGTTCGCGCGGTCGATCACCAGCGAGGTCCCGGTGTACCCGGTGTGGCCCGCGGTGTCGGGACCCGCCAGCTCCCCCATGTAGAAGGACTGATTCAGCTCGAAGCCGAGGCCGCGGGGATTCTCCGGGAACGCCGCGTTGTGATCGGTGAGCATCTGCCGCACCGTCCCGGGGCGCAGGATTCTTCTGCCGTCGTAACAACCCTCGTTCAGCATCGTCTGGCCGAGGATCGCCAGGTCTCCCGCGGTGCCGAAGACCCCGGCGTGCCCCGCCGTGCCGTTCAAGGACCAGGCGTTCTCGTCATGCACCTCGCCGTGCACCATGCCCCTGGGCGGCTCGGACTGGAACTCGGTGGCGGCGATGCGGCCGGTCTCCGCAGGCTCGGGCAGGTAGCCGGTGTCGATCATGCCGAGGGGTTCGGTGATGCCGGTGCGGACGAGATCCGGCAGGCTTCGCCCGGTCACTCGTTCCGCGAGCACCGCGAGGGCGATCATGTTCAGGTCGGAGTAGATGTAGGCGCTGCCCGGTTCCGCCTGCAATTCGGCGGTGAGGCTCGCGTGCAGTCTGCTCGGAACATCCGGCCAGTCCCGCCACAGCAGGAGGAACGGCGGCAGGCCTGAGGTGTGGGTCAGCAGTTGGCGAACGGTGACCGAGTCCTTGCCTGCGGTGGCGAACTCCGGCAGGTACTCGGCCACCGGTCGGTCGAGTCTGATGCGGCCCTGTTCCACCTGCTGCATGATCACGATCGAGGTGAAGAGCTTCGACAGCGAGGCCAGATCGAAGATGGTGTCCTCGGATGTCGGGATCTGTGCCGCGACGGGCAGTTCGGTGCCGTCCCCGTCCGCGTAGCGCAGCGCATGGCCGGCGGCTTCGCTGGTGGTCACGATCCCGTCGTGAACCAGCACGACGACCGCACCGGGAAAGAGCGGATGTTCCGCGCCCACCCCGGTCGTAGAGGAGCGCACCGCCTCCAGCGCCTCCTCGATCGGAGTGGGATCGAGTCCGGCCTCAGCAGGTGTCCCCGGCCGCAGCGGGGCACAGTCGCTCACGTCTCGCTCGTTCCGCGGCTGCCCGGAGTGGACGGCCGAGGCCGCGGGAACCATCGTCGCGCCGACCACGACGGCCGAGACGAAGGCAAGGGGCAGTGCGCGCATGACCACCTCATCGGTAGAGCAGATAGGGCTCACGACGAGCGCGGAACGCCTCGGCGTCCGCGTCCCAGGACGCGACGATCTCGGCGGGTGCCGCCCCGGCGTCGATCAGCAGCCGAAGGCGATCCGAGCCCGTCAGCAGGTCGATGAAGTGGTCGGGCCGCCATCCCCATGTCCGCGGGTACAGCTCGCGGGCCGTCGTCATCATCGCGACCGCGGTGTGCAGCGGATCGAAGTCCTGTGGTGCGGTCACCTGGAGCTCGACGCCGCCGCACTCGGCTCCCTCGTGTTTGCCGAAGGCGGGCACGAAATACGTCTCGCGGAAGCGGACGCCCGGCAGGCCGGCCTCGTTGAGCCGTTCAGCCCACCGCCAGTCCAGGCCGGGTGCGCCGATGGTCTCGAAGGGACGAGTCGTGCCCCGGCCCTCTGAGAAGAGCGTCCCCTCGAACAGGCAGGTGCCCGCGTAGACCTGCGCCGTCGACAGGGTGGGCACGTTCGGGCTCGGCGGCACCCAGGGCAGGCCGGTCGAGGCGAAGAGCTGATCCCGTTGCCAGCCCTGTGCCTTGATGACCCGTAGTTCGTCGACCCCGCGGCCTGCCTCCTCGGGAAGGAACTCGGCGTTGAAGAGCCCGGCCAGCTCGCCGACGGTCATGCCGTGCCGGGACACGATCGGCTTGCGTCCCACGCCCGAGGCATAGGCGGGGTCCAGCTGCGGACCGGCCGCGGTGCCGCCGAGCGGGTTCGGGCGGTCGAGGACGAGGAAGGCGGTGCCGGTGAGGGCCGCGGCGTGCATCGCCGTGTACATCGCCCAGATGTAGGTGTAGAAGCGTGCCCCGACGTCGGCGATGTCGAACACCACGAGTTCGACTGCGGCCTGCCGATACATCTCCGCCACCCGGTCCGCCGCGGCGCCGTAGACGTCGTACACGGGAGTCCCGGTGCGCGGATCGGTGTAGTCGCCCTCCGAGCCACCGGCCTGCGCCGTGCCCCGGAAGCCGTGTTCCGGGCCGAAGGCGGCCACGAGATCGACTTCGCCGCTGCCCACGACGGCGTCGACCACATGAGTGAGTTCGGGCAGGACGCCGGTGGGGTTGGTCAGTATTCCCACCCGCCTGCCTGCCAGCGCCCGCCATCCGTCCTCGGCTGCCACCTGGGCGCCTACGCGGACGACCCCGGATGCCTGTGCCGCCTGCGGCGCTGCCGCGAACGCGCTGCCGCCCGCGGCCAGCGCGGGCACCGCGAGCGCGGAGGCGGTCAGGAAGCCGCGGCGTCTCAGCCCGGCGGACTCGATGGAGCCTGACTGCTTCGCCATCTGTCTCACTCCGTCACCGACCAGGTGAGCCCATGGCCGAACGGATAGCTGACGGCATCCGGATTCTCCGGATCGGGAACGGTGACCGGCAGGGTGCCTGCGGGCGCGACTTCGCCGAGCACGACGCGGGTCAGCGACTCCATCGCCTGCGCGCCGATCGAATGGGTGGCAAGCCAGGTGGACGCCTCGTCGACGTAGGCCGCGTCGTAGGGATCGCGGGTGGCAACGGCGATCACCGAGGCGTCGCTCTCGGCGAGGCTTCGGACGAGTTCTCGCTGTCCCGCGCGTGCGTCGTTCCACGCGGCGTTGGTGAGGGCGATCGTCAGATCGTGTTCGGCGGCGGCGTCCACCGCCTCGGTGATCTCGGCCTCGGTGGGGGACGCGCCGACGGCCCGCTGTGTGACCCGCACACCACGTCGGGACAGCGAATCGGCCAGGGCGGTCAACGCCGTCGCGTCCGGCCCGGTGATGAGGGCGGAGACAGGTGCCTCGACGGGCAGCAGATCGGCATCGTTACGCAGCGCGACGGTCGTGCGATCGGTGATCCGCTGCGCGGCGGCCAGATGGTCGGCGTTGCCGACGAACTCGGCGGCCGCCTCGACGTCGACGAGCGGATCGCTGATCACGCCGCGCTGCCACTTCATCGCCAGCACTCGCCGAACGCTCTCCTCGATGCGTGCTTCGGTCAGCTCGCCAGACTCCACCGCGGCCAGGACGGCGTCGACGGCGACGTCGAGATACTGCGGCATGAGAAGCTGGTCGGCGCCGGCCTGCAGGGCCAGCACCGGGATGCGCTCGTCGGCCACCTCGTTGCGCACACCCTGCATCTGCAGGGAGTCGGTGCTGATGACCCCGTCGAAGCCCAGTTGATCCCGCAGGAGGCCGGTCAGCACCGTCGGCGACAGCGTGGCGGGCAGGCCCGAGTCGTCCAGTTCCGGCATCAGGAGATGTCCGGTCATGACGGTGTCCGCTCCCGCGGCGATCGCGGCGGCGAACGGCGGAGCGTCGAGCTCCTCCCACTCCTCCCTCGTGTGGTCGATCTCCGGCATCGCGTCGTGGCTGTCCTGATTCGTGTCACCGTGGCCGGGGAAGTGCTTGATCGCGGAAGACACGGTCAGCTCCCGCGTCGCCGAGTCCTGATATCCCTCGACCTGGGCCGTGACCATCTCGGAGACGAGGGCCGGGTCGGAGGAGAACGACCGAACGCCGATCACCGGGTTGGCCGGGTTGACGTTCACGTCGGCGACGGGAGCGAAGTCCTGGTTGATGCCGACTGCTCTGAGCTCCTGGCCGGTGATCGCCGCGGCGGTCCTCGCGTCGTCGCGGCTCCGGCCCGCGCCGAGGGCCATGCTGCCAGGCAGTTGCGTGGCGGGCTCACGGAATCGGGTGACGACGCCTTGTTCCTGGTCGGTCGAGATCATCAGGGGGATCTCGGCGCCCGACGACAACGCCGCCTCTTGCAGGCCGTTGGACAACTCGGCCACCTGAACGGGGTTCTCGAAGCTGTCCGTCCAGTTGAAGTAGATGACGCCGCCGAGGTGGTAGCGCTGTACGACCTCGGCGGGGGTCTCGACGCCGAACTCGGTGACGTTGTCGGGATGGGGACTGTCGGCGGCCGGACCGTAGGCGTAGGTCACGAAGATCTGGCCGACCTTCTCCTCCAGGCTCATCCCCGCGATCGTCTCGTCGATCCAGGACCGCATCTCGTCGCCGTCCGACCGGCTCGTGGCAGGCACGTCCGCTGGCTCCTCGTCGACGCCGGACCGCAGTGGACCGAGCGCGCTCGAACCGACCGCCACGGCGGCTGTCATCGCGGCGGCGGCGAGCAGATGGACTCTGGTGAGTCTCGGCATCTCTGGCTCCCCTCAGCAGCCGGCCTGCTCGAACGGATGGGATTCGGACACCACCCGACGACGTGCCGGAGTTCCCTGCAAAGTACCCACGGGCTACTGAAGGGTCAACGATCTGTACACGTCCGTTGACATGGCGTGCGGGACGCTCGGCGCTGTGCCGGGGAGTCGACTCCGGCCCGCCACCGCGGCGTTCGGTCGGCAGTGAGTCTCGGATCGGCGGGGCGCCCGCCTCGGTCGGGCGGCCGTCGGCAGGGCGGCGATGGAGACGGGCAGGCACACCGGATGAGGCGGACATGCCGAGGGCGCCCCCTCGACGTGGACGGGGCGCCCTCGGCTGGTGTGAGTTGTCCGGTCACCGAGCGTGCAACAAATGTCGTACTTTCGGGGCTAGGCGTTCAGCGTCCTGATCCGCAGCCCCTGGTCGACGAAAGCCTCCCGCGGCGTGCTGAGCGTGGGTGGACCGGTACTCGCACACGGAGCTTCATCAGGGAGGACGAGGCTTCTCTTCTGCCGCGCCCTTGGCTGTATGAAGGTCCGCACCACCTTTGTAGTCCGTGTCGCCAGTCACAGCAAGGCACTCGATCGTGTGCACCGGTTCAGGCACCCTCTGCAATGAAGGCGCGTGCATCCAGCGTCTTTCTTCACTCGTAAGGGCGCAGACGTCGGCGGGACGTGGATGGTGCGATGACGGCGACAGACGTGTGAGCCTGCCGGCGGTCGCCCGTTTACCGTCGTGGTCAGTCCCCGCGTCGACGGCGAAGCCGACGATGTCCGTACCAGGCGACCCCGGCCGCCGCCACGGCGCTGAGCCCGATCGCCGCAGCCGTGACCGTGGCACCCGACGGAGTGGGGATTCGGGCTCGTAGTGACACGGTGTGATCGAAGGTCAGCATCGGCCAGCCGCGCTGGACGACTTCCTTGCGCAGCGCACGGTCGGGGTTGACGGCCGTCGGATGACCGACCGCCTCCAAGAACGGCAGATCGCTGATCGAGTCGGAGTAGGCGTGGGAGTCGGCGAGGCGGTAGCCGTTGCGCTCGGCGATGGCGGTCAGCGCGGCGGCCTTCTGTCGACCGTGACAGTGGAAGTCGAGCTCGCCGGTGTACACGCCGTCGGTCACGGTCATCCGGGTGCCCGCGAAATGCGTGATGTCGAGCATCCTGGCGATCGGCTCGACGACCTCCTCCCCGGAGGAGGACACCAGCACCACGTCATGGCCCTGCTCTCGATGGTCGGCGATGAGCTGGGTCGCCTCCTTGTAGACGAGCGGGTCGACGACGTCGTGCAACGTCTCCTCGACGATCGCGCGAACCTGCGCCACGTCCCAGCCGGTGCAGAGCGAGGTGATGTGGGCCCGCATCCGGTCCAACTGGTCCTCGTCGGCGCCCGCCAGCATGAGGAACTGTGCGTAGGCGCTCTTGAGCACTGCCCGGCGGTTGATCAGACCCTGCTGGAAGAACGGTCTGCTGAAGGCGAGCGTGCTCGACTTCGCGATCACCGTCTTGTCGAGGTCGAAGAAGGCGGCGATCCGCGTGGGGGAGTCGCTCCGTTCGACCGTGTCCTGAGCCGTCACCAGGCCAGCATAAGCGGCCCGGTGTGCAGGCCCCGTTTCGAACAGGCCGCCACGGCCGCCGCCTCCGACGTGCTCATCTCACTCGTTCGTGGTCCGGATTCCGCCGCAGACGTGGGAACTGCTGTCAGTTAGTGAAGGTGTCACACGAAAGTGGTCGGCGGGAAGTACAGTTAGGGGTGTCCGGCCGTGAGCCGGACGGGTTCAGCTCAACCCCCCGGAGCTGAACTCTCGCGACCCCCGTCCCTCCCCCCGGCGGGGGTCGCCCCCTTTCTCGGTCCAGTCGGCTGCCGGGCGATTCACTCCCGCGTCGCCCGGCCTGGTCTGCTCCGATCGTGGTCCTCCGATCGGATTGCCCTCGTGTCGATCTCCGGTTGGTCTGACGCAGCCTCGTCGCCGGCCACGGTCGGATTCGCTCTGTCGACTGATTGACACGTCTCACCTCGGTTGTCGCCGAAGAAGCCCCGAGGTTGTCCACAAGGGGGTCGGGCATCCACAAGTTGATCTTGAGAGCTCGCGGCGATCATCGGGTTCCGACACCGTGGTCCTCGAACGCGGCGTCGAACGTGCGCCGCCCGAGTTCGACGAGATCCCCGGGAGTCGCAATGCAGAACGATCGAGTCTTGGTGCTCACCCGCGACGGCGACCTGCTGGACGAGTTGCTCCGGATGGCTGCTGCGGCCGGCTGCGAGGTCGAACGCCTGCCCGACGCGGTCGCCGCCCGTAAGCCGTGGAAGACGACCCCGCTGGTCGTGCTCGACGCGGTGAGCGTGATCGAGGTGGCCGAGGCGAGCCTGCCCCGTCGTGCGGGCGTCGTCGTGGTCTGTGTGTCACCGCCCGCAGAGGACGTCTGGCGATGCGCCGTGACCCTCGGTGCCTGTGCGGTCCTGATGGTGCCGAGAGACGAGGACCGGATCGTCGCGGCGTTCGCCGACGCCGTCGAGCGCCCGAGCAGACGTGGCACGGTCCTGGCCGTGCTGGGCGGCCGAGGCGGAGCAGGCGCCTCCGTGTTCGCGACCGCTCTCGCCAGGGTATCGGCAGGTCGCTCCGAGCGAGTGCTGCTCATGGACGGCGATCCGGCAGGCGGCGGGCTCGATCTGCTGTTGGGCGCGGAGGAACGAACCGGACTGCGATGGTCCGGGCTCGGGACGGTCGGCGGACGCCTGGCTGCCACCACCCTGCGGGCGGCCCTGCCCAGTCAGGAGATCGGCGACGGCACGGTGACGGTCCTGTCCTGCGATCGGGCCGATGGCGGCGGTCCCACGACCGACGGCGTCGAGGCCGTCGTCACGACCGCCTGCCGATCCGGTGACACGGTCGTCTGCGACCTGCCTCGCTCGCTGCCCGCACCGGCGATCGCGGCGTTGACCAAGGCCGATCTCGCCGTGATCGTCGTTCCGGCGGAGGTCCGCGCGTGCGCCTCGGCGGCCGCCCTGCTCGCTCGCCTTCGGGTCCACGACCCGCCGCTGCGGCTTGTGGTGCGCGGACCCTCGCCGGGCGGCCTCACCTCTGGCGACGTGCAGCGCGCTCTCGGCGTTCCGGTAGCGGCGGCGATGCGTCCGGAACCCGGCCTCGCCGCCGCGCTCGAACACGGCGGGCTGCGGATGCGCTCCGACGGACCGCTGGCGAAGTCCGCCGCCACGGTCCTCGACCTCGTACGGCAGAACGGGCCGAGAGGCGCGACATGACCACGACGGAATGGGCGCGAGTCCCGCAGGCAGACGATGCGGAGCTGCGCGGCTCGGACGCCGAGATCCCGAGGCCCGCCTCGGAACGCGTGGACGCCGATCTGGTGGACCGTGTACGACGCAGGCTCGCGGAGCTCGACTCGGTGATCACTCCGGCCGTCGTCGCTGATGCCGTTCGACGTGAGGCAGGCGGCGTGCTCGGTGACACGGAGGTGCTGTACGCCCTCCGGCTGCTTCGCGACGAGCTCGTCGGCGCGGGCCCGCTGGAGGGACTGCTGAGACAGCCCGACGTCACCGACGTCCTGGTCACCGGAGCCGGCGAGGTGTGGGTCGATCGTGGCGGAGGGCTCAGTCGAGCATCGGCGCGGTTCGCCGATGAGCACGCCGTCCGGCGGCTCGCACATCGGCTCGCGGCCGCGGCGGGGCGCAGACTCGACGACGCGCAGCCGTTCGTGGATGCGTGGCTGCCCGCCGGGCTCGGGATCGGTGACGTCCGGCTGCACGCCGTCATCCCGCCCATCGCGGCCGGCGGGACCTGCCTGTCCTTGCGGGTGCTGCGACCCGCCGTCCACGACCTGGCCACCCTGACCGCGATGGGCACCTTCTCCGCCGAGGTGGAAGGACTGCTGCGTGCGCTGATCGAGGCGCGTCTCGCCTTCGTCATCGTCGGCGGCACCGGCTCGGGGAAGAGCACGCTGCTCGGCGCCCTGCTGAGCATCGTGTCCGCCAGCGAGCGGGTGGTGTGCGTGGAGGATGCGGGTGAACTGCGGCCGCGACACCCCCACTTCGTGTCGCTGGTGGCTCGGCAGGCCAATGTCGAGGGCGCCGGCGGGGTGACGCTGCGCGATCTGGTTCGGCAGGCACTGCGAATGCGACCGGACCGGTTGGTGGTGGGCGAGGTGAGAGGGCCGGAGATCTGCGATCTCCTCGCCGCGTTCAACACGGGCCATGACGGCGGGTCCGGGACCATGCACGCCAACTCGCCGGGCGAGGTCCCGGCGCGGATGGAGGCCTTGGCCGCATTGGGCGGACTCGATCGCCCCGCGCTGCACAGTCAGCTCGCCGCGGCCGTACAGGTCGTACTGCACATGGCGCGGGGTCCGGCAGGCTCGCGCCGGCTCGAATCCATCGGACTGCTACTGCGCGAAGGAGATCAGGTACGTGTCGTCGATGCGTGGCGGCGGGACGGCGAACCCGCAGCGGGGCACGTCGCGTTGCGCAGGCTCCTGCACGGCAGAGGGGTGCGGACGCCATGGTGAACGCGGTGCTGCTCGCTTACAGCGCAGCGCTGGTGTTCTGGCCCGCCCGATCGGTCCACGCGAGGCTGCGTCTGCTGCGGCCGACGGCGGTTCGGCGGCCGTCGTTGCCGCTCCGCGCACCGCGGTGCGGTCGGCTCGTCCTCCTCGGCATCGGCGTGGCGGCGGGCTGGGCATCGGCCGCGGTGGCGGGCGCGATGGCAGGCGCGCTGCTGGCGCTGACCGCGTGGAGCCGTCTTGCGGCCCGGCGAAGGCGCCTTCACGGGCTTGCGGAGATCCGGAGCTGGGCGGAGGCACTCGGCCTGATGAGTGCGGAGCTTCGTGTGGGCGCGACGCCTGCCGATGCCGCCGAAAGCGTGGCACGGGACGCTGCGCCCGTCGTCACCGAAGTGCTCGTCGGAATCGCGTCCACCGCCAGACTCGGTGGCGACGTTCCCGCCCGACTGCGCGGCGCGGCCGCCGGCCATCCGGAGTGCGCGGCGGCGCTGGCCCGTCTCGGTCGAAGCTGGATCGCGGCCGAACGGCACGGTGTGCCGCTGGCCGACGTGCTCGACGCGATGCGTCGCGACCTCGAGTTCCGGGTCGCGACGGCAGACGGCCTGGCGGCACGACTGGCGGGCCCGAGGGCGACCGGTGCGGTGCTCGCCGCGCTGCCGCTCCTCGGCGTGGTGCTGGGAGAGGCGATGGGCGCCGACCCGTTCAGGGTGCTGTTCGATCACGAACTGGGGAGGCTCCTGCTCGTCGTCGGCGTCGGGCTGGACTGCCTCGGAGTCTGGTGGATGGGGCGGATCACCGCGCAGGGCGGATGGGCGTCGTGACCGTCGGTGTGCTCCTGCTGGCGGTGGCATTGATTCTCGTGCCAGGGGTCGCTCGTGTTCGGGGTCGCCTCACAGCAGCGGTGACCGTCGATCGTGGACGTCGTCGAAGGGCGGTAAGAGATGGACGACTGCTGCTGATCGCGACGTGCGCGATCGGCGTGTCGGCGGCGGTGCTGTTCGGTGGCAGCGGCGGTCTGATCGTCGGCGCGGCCAGCGCGGGCGTCGTGTGGTGGGGCGGGCGCCACGTCGCACGAGACTCGGTTCGTGCTCCGCCGGACGCGGCCTGCCTGGCCGCGGGGTGGGACGTCTTGGCGGCGGCCCTGCGAGCCGGGTTGACCGTGCCCGCCGCGCTGCACCTGGCCGCGGGTGAACTCGACGACTCGACTCGTGGCGTGCTGTCCCGTGTTGCCGACCTGCTCAACGCGGGGGAGGACTCGGACACCGCCTGGCAGGCGGCGATGGAGCACTCGCCGACCAGGGAACTGGCCCGTGGCGCGAGGCGGACGGCGCGGTCCGGCAGTGCGTTGGCCGGTCTGGCTGTTCGGCTGGCCGACTCCACACGAGTCGCGGCGTCCGATGCGTCGGAGGCACGCGCTCAGCGGGCGGCGGTACACGTCACCGGGCCCTTGGGACTGTGCTTCCTGCCCGCCTTCCTCTGCCTCGGCATCCTCCCGATCGTCATCGGACTCGCCGGGGGCCTACTCGAATCCTGGTGACGAGGGCGCGTTCTCGCCGAATCGCCATCATTCAGCGACCTGGAGTCAGGAGATGAAGACAATGAGCGACAGATTCTTCTCACGTGTCGTCCGAACGGTCGGCGGATCGCTGCGGCGCGACTCGAAGGTCGCCGTCCCGTTGCCGTCCTGGCACGCGGCGGGATGGATGACCGGAGAAACGCGACCGACGTCCGGGCGGCACCGCGAGGTGCCCGCGGGCGGCACGGCCGAACGATGGCGGCCGGATCGCCCTGCGGTGCGCAGGCTTGTACTGCTCCTGCGCGCGGACGAGGGAATGAGCACGGTGGAGTACGCGGTGGGAACCATCGCGGCCGCCGGAATCGGTGCACTGCTCTATACGATCGTGACCGGTGACTCGATCCGATCGGCGCTGACCGCGTTGATAAGGCATGCCTTGTCGGTGAATCTGTGATCGGCGGTTGTGTCGATCTCCTTCGCCGATGTCGGGGGACGGCCCGCTTCACCCGCTGTCGTGGCGACGGCGGCGCGGTGACGATCGAGGCAGCGTTCGGCATCTGCGCACTGTTGGTGATGTTGACGGGAGGAATCGGCGGGCTGTCGGCCGTCTCGGCGCAGGTGCGGTGCCTGGACGCCGCGACGGCGGCGGCGCGCCTTCTGGCTCGAGGCGCCGACGATGCCGCAGCCGAGGCAGTGCACCGGATCGCGCCGGTGGGAGCAGCGTGGGACGTGGCGATCCACGGAGACGAGATCGAGGTGACGGTGCGCGCGGCGGTGGTGCCGCTGATCCCGGACGTTCGACTGCGGGCAACTGTCTGGGCGTTCGCCGAGCCGGGCGCCCGGACCGATTCCAGCGGTTCGGAAGGCCCACCCGGTTCGAATGCCACAGAGGAGAACGAGAGCACCGAGGAGAACGAGGGCACCGGGAGCATGGTCGGCTCTGGCAGCGATACCGAGTTCGAGACCAAGGGTGAGGCCGGTAAGGCCGCTGATCACGAGTGAGTGCACGGCGGGTCAGGAAGGTGCGGGGCGCCCCCGGATGTCGCCGACGCTGGCACGGTCTGTCTCGCCTGCTTGACGGCTCGCGAGTGGTCACTCTGCTGCTCGTTCCCGCGTCGTGAATCGACAGGACCGGGACGAGAGGCGTGACCGCCCTGGCCGCCCTGCTCGCGCCGTCCTCGCTGCCGCGTGGCGTGATCAAGGACGGATCGACGAGGTCGACGCCGTAGGCGTCGCGGGTGGAGCGGCGGTGACGAGCCGGAGAGCGCGATCGCGGGGGTGTGAGAGGAATGTCGGGAACATGGGCCTCGGCGCCCGATCTGGCGCGGATCGTGCCCGGGTCGGCGGGGATTCCGACGCGCCTGCCTGCTTGCGTCGCGGCGGCGGGCGACGACGATTCCGGCGCGGCGACTCCGTTGGCTCTCGCGGTGCTGTCGGCTCTGCTGTTGCTCATCCTTCTCGGACTGCATCTGGGGTCGGTCATCGTGGCCCGGCACCGGGCCGAGGGCGCCGCCGATCTTGCCGCGTTGGCGGCTGCGGGGCGGTCTGCGGCGGGCGAGTCCATCGCGTGTGAGCGGGCTCGACATCTCACCGATCGAATGGGCGTCCGGTTGGAGCACTGCGCCCTACTGGGTCTCGATGCGGTGGTCGAGGTTCATCGCGACGTGATCGGTCCGTTGCCGGTCCCCGGTATCGTGACGGCACGGGCCAGAGCGGGTTGGCGGTGAGTCGCCGTCCACCGCGGCGTCGACATCGGCGAGATCGGCCGAATGCGTAGTTCACCGTTCTCACCGGGCAGTGTGCCGCGATGAATGGTCGTCCGGCCGCGATGAACGGTTCTCACACTTTTCTGAGTCTGCCGGAGCGGGCCGCGAGCGTAAGCGCGCGTCTCCGCGCCGCTCATCGCGCAGCCGCATTCGCCGTTCACTTCGTACCAGTCGTCGACAGGCCATTCTGTCGAGGGTCATCCGTGTCGTTGAGTAGAGGGCAGGACGACGACGATGTTCTCCCACGGAAGGTGTCAAGACGATGGACTGGTCGGCGAGCTGGCGGGATGCTTTCCGTATCGAATTGCGAGCGGAGGCGATCGGTCTCGCCGGTCGTGGCTGGCCGGTGTTTCCCGGCACGTTCCTCGATGAGGGTCTCCCTGAGGGAAGGCAGTGGGTGGGCAGGGCCGGGCAGGCCGAGCACGGCCCCGTTCCGGTGCACGAGGACTGGCAGGCCCGGCTGCCCGCGTCGACGGCCGACAGTGTGTCCACGTGGGCGGCCCGCCCGTACAGCCTGCTGTTGGCCACCGGCACGGGGATCGACGTCATCGAGGTGGAGGCCACGCTCGGCAGGCCGGTGGCGGGCGCCCTGCGCCAGGCTGGTCTGCTCGTGCCGACGCTGGCGACTCCGGACGGGCGCTGGCTGTTCCTGGTCACCTCGGGCGCCGCGTTGAGTCCGGATCTGGCCGAGCGTCCGGGGATCCGACTGCACGCCGAGGGCGGCTGGGTGCCCTTGGCGCCGTCCCCGGTGACGCACGGCGTCGTTCACTGGCGGGTCAAGCCGGAGACCTGCGACTGGACTCTGCTGCCCTCCGCGCAGGTGCAGGAGACCATCGCGGAGGTCGCCTTCGGCCTGGACCCGGTCCGTGATGATCGGGACGGCCTGGTCGGAGCGGAGCGCTGATCAGCCGAGGTCGTCGGCCGAGCTGATGACGGACAGCACGGCGTCGAGAACCAGCACGGAACCCGCCTTGTCCAGTGGTTCGTTGCCGTTTCCGCATTTGGGCGACTGAACACAGGACGGGCAGCCTGCCGGGCACTCGCAGGCTGAGATCGCCTCTCGTGTGGCGGACAGCCAGGGGACCAGTGCGGCGAATCCACGATCGGCGAAACCAGCTCCACCGGCGTGACCGTCGTGTACGAACACCGTCGCCTCCCCGGTGTGTTCGTGAAAGGCGGTGGACACGCCGCCGATGTCCCAGCGATCGCAGGTGGCGAACAACGGCAACAGGCCGATCGCCGCATGCTCTGCCGCGTGCAGCGCGCCGGGAGCGCGCGCCGGAGAGAGTCCGGCGCCCCCCGGCGCGCGGCCGTGTAACAGCTCTTCGCGCATCGAGTACCAGACGGCCCTGGTGCGGAGCCGGTGCTCGGGCAGTTCGAGTGCGACCTGGTCCACCACCTGACCTGAGGGAAGCCTGCGCAGGTATCCGACCACCTGTGAGGTCACGTCGACCTCGCCGAGGCAGACCGTCACGCCCCCCGCGTAGGCGCGGCGAGACAGCTCCCGGACCACCGAGATGTCGACGGTCTCCCGTGCCGACGTCGTCCAGTCCGGCGCCTCCGCGTGGACGAGGGCGATGCCGTCGTCGAGATGTAGTTCGTCCACGACGAAGGACTCGCCCTGGTGCAGATAGACCGCGCCGGGGTGCACGGTGTGGCAGGCGGCCACCGGATCGACGGTGCCGAGCAGTCGTGCGGTGTCGCCTTCGACGACGGCGACCTGCTCGCCGCCCGCGCCGCGGATGTCGACGTCGTGATGTGGTCGCCGCCGATCAGTCCAGTACCAGCCGGCCTTTCGTCGTCGGAGGAGCCCGTCGGCGACGAGGCCCTCCACGATCGACGGGCCGTCCGCTCCGGCCAGCTCGGTGAGCGAGGCCTCGGTGAGTGGAAGCTCGGCCGCGGCGCAGGCGAGTTGCGGGGCCGCCACATAGGGATTGCCCGGGTCCAGCACGGCTGCCTCGACCGGCCTGCTGAGCAGCGCGTCGGGGTGGTGGACGAGGTAGGTGTCCATCGGATCGTCGCGGGCGACGAACACCACGAGCGCCCCGTCGCCCCGACGACCCGCTCGCCCGGCCTGCTGCCAGAACGATGCCAGCGTTCCGGGATAGCCCGCGATCACCACGGCGTCGAGGCCGCTGATGTCGATGCCGAGTTCGAGGGCGTTGGTCGTGGCCACGCCGAGTAGTTCGCCGGTGGAGAGTGCCTGTTCCAGTGCACGACGGTCTTCGGCGAGGTATCCGGCCCGGTATGCGGCGATCCGATCCACCATGCCGGGATCGGCGTCGGCGACGAGTCGTCGGGCCGTGAGCGCGGTGGTCTCCGCACCGCGTCTGGACCGGACGAAGGCGAGGGTCCTGGCACCCTGCAACACCAGATCGGCCAGCAGGGACGCGGTTTCGGCGCCCGCTGACCGCCGGATCGGCGCGCCGTTCTCGCCGGTGATCTCCGGCAGTAGCGGCGGCTCCCACAGCGCGACAGTGCGGCCGCCACGCGGGGAGCCGTCCTCGGTCACGGCGACACAGGGCGTGCCGGTGAGGCGGGATGCGAAGACATCGGGTTCGGCGACGGTGGCGGAGGCCAGCAGGAAGACCGGATCGGCGCCGTAGTGGCGGGCGACGCGCCGCAGCCGCCGCAGCAGCAGCGAGACGTGGGAGCCGAAGACACCTCGGTAGGCGTGGCACTCGTCGACGACGACATGGCTGAGTCGCCGGAACAGCCGGGCCCAGCGTTCGTGCTGCGGCAGGACACCCCGGTGCAGCATGTCCGGGTTGCTGAACAGCCACCGCGCATGCGATCGCGCCCAGTCTCGTTCGACCTGTGAGGTGTCGCCGTCGTATCGGGTCGCGGCGATCCCGTCGATGCCGAGAGCACGGACCGTGCGGAGCTGATCGGAGCACAGGGCCTTGGTCGGGGCGAGGTACAGCGCCGTCGACTTCGGGTCCCGCAGGAGGCCTGCCAGTACGGGCAGCTGGTAGGCCAGCGACTTCCCCGAGGCGGTTCCGGTGGCCACGACGACGTGGTCGCCCGCCCAGGCCGCGTCGGCGGCGGCCCGCTGATGGCTCCACGGTCGTTGGACACCGCTGTCGCGGAAGGCGTCGAGGAGCTCGGAGGGAGCCCAGTCGGGCCAGTCGGTCGGGCGTTCCGGGCGGTCGGGCAGCCGGGCGACGTGCGTCAGCGGCGAGCCCTCGGTCGGCAGCCCGATCGTGACCCGTTCAAGCAGGGCTTGTCCACGGTCACCCTCGGTCATACCGCCACCTTCGCACAGTGCCGATGGTGATCCACTTCGGGTCCGTTGGACCTTGATCGATCTCGTGATCGAGTCCGAGATGAGCTGAACGCCACACCGTGAGTTCAGACACTCTCGCCGGGAATAGACTGCCCGCCTTCCCGTGTGTAACCAGTCGAATCTCGCTTGTGACCGAGTCCCGTGACCGGGGTCTTCGAAGATCGAGTGGGCAGTGGGTGGCTGGAACGCGCGGGAGGGACGCGGTCGCCCTCGCGGGCGGCACGGACCAACAGCAGCAAACCAACCAGGAGGACGGATGTCCCGGCTCAACCTCGCCCAGGTCAACTGGGCGCAGGGCCTCGAGCTCTCCGGGGGGGACTACGGCGTGGTGGCCGTGGTCGCCGTCGTCGCTCTGGCTGCCCTGCTCGTCGGATATGTCCTGCTTCGAGAAGTGCTGGCCACCGGCCAGGGCAGTTCGAAGATGCAGGAGATCGCCCGAGCGGTGCAAGAGGGCGCGTCGGCCTACCTCAACCGGCAGTTCCGCACGCTCGGCGTCTTCGTCGTGATCGTGTTCGTGCTTCTCTTCGCTCTTCCCGCCGAGGACATGGGGGAGCGGATCGGAAGATCACTGTTCTTCCTCGTGGGCGCGGCGTTCTCGGCGGGCATCGGTTATCTCGGCATGTGGCTGTCCACCAGGGCCAACGTGCGGGTGGCCGCCGCTGCGAGCGAGCCGGGCGGGCAGGAGAAGGCCACCCGGATCGCCTTCCGCACGGGTGGTGTGGTCGGCATGGCCACGATCGGCCTCGGCCTCTTCGGCGCCGCGATCGTGGTCATGGTCTACGCGGGGCAGGCGCCGAAGGTGCTGGAGGGCTTCGGTTTCGGCGCGGCGTTGCTCGCCATGTTCATGCGGGTCGGCGGCGGCATCTTCACCAAGGCCGCCGACGTGGGCGCCGACCTGGTGGGCAAGGTCGAGCAGAACATTCCCGAGGACGACCCGCGCAACGCCGCGACCATCGCCGACAACGTGGGTGACAACGTCGGCGACTGCGCGGGCATGGCGGCGGACCTCTTCGAGTCCTATGCCGTCATGCTGGTCGCGTCCCTCATCCTGGGCAGCGCCGCCTTCGGCGTACACGGCCTGCTCTTCCCGCTGATCGTGCCCGCCATAGGTGTGCTCACCGCGATCATCGGCGTCTACATCACCACGGCGAAGCAGGGTGAGAACGGGCTGCGGGCGATCAACCGCGCGTTCTACATCTCGGCGGGGATCGCGGCGGTGCTGTGCACCGTCGCCGCGTTCGTCTATCTGCCCGGCAGCTTCGCCGAACTGGGTGCGGGCCAGACCGGTGCGGAGGGCAGCCCGGCGCTGATCGCGGCGGTCGCCGTGATCATCGGGATCGTGTTGGCAGGCGTGATCCTGTGGCTCACCGGCTATTTCACCGGGACCGAGCACCGTCCGGTCAAGGACGTGGGCAAGAGCTCCCTGACCGGCGCGGCGACGGTGATCCTCTCCGGCATCTCCGTGGGATTCGAGTCGGCCGTCTACACCGCACTCGTCATCGGCGGCGCGGTCTACGGAGCCTTCCTGCTCTCCGGTTCCATCGCCGTCTCGTTGTTCGCGGTGGCACTGGCGGGCTGTGGTCTGCTCACCACGGTCGGCGTCATCGTCGCCATGGACACCTTCGGCCCGGTCAGCGACAACGCCCAGGGCATCGCCGAGATGTCCGGCGAACTGGACGAGGAGAGCGCGCGCATCCTCACCGACCTCGACGCCGTCGGCAACACCACCAAGGCCATCACCAAGGGCATAGCCATCGCGACCGCGGTGTTGGCCGCGGTGGCCCTGTTCGGCTCGTACACCGATGCGATCTCGAGCACGCTGGCCTCGTTGGGCGAATCTCTCGACACGGCGGCCTTCCTGGTCTACGCGCCGAACACGCTCGTCGGGCTGATCATCGGCGCGGCCGTGGTCTTCCTGTTCTCCGGTCTCGCGGTGAACGCGGT